>UQUC01000072.1 GCA_900544105.1 uncultured Oscillibacter sp. | reverse complement strand
CATAAAGCCCTTATAGGGCTTACTCAAGCCTCCGGCTTAGCCGGAGGTTTTGACTCAACTGTGGGGGGCGGGGAAGTTCAGCAGGTGATACGGGTGCCGGTTTTACCGTCGATGCCGTCCCGGGCCTTTTCCAACAGGGTGATGAGGGCGGTGCGGCCGGGCTTGGATTCCGCAAATTTGACGGCGGCTTCCACCTTTGGAAGCATGGAGCCGGGAGCGAACTGCCCCTCGCCTATATAAGCGCGGGCTTCCTCCGGCGTCAGGGCATCCAGCCATTTCTGGTTCGGTTTGTTGAAGTTCACAGCCACCTTTTCCACGGCGGTGAGGATGATGAGCATATCGGCATCCAGATGTTCCGCCAGCAGCTCCGCGGCGAAATCTTTGTCAATGACCGCAGCGGCGCCCTTGAGATGGTGGTTCATGGCGATGACGGGGATCCCGCCGCCACCGCAGGCGATGACCACGTTATCTGCCTCCGCCAGCGCCCGGACAGTGGTCAATTCCACTACGGATATGGGTTTGGGGGAGGCCACTACCTGCCGCCAGCCCCGGCCTGCGTCCTCCGCAATGTGCCAGCCCTTTTCGCGGGCCATTTTCTCGGCGTCCTCCTTGGTCATAAAGGCGCCGATGGGCTTGGTTGGGTGCTGAAAGGCCGGATCGTCTCCTTCCACTACCACCTGCGTCAGCATCGTGGCAACGCCCTGCTGAAGGCCCCGGTCCAAAAGCTCCTCCCTCAGAGCATTTTGCAGATCATAGCCGATATAACCCTGGCTCATGGCCACGCACATGGACAGGGGCATCACATCGGCAGAGGGTTCTTGCTTGCGATAGGCGGCGAAGGCATTCTGGATCATGCCCACCTGGGGACCGTTGCCGTGGGCCACTACGACCTGATGCCCGGCCCCCACCAGATCCGCAATGGCCTTGGAGGTCTCCTTTACCGCCAGCATCTGTTCCGGCAGATTTTTGCCCAGCGCGTTGCCGCCCAGGGCGATGACAATTCGTTTACCCATACTGTTGTTCCTCATTCCTGACAATTTCTGACAATGGATGATCATAGCGGGGATACTGATGCAATCAGTATCCCCGCTATTGTCGTTTTTATGAGGGTCCAACAGGAAATGTAAAACTTAGAACCGTTTGCGGCTGTCATTGGCGCCGTCCAGCGCCCGCAGGCAGGAGACAGGGTCCTTCACCTGACTCATGAGGATCATGGCGGCGATGATATAGGGCTTGAAGCTGGCCTCCTTGTAGAGGGGTACCAGATACCGATCGAACACGGAGGCGTCCACCTCACCCTCCTTGCAGGAGACACCGGTGATGTCAGCGGGCAGGCAGTGGAGATACAGGGCCTTGCCGTCCTTGGTGCGCTTCATCATGTCCTCAGAGCAGGTCCAGTTTTTAAACTGGGCGTTCTGGGCCAGCAGTTTCTGCTCCAGCGCGTCAATGCCCGCCTGATCGCCGGCGGCGTACAGCTTGGTGCGCTGCTCCATAGCGGCGAAGGGCGCCCAGCTCTTGGGATAGACGATATCCGCGCCGTCGAAGGCCTCCTCCATGGTGGCGACCTTCTTGTAGCTGCCGCCGGTGGCAGCGGCATTCTTCTTGGCGATCTCCTCCACCTCAGGCATGACGTCATAGCCTTCGGGGTGAGCCAGCACCACATCCATACCGAAGCGGGTCATCAGGTCGATGACGCCCTGCGGAACGGACAGGGGCTTACCGTAGGAGGGGGAATAGGCCCAGGTCATAGCGATCTTCTTGCCCTTGAGGTTCTCCACGCCGCCGAACTGATGGATGATGTGCAACATATCCGCCATGCACTGGGTTGGGTGGTCCACATCGCACTGGAGGTTTACCAGGGTGGGCCGCTGCTCCAGGATACCATCCCGGTAGCCTTCGTCCAGGGCGTCCATGAAGGTTTTTTGATACTTATGGCCCTCACCGATGAACATATCGTCCCGGATGCCGATGACGTCCGCCATGAAGGACACCATATTGGCGGTTTCCCGGACGGTCTCGCCGTGGGCGATCTGAGACTTCTTCTCATCCAGATCCTGAACCTCCAGACCCAGCAGATTACAGGCAGAGGCGAAGGAGAAGCGAGTGCGGGTGGAGTTATCCCGGAAGATGGAGATACCCAGACCGGAATCAAAGATCCGGGTGGACTGATTCCGCTCCCGGAGATCCCGCAGCGCATCGGCTACGGTGAAGATGGCCTCCAATTCCTCATCAGTCTTGTCCCAAGTCCAATAAAAGTCGGACTTATACATGTTGTTGATATGCAGGCGCTCCAGATGCCGCGCCAGTTCCGTGGTCTTAGACATAATTCTATCTCCTGAATTTTATGTAATTTTGATGGGGTTTCAGATCATTTTCCAAGGATATGTGCCTTGGAAAAATACATGGCCCCAGCCGCCTGGGGCGGCATTCACCAGTGAAAACGTTTCACTGGTGGGGGAAACTGAAGAGGGGAGAAAGTCCCCTCTTTCATGATTCACTTGATGTCGTTGTCCGTCAGGCTCTGGCGGAACTCGGTGACGTCAGCGGTCTTGTTTTCCGGCTTGTACAGGCCGGGCACAGCGGCGTACAGGGCGGCACAGGTCACGAGGTCCTGTTTCCAGGTGATCTCGTTGGGCGCATGGGCCTGCGATTCCGCGCCGGGGCCGAAGCCCACGCAGGGGATCCCGTACCGGCCCTGAATGGACACGCAGTTGGTTGAGAAGGTCCACTTGTCGATGAGGGGGCGGTTCCGCAGGTGCATGGCGTCGTACTTGGGGTCGGCGTCAGCGTGACCGATGCGTGCCTCGCCCCAGAGGGACTTGTGGGCGTCAGCCAGCGCCTGCACGTGAGCGGCGCTCTCCTTGTTGATCCAGGTGGGGAAGAAGCACTCGGTCTCGTAGACCTCGCCGGTCCAGGAGGGCCGGTCATACATATACATGCTGACCTTTACATCATCCTTATACTTCTGGACGGCGGGCAGAGCCTCGATCTCCTTCAGGCAGGAATCCCAGGTCTCGCCGGCGGTCATGCGACGATCCACGGAAATGGCGCAGCTATCCGCCACAGCGCAGCGGGAGGGAGAGGTATAGAAGATCTGGGACACGGTGCAGGTGCCACGGCCCAGGAACTGAGCGTCCTCAGCGTGCTCTGGGTTGAACGCCGGGTTCAGCATCTTTACCAGGCCCTTGATCTCGTTGGAGGGGCCGTCGCCGTTTTCGTTGAGAGAGCGGATGTTCTGGAGAATATCGGCCATTTTGTAGATGGCGTTGTCTCCCCGTTCCGGAGCGGAGCCGTGGCAGGAGATGCCCTTTACATCCACGCGGATCTCCATGCGGCCACGGTGACCCCGGTAGATGCCGCCGTCGGTAGGCTCAGTGGAGATAACAAACTCGATCTTGCTTCTGGCGTCCTCAGGACCGTTAAAGACCTTGTTGACGATGTACTGCCAGCACATACCGTCGCAGTCCTCCTCCTGCACGGAACCGACCACCATGATCTTATAACCTTCAGGGATCAGCCCCAGATCCTTCATGATCTTGGCGCCGTAAACGGCGGAGGCCATGCCGCCCTCCTGGTCGGAACCGCCCCGGCCGTAGATCACGTCCTCGGTCTCATAGCCCTCGTAGGGGTCAGCCTCCCAGTTGGAGAGGTTGCCGATGCCCACGGTGTCGATGTGGGAGTCGATGGCGATGATCTTCTCACCATCGCCCATCCAGCCGATGACGTTGCCAAGACCATCGATCTCCACCTTGTCATAGCCCAGATGCTCCATCTCGGCCTTGATGCAGTGGACGACCTCACGTTCCTCGCAGCTTTCGCTGGGGTGAGAGATCATTTCCCGCAGGAAGCGGGTCATGTCCGCCTGATAGTTTTGGGCCGCAGCCTTGATCGCTTCAAAATCCATATCATTACCCTCCATGATCCGGTTTTACAAAGTGCGTATGCGGGGGTGCGTTCACCCTTATCATAGCACGATTCCAAACAGTGTCAAACAAAATTTGCGCCGGTCAGTTTTGGAGAAAACAAACAAAAACCACCTGACCGGACTGCTCCGGTCAGGTGGTTTTGCTTGAAAATTACAATCCGCGCCAGCTTTCGGGCCGCAGACAGCTGAGATCCTGCTCAGCCTGATGGATCTTGGCCAGCAGAGCATCCCGGTCCTGATTCAGGGTGCCCCGGAGATCCAGATAGTTGCTGGCATGATTCATGCGGAACACACTGCCGGGGCTATCGAAGTGAGAGACCAGCAGCTCCGTTTCCTTCAACACCTGATGCTGGTCCAGCAGACGGAAGCTGCCGTCATGGACCCAGTCATACAGAGGCGTTCCCGGCTCCACCATCAGCGTCAGCATTCCAATGTATTCCGGGTTCATGGCATTGAAAGCCTCGGCGGTCTTGATGGCGTGTTCCTCCAGCAGTTCCGGGCCGCCCAGACCGGTGATGGCAGTGACGGATAGTGCCATGCCGTTTCTGCGGACCTTCTGCCCCGTTTCGATGATCTCGGCGGCAGGGTGCCCCTTGCGCATGAGGGTGAGGACCTTGTCACTGCCAGATTCCAATCCCATGTAGACCATGGTCAGGCCTTTGGCCCGGAGGGTTTGCAGCTCCTCGTCCGTCCGCAGGCGGATGCTGCTGGGAGAGGCGTAGCTGGTGACCCGCTCGCACTCCGGAAACAGCTCTCGGATGGTATCCAGAATTGTGTACAGTTCACTGGCCTTTCGGATCAGTGCGTCACCGTCCGCCAGAAAAATACGTCGGACGCTGCGGTAGCGCTGCCGGGCCATCTGGAAATCCTCCAGGACCTCATGCAGAGGCCGCAGGGCAAAGCGCTTTTCCTTGTACATGCTGCAAAAGGCGCAGGTATTGTGGCTGCAACCGTAGGTCACCTGCACGATGAGGCTGTACGCCTCAGAGGGCGGACGGTAGACCATGCCTTGGTATCTCATACGCCCAGCTTCTCCAATGCAGACATCTTTACGCAGGTGCAGAAAACGGCAATGGCCTTCTCCACATCCTCCACCGGCGGGAAGGAGGGGGCAATACGGATGTTGCTGTCGTTGGGGTCGATGCCGTAGGGGAAGGTGGCGCCGGCGGCGGTCATGGCCACGCCAGCCTCCTTGCACAAGGCCAGCGTCCGCTTGGCGGTGCCGGGCATGGCGTCAAAGGAGATGAAATAGCCGCCCTTGGGATGGCTCCAGCTGGCAATCTCCAGCGGGGCAATCTCCTGCTCCAGAGTGCTCAGAACAGCCTCGAACTTCGGCTTCATGAATGCGGCGTGCTTCTTCATCAGCTTCAGGGTGTGGGCCCGGTTCTGGAGATAGAGCACGTGGCGCTGCTGGTTCACCTTATCATAGGAAATGGTCTGAATACCGATCCACTTCTCAAAATCCTCCAGGTTGGCTTCGGAGGTAGCCATGCAGGCCACACCGTCGCCGGGGAAGGTGATCTTGGAGGTGGAGGCGAACTCGTAGACCATATCATAGTTGCCATACTTCTTGCACTGGTGCAAGATGTCCGGGAACTCCACATAGTCGCCGTCAAACTCGTGGATGCAGTACGCATTATCCCACATGATCGTGAAGTCCGGCGCGGCAGGCTTCATGGAGGCCATGCGGACGATGGTATCCTTGGAGTAGATAATGCCCTCGGGGTTGGAATACTTGGGTACGCACCAGATGCCCTTCACCGCCGGGTCCTTGATGGCCTCCTCCACGGCGTCCATGTCCGGACCGGTGGAGGTCATGGGAATGGTGATGAGCTCAAAGCCGAAGGATTCCGTCAGCTTGAAGTGGCGGTCATAGCCGGGGGCGGGGCACAGCCACTTGACAACAGGCTCCTTGCACCAGGGGCGGGGGCTGTTGAGGCGGCCGTGGATAAAGGCGCAGTCGATCACGCCATACATGAGCTGCAAGCTGGCGTTGCCGCCCACAAATACCTGCTTGGGCTTGCAGTCCAAAAGGTTTGCGAACAGGCGCTTGGCCTCCGGCAGACCGGACAGCGCACCATAGTTGCGGATATCAATGCCGTCGACAATATAGTCCTCCGGCTCCTTGAGCATATCGAAGATGTCAGATACCATGTCCAGCTGATCCTTGCAGGGCTTGCCGCGGGTCATGTCCAGCTTCAGCCCCTGTGCCTTCAGATCTGCAAAAGCGGTCTGTAATGCTGCGTATTCCGCCCTCCGTTGATCCAGTGTCATGTCTTTGTATGCAGTCATCTGTCTCATCCTCTCCGGGTAGTCCCTGAAGTTTTGTGCGAGGCAAAAGCCCCGGTCAATAATCTTTTATATTATACTCACCTTTTGACCGAGATTCAAGGACTTTTTCTGTCAAGAATCATAAAAATGTCCGGAAAGCGCGGAAAAATTTTACGTTTTGCTTTTCTTTTTTTGAAAAATATGTTACAATCCACAAAAATGACAGCCATATCTGCACAGGGGGGACTTTTTTGGAAGATCAACAGCAAAAGAAGTATCAACTGATGACGGAAACACCGGTGAGCCGGCTGATCCCACGCATGGCGCTGCCCTGCGTGGTCAGTATGCTGGTGACTGCCTTTTACAACATGGCAGATACATTTTTTGTAGGGATGCTGAAGAGCAACGCCGCCACTGGCGCGGTGGGCGTGGTATTTTCCCTGATGGCCATTATTCAGGCCATCGGCTTTTTCTTCGGCCAGGGCAGTGGCAATTTCATCTCCCGGGAGATCGGCCACAAAAACTATCAGGGGGCGTCGGAAATGGCCTCCACAGGTTTCTTCAGCGCGTTGGCTACCGGCGTAGTGATCTGTGTGCTGGGACTGCTGTTTCTGGAACCTCTGGCCTACCTGCTGGGCTCCACGGACACCATTTTGCCCTACACCAAAGCGTACCTCAGCGTAATTTTACTGGGCGCGCCGTGGATGACCTCATCGCTGGCGCTGAATAACCAGCTTCGTTTTCAGGGCAGCGCCGCTTACGCCATGGTGGGGATCACCAGCGGCGCGGTGCTGAACATCGGACTGGACCCGCTGCTGATCTTTGTGCTGGATCTGGGGATCGCCGGCGCTGCTTGGGCCACCATCATCAGTCAGTTTGTCAGCTTTTGCCTGTTGTTGGTTGGCTGCACCAAGGGCGGCAACCTCAAGCTCCGTCTTTCTCATGTGAAGCTGAAGCCCTATTATTATCTGTGGATCTTCAAGGGCGGTCTGCCGTCTCTGGCCCGGCAGGGTCTTGCAAGCGTGGCTACCATCTGCCTCAATCAGGCGGCCCGGACCTATGGTGACGCGGCCATCGCCGCTATGGGCGTGGTGCAGCGGATCATGATGTTCGGCGGCTCTGCCATGATCGGCTTCGGTCAGGGTTTTCAGCCGGTGTGCGGCTTCAACTACGGTGCCGGTCTGTACCATCGGGTGAAGGAGGGCTTCTGGTTCAGCGTCAAGGTGACGTTCGTGCTGTTACTGGCTGTCAGCGCGGCGGGCTTTGCCTGCGCACCGCAGCTTGTATCCATCTTCCGGGACGATCCGGAGGTCATCGCCATCGGTACGGCGGCTTTGCGGTACCAGTGCGCGACCTTCTGCCTGCAAAGCTGGGTGGTCATGGGCAATATGTGTCAGCAGACCATGGGGCTGACGGTGCCGGCCACCTTTATGGCGGTGGCCCGGCAGGGGCTGTTCTTTATCCCTACCGTGTGGACCCTGGCCCTGACGCTGGGCCTGCCCGGTATCCAGATGGCTCAGATGGTAGCGGACCTGCTGACCTTTCTCTGCTCCGTTCCTATTCAGATCTGGGTGCTGAAAAAGCTGTCGCAGCCGCAAAAATAAACTGTAATCGAAACTTTTGGGATCGGATACCGCTGTACGGGAACCTGTACAGCGGTATTTTTTATGGAGAGAGGCCGCCGTAGCTGTTCCACGGCATCAGGAGACTGCGCAGCGGCAGAAAGCGATTGACTTTTCCAAAAAACTGATTTATAATCGGCATATACCGAAAACGAAGGGGGCGTATGAATGCCGAGACCACCGCGGTGCCGAAGGATCTGCGGCAAGCCGCAGATCGATACCTTCTGCCCGAACGGGGGCGGAGGTGGAACGCCGATCCTGCTGACGCTGGACGAATATGAGGTCATCCGGCTGGTGGATCTGGAACAGTGTACCCATGAGCAGTGTGCCGCCCAGATGGACATTTCCCGTTCCACCGTACAGGAGATCTACGAAAGCGCGCGGCAGAAGATCGCGGCGTGTCTTGTCCACGGAAAGCCGCTGCGCATCACCGGCGGGAATTACCGCATCTGCGGCGGGGAGGAGCATCCGCACTGCGGCCGCAGCTGCCGGGTGCGGACATTCAACGAAACCAATCACAAACAAAAAGGAGAACCTGATATGAAAATCGCAGTTACCTATGAAAACGGTCAGATCTTTCAGCACTTCGGCCACACGGAGCAGTTCAAGCTCTATGAGGTGGCAGACGGCAAGATCGTCCGGGAGGAAGTGGTGGACATCAACGGCAGCGGCCACGGCGCGCTGGCTGGCTTCCTGATGCAGCGGGGCGTGGATACCCTGATCTGCGGTGGTATCGGCGGCGGTGCCCAGATGGCACTGGCGGAGGCCGGTATCAAGCTCTACGGCGGCGTCAGCGGCGAAGCGGACGCAGCGGTGAACGCCCTGCTGGCAAGCGCGCTTGCATACGATCCCAACGTCCACTGTGATCATCACGACCACGCCCACGGTGAGGGCGGCCACACCTGCGGCGAGCATGGCTGCGGCCATCACGGCTGCCACTGATATGGAGGACCGGCTGGTGCAGCTTCCGTTTTGGCCCTCATTGACCGAACGGGAGCGGGAAACGTTGCAGCGCAGTGCGGTGACGCACCGCTATGAAAAGGGCGCGCTTATCCATGACGGCGGCAGCGAATGTCTCGGCTTGGTGCTGGTGCTCTCCGGTGAGATCCGCACCTATCTCCTCTCCGACGAGGGGCGGGAGGTGACGCTGTTCCGGCTGTACGGGGGCGACCTGTGTGTGCTGTCGGCCTCCTGCGTCATCAGTCAGATCACCTTTGACACCCAGATGACTGCCCAGCGGGATACCGAGGTCCTCATTATCCCCGCAAATATCGTCGCCATGCTCAAGGAGCAGAATTTGGCTGTGCGCTGCTGCCTCTATGAGCTGGCCACGGCGCGGTTTTCTGACGTGATGTGGGCCATGCAGCAGCTTTTGTTCAAGGGCCTTGACCGGCGGCTGGCGGGCTTTCTTCTGTCCGAAGCGGAGCGCACCGGCTCTGATACGATCCGCATGACCCATGAACAGATTGCCCAGCACATCAGCTCCGCGCGGGAGGCCGTGGCGCGGATGCTCAAGCAGTTCTCGGAGGAGGGCCTTGTGGAGCTCAAGCGCGGTGCCATCACCCTGCGGGATCCGGACAGCCTGAAGCAGCTGACCTGAAAAATCCGACGCTGAAAAAAGCGTCGGATTTTTTTCGTGAATGTGACTTTGTTACAGAAGGACGGGGCGAAGCCTGCTATGATAAGCCCATAACAAAAAACGAGGAAAGAGGGAACTGACATGAAAATCAAGCTCAATTCCGATCAGGAGGTCGTCCGCACCGTCCGCGAGGGCCTGAAACGTACCGGCGGGTACTGCCCCTGCCGCCTGGAGCGCACGGAGGCTACCAAGTGCATGTGTCAGGAGTTTAAGGACCAGATCGCCGACCCTGATTTCGAGGGCTACTGCCACTGTATGCTCTACTACAAATCTCTGAAGGACTGAGAGAGAACGACATTCTCTGCTTCGCTCTCGGTTCTTACAGCCTCATGCTGACTTCGCTGCTCATCACCATGGTAACTTGACAAGCCGCGGACGCAGTGCGCCTTCTATCCCGCGGAGACTATACCCCAGAGTATTTGCAAGCTGAAAAACAAAGACTGATGATATACAAATGAAAGGAGCCTTTCTTATGGCTGAACTGAACATCACTTCTCTGAATTTTGAAAACGAGGTACTGAATTCCGATAAGCCTGTCCTGCTGGACTTCTACGCCGACTGGTGCGGTCCCTGCCGTACGATGGGTCCAGTTGTTGACCAAATTGCCAAGGATTACGAGGGCAAAGTGAAGGTCGGCAAGATCAATGTCGACGAAGAGCAGGAAATCGCGGCGCAGTTCGGCATCCGTTCGATTCCGTGCTTTGTCTTCATGAAGGATGGCGAAGTGGCGGATCACGTGGTCGGCGCTGTTCCCAGCGACGAGCTCACCTACCGTATCGACGAGCTGACGAAAGCAGCCTGATTCCAAAGAAAAAGAAGGGATCTCCGTCTGGCGATCCCTCTTCTTCAGGCACCGACGCGAAGCAGACTTCGCCTCGGTGCTTTTTCTTTACCGGTACACCGATCAGGTGATCAGTCTTTCAGGAAGTAAGTCACGGTCGTCACGACACGAACCTTCTTCTCATACGGCGTGCTCTGATTGGCATCCGTAATGGAGAACTGTCCCTGGTTCGCGGACTTGATCTTTCCGATATGGGAACCCGAGTCCGCCGCGAACTTCTGCGCCACCTCGCGCG
>UQUC01000071.1 GCA_900544105.1 uncultured Oscillibacter sp. | reverse complement strand
CGCGGGGGCAAAAGGTCAGAGAAAGACCTTTTGCCCCCGCGTCCTTTGTGAGCCTATTTTGCAACAGGTCCTTTTTATGTTTCCATACAGAACGTGGAGCGGAGGAGCCGCTTACCGCTTTCAGTCTTCATGTGCTTTTTCAGAAAGTTCTTCCGGTTTTCCGGGCTGTAGCCGCTTTCGGATGCGTTCACGATATAGTCCGCCTCAATCAAAATTTGATAGTCGATGCCGTCAATATCCGTGTAGGTATGGTGGTGGCTCACCAGATAAGCCACCCGGTCCACCTGCTCCGCAGACAGGCCCGCATCCGCCAGAAAGCTCCGTACCAGAGGGCCACCCTCTTCCTCCTGCCGCTTGCCATTGGTGTTTCCGTATTTTTCCCGGCACAGGGGGCAGGCGATGTCATGGGTGATGGCGGCGATTTCCAGCGTTTCCTGGGTTTTCCGGTCCAGCCCCTCCAGCTCGCCGATGGTTTTGGCGTAGGTCCACACGCACATGAAATGGTTCATGTCGTGCAGGTTCCCGTTGGAGAATACGATCATTTTTTCCATGATCTGAGAGATATTCATATTCGCCTCCTTAAAGTGTTATGCGTCACAGGTTGAAGCGGCGGCGGGCCTCCTCCCGGAGAGAGGGCACCCGCCGGACGATCCGCAGGGGAATGATGAGCCCCACGCAGACCGCCAGCACGATCAGGGACCACCCCGGCTGCCACACACCACGGAAATACCGGTCGACGCAGAATTCAATGCCCATGGCCAGAAGCCCAGCCGCCCCGATGACCAGGGCAATAGCGGAAAGTATGGAGCGCCGCCCGCCCCGGAGCAGAAAGCTCAAAAGAAAGACCAGCACCCCAGCCCAGCCGATCATGGGCAGGGCCAGCCCCCGGAACCAGTGGCTGCCGCCCAGGTCGATGGAGATGAGCCAGACATAGATGCCAATGGCCGCCACATCGGCGGTGAGCCGGAAAAAGACCGGCAGCCGCCGCAGCACCATAGGCAGGGCAAACCAAACCCACAGCATCACTGCCGCCCCGATGACGTACAGGGACCAGGGACGGTCCGTGGGCAGGAACAGATTCAAAAGCCCGCAGCACAGGGACACGGACACCAGCATGGCCGTCAGCAGGATGGCGGCCTCTCGCCTGGAAGCAGGCTGTACGGCGGCAGAGTTGGCGGGGAAATAGGGCGGCGCATCCAGTTCCGGATGCCAGGCAGGTGTCCCGCACAGGGGACAGGTCTTGGCGCTGGGGTCCAGCTCCACGCCGCAGTTGACACAGTAAGACATAAAATGCTCCTCTTATCGGTTGCTCTCGATCCGCACCGGGATGCCCTCCCGGACCAGAAAGCGGAAAAAGTCCCGCTCTGTGTCCGTTTCGGCCTGGGTGCCGGCAAAGGTGATTTCCATGATGTCGCCATAGCTGATGGAGGCACAGTGGCACCGGGGCACGGTGGCCTGGCCCAGCACCACCTCCATGCCCTGAATATGGGGAGCCATCTCCGGCGGCACGGTGAAGGCGCCGGGATTGGTATAGGTACAGGAGTAGGGCCGCACCCCCAGGAGATAGTAGTTGAGGGCCATCACTGGATTTTTCAGAAACACCGGCACCGCCCGGAGAAAGAAATTCTTCGTGAAGCGGACGTTGCCGGTAAAGGCGGCCTGCAGCTCCTGGCGGTGGACGTGGAGCTTCATATAGTGCCGCACCTGGGAAACGATCTCCGGAAAGGTGTAATCCCCCAGGGCCGGGTCGATGCTGGGGCGGACGGTGGTAATGAAGTTCCGCACCGTTTCCGAGGGGAACCAGCTCCGCAGATTGATGGGCACCGCCAGGGCCACCGGGCGTTCCTTGTGGGGATGCTCCCGGCGCTGCTTTTCCAGCAGCACATGGATCAGCGCGGCGGAGAGATATTCCGTGATGGAGGCGCCATAGCTCCGTGCGGTCTCCCGGAGCTTGCCCAGGGGCACGAAACCCATGGTGACATGGAAGGTGTAAAAAGGCTCCGGGGTGCCGGTGTTGGCATAGGCTTTGGGCATCCGCCGCAGACCCAGGGCGTGACGCCCGGCATAGCGGGCGTATGCGTCCTCCAGCTCCTCCTTCCGGGGCGGCTCCTCCAGGTCCAGCACGCCGTTTCCGGCCGGAACACCGATGCCAATCTGCCGCAGATACTCCGCCAGCAGCGTTCTGAAAAAGGTTAAGGCCCCGGCCCCGTCGGACAGGGCGTGGAACACCTCCAGGGAGATGCGGTTCCGGTAGTAGTAAAACCGCACCAGCCAGCCGTTGTCCTCCCGGAAGCGCACAGGCTGGCAGGGATTGGCCACGTCGGCCTTCAGAAAGGGACCTGGGGCGGTGTTTGGCTCCAGATAGTACCAGAACAGACCCCGGCGGATGCGGACGGCAAAGCTGGGGAACCGGGGCAGCACCCGGTCAATGGCGTTTTGCAGGGCGGCGGGCCGCACCGGTTCTGTCATCAGGGCGGAGAAGCGGTAGATGGCGGAATATTCCTCCCTTTGCAGGGCGGAATAGAGAATACCGGCATTGTCCAGCCGATACCACTGGCTGTTTGGCTTTGCCATCCGCGTCACCTCCCTGAAAATAGTTACAGATCATTGTAGCACACGGGGAAAAGCGTGGCAAGAGATGGCCCATTTTCCACTTCCCATTTTCCGCGATTTATGGTATTCTGCAATCAACACGAAAGAGCGGAGGGCCTATGGAGAAGCTGCAATTAGGCAGAAACCGGAAAACGGATGCCGAAAAACCCCGGATGGACCCGCTGATGCGGGCACTGAAAGCCCTGCACAGCGCCGGTTCCCCGGAGGCCATGACCCCGGAGGAGCTGGAGCATCAGCGCCGGAACCAGGAAATTCTGGGCCGCCTTACCGCCCCTATGGTGGGGATGGAGTATGAAGAGCTTTTCATCGGGACCATGCCTGCTGCCTGGACCCGGTTGAAAACGCCCCATGGGGACCGCCGGGTGATTCTCTACTGCCACGGCGGCGGCTATACCAGCGGCAACCTGGGTTATTCCCAGGTGCTGTCCTCCAAGCTGGCCCACGTCACCGGCTACGATGTGCTGAGCTTTGAGTACCGGCTGGCGCCGGAGCATCCCTACCCGGCGGCAGTGGAGGATGCCATGCGAGCCTGGGACTATCTGATGTATCAGGGATACGGGGCGGAAAACGTGACGGTGGCGGGAGATTCCGCCGGGGGCAACCTGGCCCTGGTGCTGTGCCGCCGCCTGAAGGCCGCTGGGCGCCGGATGCCCCGGGCCCTGCTGCTGATGTCCCCTTGGACGGATATGACCATGTCCGGGGCATCCTACCGGGAACGGGTGGAGAGCGACCCCATGCTGACACCGGAGTACATCGAGGCCGTCCGGAGGGCATACGCCGGGGACAGGGATCTCCAGGACCCGGATTTGTCGCCCCTGCTGGGGGATCTGGGGAGCTTTCCACCTACCCTGATCCAAGTGGGAGACCATGAGATACTCTATTCCGATTCCGCGTCCCTGGCCGCGTCGCTGCGGGCGGCCCATGTACCCTGCCGGCTGGAGGTCAGCGAGGGGATGTGGCACGTATTTCAGATGTTTCCCATCAAAAAAGCGGCGGCAGCCATGGAAAACGCCGCCCGGTTTCTGCTGGAGCTATAAAAATGAAAAGGACCGCTCGAAGAGTGGTCCTTCTGTTTTTGCGGTCAAGTGTGTTCCAGCCGGCGGATAGGCCGGATGTATTTGAAATATTGGCCGGGATGGAAGTAAAGATACATGATCCAGCCCGGCGTGGTATCCAGAAAGCGGCCGGTGAGCCCGTAGTCGAAGGCCTTCATAGCGGCCTCGACTTTCTCCTCCACCGTGCGGCATTCCTGGTCGTAGTCAAAGGGACCGTGCTCAAAGACTACGTAGCACTCAGCTACGCCCCGGAACAGGTTGCAGTATGAACTTTGTGGGAAATAAAAAAGCAGAGTGTCCATTACAGGATACTCAGATCCTATAAGGACACTCTGCATGGTCCGAGTGGCGAGACTTGAACTCACGACCCCTTGACCCCCAGTCAAGTGCGCTACCAACTGCGCTACACCCGGATGCGAGGTTGACTTCTCGAAGTCAGCTTATGTATAATAACATAGCTTTCCGCAAAAAGCAACCCTTTTTTCAAAAATCTTGAAAAATATTTTTGCAGGCCGTCAGACCTCTTCCGAGACTCCACCGATCCACCGAAAACGGGGACCTTGATAGCCGTCCCGGTCCACCGCCTCGCTCCACATGGCGGCGGGACGCACCCATACGCCCCGCTCTCCATACAAGGCCCGATAGACCACCATCGGCTCCAAGTCTCCGAGTGGTGGGCCACATACAGCAGCTCATATTCGTTTCCCTTAAAATGCCGGTAACGGCCCGGGCGAAGTTCCAAAAGTTCCTCCATGCTTCCTCCCGTTTCAGCGCAGCGCATCTAAGCAGGACAATTCCAGTCCAGCACTGCCACGGGTCCGGATTAGCTCCAATACCTCCGGCAGCGTGGGCAGGGACGGCATGGCTCCCAACCGGGAGACCGTGATAGCAGCGGTGTGACTGGCAAAGGTCAGCGCCGCATCCTCGGGCAGACCCACAGCCAACGCGGTGGATAGCGCGCCCACAAAGGAATCGCCGGCAGCCGTAGGATCCGCCACGTGCTCCATATGGACACAGGGAACATACCGGGGGCCGCCGGTCTCCGCCACAGCGGAGCCGTAGCTGCCCAGGGTGATGATCACATGCTCCACGCCCTTACCTTGTAGCGTATCGGCAATATTTCTCAGATCCTCATCCCAAGGGCCGGACTTATCAAAGCGCAGGGGCAGATGGGTCTCCTGAGATGCCTCCTGCTCGTTGGGGATCAGGTAGGAAACCAGACTCAGCAGCTCATCGTCCAGTTCCGTGGCGGGGGCCGGGTTCAGGATCACCGGTACACCGGCCTCTCTGGCCCAGCGGGCCACGGCCCGGTTCACCTCGATGGGGACCTCCAATTGCAGCAGGACCATATCAAACCCGGAAACTGCCTGTTGGATCCAGGCTACTTCTTCCACCGTCAAGGTCCGGTTGGCGCCGGGGATCACTACGATGCGGTTCTGAGCGCTATGTTCCGTGACCTCCAACACCACGTGTCCCACGCCGGAGTGGATCCCCTTTCGGACCACTACATGACTGACATCCATTCCGGCTTCCCGCAGCGGCTCCAGAAGCTGCTGGCCAAACAGATCATCACCCACGCAGCCTACCATGGTCACTTCCGCACCCAGACGGGCGCATTGAAGGGCCTGATTAGCGCCTTTTCCGCCGGGTGCCATGTGGAAGGACTTGCCGTAAACCGTCTGTCCGGCGCCGGGGATCTGCTCTGTTGTTGCGATCACGTCCATGACAAAACTGCCAACAACTAAAATACGAGGTTTTCTATGTAACATGCTATGCTCCTGATCCGCGGAAACGGGCAAGCCGTTCCCGATGTATTTAATCGTTTATATTATACAACTTTGCAGGTTCAGATACAAGAGATTTAGGATAAGTTTCAGCAAATCGTTTGCTCATTTTTTATAGGATGGGCCGGGCAAAAAAAGAGACAGCTTCAGCAGCTGTCTCTTCTATATGTCTTAACCCCGCTGGTTGCCGTTGGTGGTGTCCTTCAGCAGAACATCACGGGCGCCGCCCGCCCCCCACGCGCCGGTGACGCGCGGGGACCCCGCATAGGACCCAAATGGGCAGGCGAAGCCCGCCCATTTCAAGGATTTGCTCCGCAAATCACTTGGACGCGCAATCGCGCGGTCAGAGGGCGGCATAAGAGCCGTTCAAATGTCTTAGCCTCGCTGGTTACCGTTGGTGGTGTCCTTCAGCAGAACATCATGGGCGCCGCCCTCGACAATGGAGGTGGCGGAGACCAACGTCAGCTTAGCCTTCTCACGCAGCTCCGGGATCGTCAGCGCACCGCAGTTGCACATGGTGGAACGGACCTTGGCCAGGGTGGTGGCCATGCCGTCTGCCAAAGCACCGGCATAGGGCACATAGGAGTCCACGCCTTCCTCAAAGCTCAGCTTGGCGGCGCCGCCCAGATCGTAGCGCTGCCAGTTCCGGGCACGGGCGCTGCCCTCGCCCCAATATTCCTTCATATAGCTGCCGCCCACAAGGATCTTGCTGGTGGGAGACTCATCAAACCGGGAGAAATACCGGCCCAGCATACAGAAGTCAGCGCCCATGGCCAGAGCCAGGGTGATGTGGTAATCCTGCACGATGCCGCCATCGGCGCAGATGGGCACATAGATGCCGGTCTCCTCAAAATACTTATCCCGCTCGGCGGCCACGTCGATGACTGCGGTGGCCTGACCGCGGCCGATGCCCTTGGTCTCACGGGTGATGCAGATGGAACCGCCGCCGATGCCGATCTTCACGAAGTCGGCTCCGGCATCAGCCAGGAAGCGGAAGCCCTCGCCGTCCACCACGTTGCCGGCGCCCACCTTCACGGTATCGCCGTACTTGGCGCGGATCCACTCCAGGCAGTGCTTCTGCCAGTAGGAATAGCCCTCAGAGGAGTCCATTACCAGCACGTCCACACCGGCCTCCACCAGGGCGGGGACCCGCTCCTCATAGTCGCGGGTGTTGATGCCGGCGCCCACCACATAGCGCTTCTGGCCGTCCAGCAGCTCCAGGGGATTGCCCTTGTGAGAATCATAGTCCTTGCGGAACACGAAGCTCACCAGATGGCCGTCCTTGGAAATAATGGGCAGGGCGTTGAGCTTGTGATCCCAGATGATGTCATTGGCCGTTTTCAGGCTGGTGCCCTCCGGTGCGGAGATGATTTTTTCCACAGGTGTCATGAAGTCCGTCACCTTGGCATCGGGGTCCATACGGCTGACCCGGTAATCACGGCTGGTGACCAGGCCCAGCAGCTTGCCGGTGCCGGTGCCGTCATCCGTGACAGCCATGGTGGAATGGCCGGTGCGCTGCTTCAGGGCCAGCACATCCGCCAGGGTATCCGTCACCCGGAGGTTGGAATCGCTGATGACGAAGCCTGCCTTGTAGTTCTTCACCCGGCGGACCATGGCCGCCTGGGACTCAATGGACTGGGAGACATAGATAAAAGCAATGCCGCCCTCCTTGGCCAGCGCAATGCCCATCTGCTCGCCGGACACGGCCTGCATAACGGCAGAGACCATAGGGACGTTCATGGTCAGGGGACATTCCTCCCCCTTCTTGAAGCGGACCACCGGCGTCTTTAAGGACACATTGGCGGGGATGCAGTGCTCAGAGGAATAACCGGGCACCAGCAGATATTCGCTGAAGGTATGGGAAGGCTCCTGGAAAAAATAGGCCATAGTAAGATACCCCTTTCTCATCGTTCGTTTATTGTTTTACTTATTACAAATATTATTTTTAATAATAGCGCATATACGCGGTACGGTCAAGCTGTGATGACCTGATTTTCAAAATGGATCGCCACGCTCACGCTGGGCTGATGGTCCGCAGGTCACAGTTTTTTCCGCAGGACCGTGTGGTGGAAGATGCCGTCGGCAAAATACTCGTTGGAGGCGAACACCGGCGCGCCCTCAATATCGTAATCCACCTCGTCCATGTTCAGCAACGGTGTACCCTGGGGCACCTGAAAAATATCAGCCAGGACAGCGTCCGCGGCCACAGGCCGCAGGTCCGTCAGATCCAGGTAGGAAGAAAGTCCGCAGACATTCTGGAGGAAATCGAAAATGGGCTGGCGCAGCTCCTCCGCCGTATAGGGCCGCTGGAGCTTCGCCTTTTCCACCACATCTTCGCAGTAGATGGCGGGACGGCTGTCAGCGGTGCAGAGCCGGGAGATCCGAAGGATCGGCGTTCCGGTGGGGATGCCCAGCTGGGCGGCCACCTTATTATCTGCCTTGTCATCGGCAGCCCGGACAAAGGCCACGCCGGGAGTGTGTCCGCTCTGGCGGATCATATCCAGAAATTCCACTTCAATGTCCATTCTGGCCGGTGCGCCCAGCACATGACGGTTGATGATGGTCCCAACCCCATGGCGCCGGGTGATGAAGCCCTCCCGGTCCAGAGAGGCCAGAATGTCCCGCAGTTGTGTGCGGCTGATGCCCAGCATTTCCGACAATACGCTTTCCCGGGGCAACCGGTCACAATGGGCGTACTCTCCCACCTGCATAGCGGTGAGCAGTTGAGCCCGGATACTCTTGGACTGTCTTGGGTTCTGACTCATTTGGGTCCTCCCTTCCGTTTTGCCGCCCGTTCCGAATACAGCGCGGCTCAAATAGGTATTACCATTTTTAGACATTGTACCGAATGGACCGCCGTTTGACAATGCGCATATTCAACAGATTTCAACCGTGTTTTTCGGGGCAGTCTTGTCCGCCCTGTCATGAAAGGTCGATCTTTCTTGCGCCGAATTTTTGTGTATTTTTACTATGTACATTTGTCCGTGTATCGCGTATGATAAGGTTACTTTTACCACGGAGGCGCTGCCTATGAAGAATATTGTACTGATCGGTATGCCCGGCACGGGGAAAAGCACCGTCGGAAAGGCGCTGGCGGACCGGCTTGGTTACGACTTTGTGGATGCGGACGATCTCATTGTCCAGGCCACCGGCAAAACGCTGCCGGAGATCCTACGGCAGGACGGACTGGAGGCCTTTTACAAAATTGAAAACAAAGTAGGCACAAATCTGGAGCGGACCCACACGGTCATTGCCACCGGCGGCAGCATGGTACTCTACCCGGAAGCCATGGCCCATTTAAAGGAAAACAGCACGGTGATCTGGCTTCAGACGCCCTTTTCTCAGCTGGAAAAGCGGATGCCGGCAGATCTGTATGACCGGGGCATCGCCGTGCCGGCAGGAACGCCGCTGCAAGAGATCTATGAGGAGCGCTGCGTTCTCTACGCCCGGTATGCCGACCTCATCGTGGCCAGCCAAGATGGTGAGGCCGACACCGCCCGATTGGTAGAGGACGTCATGCGGACGGTGGGCCTGGAAACCTGATCGGACCTGATCGGATAAAAGGGCGGCGGCAAGCCCGCAGCCCTTTTATGGAAGCAGTTCCCTCAAATAACGGGAACCGGTCATCACAAATGTTGTTCTTCTGTGATTTTTGACAATTTCCAACAGAAAACTTTTGTTCCAATCATAGATATTACGGCTTGCAATCTGGAACCGGCTTCTGTATAATGGACCAGATAAATTTCTTAGGAGGTAACACCATGATGCAGTCCAGTATGAGCGCGCGAAGCGCTGTTTCCTCCATTTTCGGGATCCTCGGTCCCGTCATTTCTATTTTTCTTTTTTGGCCGGCTATGGGAGCCGGTATTTTTATGCCTGTTTGCGGATAGCCGCAGGAACCTGGTCTATTTATAAAATTTAGATAGAAGATTTGTGTGTTATGAGAGGAGAAAAACATGAACGAGAAAAAGAAACCTATCCTCGGTCAGGAAGCCGTGACCGACGCCCGCACCCTGGGCACCCCCCGTATGCTGATTTTGGGCTTGCAGCATCTGTTCGCCATGTTTGGCGCCACCGTACTGGTGCCCATTCTGGTCCAGGGCTACGGCCTGCCCCTGAGCATCCAGACTACCCTGCTGATGGCTGGTCTGGGTACCCTGCTGTTCCATGTGTGCACCAAGTTCAAGGTCCCCGCTTTCCTTGGTTCCTCCTTCGCCTACCTGGGTGGCTTCTCCACCGTGGCCTCCATGCCCGCCTATGACGGCCTGGATCCCGAACTGAAGCTGGCCTACGCTCTGGGCGGCATCGTCATCGCCGGTCTCCTGTATCTGGTGCTGGCTCTGCTCTTTAAGGTGCTGGGCGCCAAGACCGTCATGCGGTACTTCCCCCCCATCGTCACCGGCCCCATGATCATCATGATCGGCCTGAACCTCTCCGGCTCCGCCATTACCAATGCTTCCTCCTGCTGGTGGCTGGCTCTGGTGGCCATGGCCATCATCGTGGTGGCAAACATCTGGGGTAAGGGAATGGTGAAGATCATCCCCATCCTGCTGGGCGTTGTGGGTGCCTACATCGTGGCCGTCATCGCCACCCTCTGCGGCGCGCAGCTGCCCGATGCCAACGGCGTCATGCAGCCCCTTGTCAACTTCGCCTCTGTGGGCGAGGCACACCTCATTGGCCTCCAGAAGTTCATCCTCGCCAAGTTCGACGTGTCCGCCGTGCTGGTCATGGCCCCCATCGCCATCGCTGCCATGATGGAGCACATCGGTGATGTGTCCGCCATTTCCTCCACCACCGGCAATAACTTCATCGCCGATCCCGGCCTGCACCGCACCCTGACGGGCGACGGCCTGGCAACCGCCTTTGCCGGTATGTTCGGCGGCCCCGCCAACACCACCTACGGCGAAAACACCGGCGTGCTGGCTCTTTCCAAGGTCTACGATCCCCGCGTGATCCGTCTGGCTGCCGTCTACGCCATCATCCTCAGCTTCTCCCCCAAGTTCGACGCGCTGGTGAACTCCATCCCCTCCGCCATCGTGGGCGGCGTCAGCTTCATCCTCTACGGCATGATCTCCGCCGTGGGCGTCCGCAACATCGTGGAGAATCAGGTAGACCTGACCAAGTCCCGGAACCTGATCATCGCCGCCGTCATGTTTGTCAG
>UQUC01000070.1 GCA_900544105.1 uncultured Oscillibacter sp. | reverse complement strand
CACCTGGATGCAGGCCTTCTGGAAGGTCATCATCCCGGAGATCAAGCCCGGCATCGTCTCCGGTGCGCTGACGGCCTTCACCATGAGCATTGACGATTTCGTCATCAGCTACTTCACCGCCGGTTCCTCTTCCTCTACTCTGGCCATGACCATCTACGGCATGACCAAGAAGAAGGTGACCCCGGAGATCAACGCCATCTCCACCCTGCTGTTTGTGACGGTGCTGGTCCTGCTGGCGGTCATCAACGTCCGGGAGGCCCGGCAGGAGCGCAAGCTGGCCGCGGAGCAGCGGCGATAAAAATGGTTTCACGGCGTAAGCCTGAAATAGAAAAATCAAAAAAACACTGGAGGAATGATCAATTGAAAAAAGCATTAGCCTTGACTTGTGCCATGACCATGGCGGCAAGCCTGTTTCTCACCGGATGCGGCGGTAATAGCAACAGCTTTACCAGCAGCACAGATTCCAATTCGGATTCCAATTCCGGCGACAGTAACGGCAGCGGCAAGCGTGTTGTGAATGTTTGCAGCTGGGGTGAATACATTGACGAGGACTTGATCTACAAATTCGAGGACGAGACCGGCATCAAGGTCAACTACCAGACCGCCGAGAGCAATGAAGCCCTGTACTCCCTGCTGAAAACCGGCGCTGGTGACTATGACGTCATCGTCCCTTCTGACTATATGATCGCCCGTCTCATTGACGAGGATATGCTGGCGGAGCTGAACTACGACAACATCCCCAACTATGCCAAGATCGGCGAGCAGTACAAGAGCCTGAGCTTCGATCCTGAAAACAAGTACACCGTTCCCTACACCTGGGGCACCCTGGGCATCATCTACAATTCCACCATGGTGGACGGCGACATCGACAGCTGGGACGCTATGTTCGACGAGAAGTACGCCGGCAACGTCCTGATGATCCGCAACTCCCGGGATGCTCTGGCCGCCGCCCTGCTGGATCTGGGCTATGACATCAACACCACCGATGAGGCTCAGATCCGGGAAGCCTACGAACTGCTGGCAGACGCCAAGAGCAAGGGCGTGTACCAGTCCTTCGTGATGGATGAGGTCTTTGGCAAGATGGAGGGCAGCAACGCCGCCATTGCCATGTACTACGCCGGTGACTACCTGACCATGCTGGACAACAACCCCGATCTGAAGTTCGTGGTGCCCAAGGAGGGCAGCAACTGGTTTGTGGACGCTATGTGCGTTCTGAAAACCGCTCAGCACAAGGAGGAAGCCGAGGAATGGATCAACTTCATCGCCTCCACGGAGTCCAATCTGGCCAACATGGACTACATTGGCTATGCTTCCCCCAATCTGGAGGCTCTGGAGGGCTATCCCGCTTACTACGAGGAGACCTACGGCGAGCCTCTGGACGAGGAGCGCTATGAGATCATGGCCGCTCCCGACGAGGTGCTGGCCCGCTGCGAGTTGTATACCAACCTCCCCGCCGACACGCTGACGCTGTACAACGATCTCTGGACGGAGCTGGGTATTTAACAGAAACCGCAGTCCTGCCAACGCGGGACAGAAAGGAACTGAGTATGATTGAAATTGGCGCAAAATTGACTGTTGAAAAAACGGTCACCCCGGAGCTCACCGCACAGATGGCCGGTTCCGGTATGCTGCCGGTGTTCGGCACCCCCTTTATGACGGCTATGATGGAAAATGCCGCGGCCGGCGTCCTCCAGCAGTATCTGGAGGAGGGGAAGGGCAGCGTGGGCACCCATCTGAATGTCTCCCATGACGCCCCTACCCCCGTGGGTATGAAGGTCTGGGCAGAGGCTGAGATCACCGCCGTTTCCGAAAACGGCAAGATGATCGACTTTGCTGTAAAAGCCTGGGACGAGAAAGGTCCCATCGGCGCAGGCACCCACACCCGGGCGATCATCACCAATGACCGCTTCCTCAGCAAGTGCAACAGCAAGCTGGAAAAGTAAAAACGAATTTCCTTAACAAGAACGCACCTCGTATTCAGGGAATACGAGGTGCGTTTCTATAAAGCGTTTTAGCCTTACACGCATTGAATTTCATTAGAATTTGACCGTTGTCAGTACACTCCAATTCTTTTTTGAAAAGCACGCCCGACGCGGCTATCAGCCGGATCGGGCGTGCTTATTTCCTGGTGATCGCCTCTTAAAACAGGGTGATCTGGCTGGTGTCCGCCATGCCCGCGAAAGCGCCCAGCGCCTTTAGCTGCTCGATATGGGTCTTGGACAGCTTATTACAGCACATGGCAAACTCCTCGATGGAGATGAACTCCTTCCCTTTTCGCTTTTCCACCGTGTCCAGAGCCGCCGCCTCGCCTAAGCCGTGGACCGTCACAAAGGGCGGCAGAAGGCCCTTTTCCGTGACGATAAACTTGGTGGCGTCCGACTTGTAGATGTTGATGGTGTCAAAATGGAAGCCCCGGAGATAGAACTCATAGCACACCTCCAGCGTGGTCAGCAGGTTCTGCTCCACGGCGGTGGCGTCCTTGTTGTTTTCGATCTCCTTGATCTTCCGCTTCACCGCGTCCATGCCGGCACAGCAGTATTCCGCGTCAAATGCCTTGGCTCGGACGGAGAAAAAGGTCGCATAGAACGCCAGTGGCTCATGGACCTTATACCAGGCGATGCGGAAGGCCATCATGACGTAGGCCACGGCGTGGGCCTTGGGGAACAGGTAGCCGATCTTGGCCAGAGACTCAATGTACCAGTCCGGCACATCGTGCTCCATCATGGCCTCCTCCCAGCCCTCGTCGAAGCCGCCCTTCTTCACCTTGCCCTTTCGCACCTTCTCCATGATCTTGAAGCTCATTTTGGGGTCAAGGCCCTTGGAGATCAGGTACAGCATAATATCGTCACGGCAGCCCACCGTTTCCAGAACGCTGGCGGTGCCGCTGAGGATCAGCTCCCGGGCGTTGCCCATCCACACGTCCGTACCGTGAGAGAAGCCGGAGAGCCGCACCAGGGTGTTGAAATCCTTAGGCTGGGTGTCAATGAGCATCTGGCGGGTAAACCGAGTATTGAACTCCGGAATGGCCACAGCGCCGGTTGGCCCCAGAATGGGGTCATTTTCATAGCCCAGTACCTTGCTGGAAATGAAGATAGACATGGTATCCGGGTCGTCCAAGGGGATCTCATGGGGGTCTACCCCGGTGAGGTCCTGCATCATGCGCACCATGGTGGGGTCATCGTGTCCCAGCATATCCAACTTCAGGATGTTGGCCTCCATGGAGTGGTATTCAAAATGGGTGGTGATGGTGTCGGAATCATCGGCGTCCGCCGGGTGCTGCACTGGACAGAAGTCCTCCATATCCTTGTCGTCCGGGACCACCACCAGGCCGCCGGGGTGCTGGCCCGTGGTACGGCGGACGCCCACGCAGCCCAGGGTCAGGCGGTTTTCCTCCGCCCGGCAGGCCACAATGCCATTCTCCTCCAGATACTTCTTCACAAAGCCGTAGGCCGTCTTTTCCGCCAGAGTACCGATGGTACCCGCCCGGAACACCTGGGTCTCGCCGAACATCTCAATAGCGTGACGGTGGGCCCGGGCCTGGTATTCGCCGGAGAAATTCAGGTCGATGTCCGGCACCTTGCCGCCGCCGAAGCCCAGGAACGTTTCAAAGGGAATGTCAAAGCCGTCCTTGATGTACTGCGTACCGCAGACAGGGCAGACCTTATCCGGCATATCCGCGCCGCAGCCGTAGCTGCCATCCAGGATGAATTCGCTGTTTTTGCACTTAGGACAGCGGTAGTGGGGCGGCAGGGAGTTGACCTCCGTAATGCCGGACATATAGGCCACCAGGGACGAGCCGACGGAGCCTCGTGAGCCAACCAGATAGCCGCATTCGTTGCTGCGCTGCACCAGCTTCTGGGCGGACATGTACACCACGTCGTACTTGCCCAGAATACCGCCCAGCTCCACGTTCAGGCGGTCCACGATCAGCTGTGGTGGGTCCTCGCCGTAGAGCCGGTGAACCTTTTCCCAGACCAGACGGTTCAGGTCCTCCTCAGAATTTTCCAGCCGGGGCGGGAATAGCTCCGCCGGCAGCAGCTCGAAGGTCTCGATCTGATCCGCCACCAGACGGGTGTTGGTGACCACCACCTCGTAAGCCTTTTCCTCCCCCAGATACTGAAATTCCTCCAGCATTTCCTGCGTGGTCTTGAAGTAGATCGGCAGAGGCTCGTTGGCGTCCGGGAACTTTTTGGACGCCAGCAGGATGTGTCGGTACACTTCGTCCTCCGGCTCCCGGAAATGGACGTCGCCGGTGGCGCAGACGGGTTTCCCCAGCTCCTCGCCGAGGCGGACGATGGTGCGGTTGAATTCCCGCAGGTCCTCCTCGCTCCGTGCCTCGCCGTTGCGGAGCATGAAGGCGTTGTTGCACAGGGGCTGAATTTCCAGATAGTCGTAAAAGGACGCGATGCGCTTCAACTCGTCCCAGTCCTTGTGATCCACCACAGCCTTGAATAGCTCGCCGGCTTCGCAGGCGGAGCCGATGATCAGACCCTCCCGATGGGCCATCAGTTCGCTTTTGGGGATGGTGGGCACCCGCTTGAAATATTTCAGGTTGGAAGCGGAGATCAACTGGTAGAGATTTTTCAACCCCACCTTGTTCCGGGCCAGAATAATGATGTGCTTGGGGAAACGGTTGGACTTGCTGCCCAGTGGCCGCAGCTTTTCCATCTCCTTATTGACGGCCTGGAGGGTATGGATCTCCCGCTCATGGAGCATTTTCCAGAACGGGATCAGCATGTAGCCCACCGTGGCGGCATCGTCGCTGGCCCGATGGTGATTGAAGGCGGGCAGGTCCAGATGGTCCGCCACAATGTCCAACTTGTACTTGCCGAGACCTGGCAGTAGGTTCTGGGCTAAGATCAGGGAGTCCACATAGGTGGGGTCAAATTCCAGGCCCACCTTTTTGCAGCCTGCCCGGATAAACCCGATGTCGAATTCCGCGTTGTGGGCAGCCAAGGGCCGACCGTTGACGAATTTCAGAAATTCCGTCAGGGCGTCCTTCAGCTGGGGGGCGTCCTTCAACATTTCATCCGTGATGCCGGTAAGGCCGATGATCTCCGGTGTCAGGCGGCGGTTGGGATTCACAAAGGTCTGGAACCGCTCGGATATCTCGCCGTTTTTCAGCACCACCGCGCCGATCTCCGTGATGGCCTCCCGGTCCACCTTCAAGCCGGTGGTCTCAATATCGAAGCAGACGAACTCGTCGTCCAGTCCGCAGTCTCCCCGGCCATGGACGGCGATGCGGTCGTCCACGTTGTTGATAAAGTATCCCTCTACGCCGTAGAGGATCTTGATCTTGTCCCCGGCGGCGTGCCAGGCGTCCGGGAAGGACTGGGCCACGCCGTGGTCCGTAATGGCGATAGCCGGATGCCCCCAGCGGATGGCCTCCTTGATGACCTCCTTCGTGTCCGTCAAGGCGTCCATATTGCTCATTTTCGTGTGGAGATGCAGCTCCACGCGCTTCACCGGGGCGGTATCCTGCCGTTCCTCGTGCTGGATGACGTTGATGTGGTAGGGATTGAGCTGAATGTCCTTGCCGTCCCAGGTAGGCTCCATCTTGCCCTGAACGCACAGCCACATACCGGGATTGATCTTCCCATCCAGGCCCTTGGCTTCCTTTTCCGTCAGGTTTTTATGGACGGCCACGGAGCTGGTGTAGTCCGTCATCTCCACATGGAGCCGCCACATACCGGGTCGCCGGGTCTCCACACATTCCACGGAGAACACCTTGCCGCTTACCGTGGCATTGCCCATTTTCAGATCCAGCGTCTTCATTTCCACGGGCTTGACCTTGATGGGGTTGCCCATCAGGACCGGCCCTGATGGACCTCCCCCGGACGGGGCGGATGGCGCGGCCGCCGCCTTCCACTGAGAGGGCAGCTGTTCCTCCTTTAGCGTGACCCGGAATCGCACTTCGTTCAGTCCGTAGCCGTTGCGGATGGCACTATTTAGCTCGTCCAGATCCGACGGCTCCAGAGGGTGCTTCACGATCATCGCCAGCTCCATTGAGAGGGTGTCCTGATGGATGCAGGCGCTGGCGATCACCGTCCCCAACAGCTTTAGCCGCAGCTCCGGGGAGAGCTGCAGCTGTGCGAATAATTCAAAAAACGGTATCTCTCTCGACATGCGTCCTTCTTTCCCCTATCTTATGTAAAAGCCGCTTACAGCTTTTCGATTTCCTCCATCAATGCGTCTACAAGCCGCTCCTGAGGCACCTTGTAAAGGATCTCTCCTTTGCGGAAAATCAGGCCCTCGCCCTTGCCGCCGGCGATGCCAACATCCGCGGCGGCAGCTTCTCCGGGACCGTTGACCGCACAGCCCATTACCGCCACCGTGATATTCTTCTTGCAGTTGGCCAGCCGGCGCTCCACTTCCTCCGCCATAGGGATCAGGTCAATCCGGGTGCGGCCGCAGGTGGGACAGGCGATGAGATTCACGCCCTCCTTCCGCAGTCCTGCCGCCCGCAGGATCTTTTTGGCGGCGTAGATCTCCTCCACCGGGTCCGCTGTCAGGGTCACCCGAATGGTATCGCCGATGCCCATGCACAGCAATCCACCGATGCCCATGGCGGACTTCACCATACCCATAGAGGGCGTTCCGGCCTCGGTGACGCCCAGATGCAGCGGGTAGTCCGTCTGCTGGCTCAACAGCGTGTAGGCCCGCATGGTCAGCGGCACATCGGAGCATTTCACGGAAATGCAGATATCGTCAAAATTGAACCGGTTCAGCAGACGGACATGGCCCATAGCGCTCTCTACCAGCGCCTCGGCGGTCACACCGCCGTACTTGGCCCGCAGTTCCTTTTCCAAAGAGCCGCCGTTGACGCCAATGCGGATGGGGATGCTCCTCTGGCGGCAGGCTTCCGCCACCGCACGGACCTTCTCCTCCCCGCCGATATTGCCGGGATTGATCCGCAGAGCGTCGATGCCCCGCTCAGCGCACATGAGCGCCAGCTTGTAGTTGAAGTGGATGTCCGCGATCAGGGGAATAGCGATCTGCTCCTTGATCTTGTCTACCGCCTTGGCAGCGTCCTCATCCGGAACCGCCACCCGGATGATCTCGCATCCGGCATCCTCTAATGCGTGGATCTGGGCCACAGTAGCGGCCACATCGTCGGTTTTCGTATTGCACATGGACTGGATGGACACGGGGGCGCCGCCGCCCACAGCCACCTTGCCAATCATCAATTTCTTTGTCATATTGATCGCCTACTTTACCAATTTAAATACATCCTGGAATGTTACCAGCAGCATAAAGCCCATCAGCAGGACAAAGCCCGCCGTGTTGATGGCCGCCTGATATTTCTCCGGTACCTTCCGCTTGAACAGTGCTATGGAAACTGCGTCCACCAGCAGGAAAAAGATCCGCCCGCCATCCAGCGCCGGTAAGGGCAGCAGATTCATCACCGCCAGATTCACGGCGATCAGCGCTGCGAAATAGGCGATGCTCTCCGCCGCGGCCAACAGACCGTTTTGATCGTTCTGCTCCGCCGTTTCCTGGGCCTCGGTGCCCACGTCCTTGATGGTGGTCACAATCCCTACCGGCCCGCTGAGGTCGTTGAGCCCGGCTCCGCCGGTAACAAGCTGGCCCAAACTGAACCACACCATCTGCACAAAATCCATAGTCTGATACCAGGTGTAACGGATGCGGTTGGATACGGTGGCCGGGACAGGCAACCGCCCCACATACAGGCCAAAGCCCTGATAAGGCTCCCCCTTCTGGTCGGTGCAGGTCTGCCGGGAGACATTTTCCACCAGAATATGCTGCCCGTCACGGACAACCTCAATATCCGCCGTTTCATCGGAATAGTTCAGAAACATCTGGGCGTCGCCGCTGAAATAAGTGCGCCAGCCGTTGATCTTGTAGATCTGGTCCCCGGCCTGTAAACTGTTTTCCCCGGTCCGGGACACCTCCGGGGCAAGGCCCGCGATCCCGTCCACGAAGAAGGTCCCGGCGCTGCTGAACAGGATCGCCACGATCAGCAGTCCCGTCAGGAAATTCATGAACGCACCGGCGGCTAAGATCACAAATTTTTTCCAGAAGCCCTGACGGGTGAAGGCCCGGGCATTGCCCGTGTCTCCGTCCTCCCCCTCCATAGCGCAATAGCCGCCGATGGGCAGGATCCGGAAGGAATAGGCCGTCTCCCCCTTCTTCCGGTACCAGATGGCAGGGCCCATGCCGATAGAAAACTCGTTGACCTGTACGCCGCAGAGCTTTGCCGCCAGAAAGTGGCCCAGCTCATGCACGGCGATGAGCACACCAAAAATCAGGATTGCCGCCAGGATATAGACAAAACTCATGAATGTCTCCTTGCAAACGCGGACTTCACGACCTCTCGAGCGGCGTGGTCCGCTGATAAAATTTCCTCCAACGAGGGTGCTTGCGTCACCGGGACAGCCGCCCGCGCCGCCGCAACCAGGTCAGAAATGTCATAAAAGCCTATTTTTTCCGCCAAAAACAGCCGGACAGCCTCCTCGTTAGCGCCGTTCAGAATGGCGCAGGCCGTGCCGCCCGCCTCGGCCGCCTCCTCCGCCAGACGGAGGCAGGGAAAAGTCTCCCGGTCTGGTTCCGAGAAGGTCAGGGGTGGGCTGTTCAAAAGGTCCAGCGGCGGTGCCGGGTTCTCCCCTCGCTCTGGATAGGTCATGGCATAGCGGATGGGCAGTCGCATATCCGGTGTGCCAAGCTGGGCGAGGACGGCTCCGTCCTTAAATTCCACCATGGAGTGAACGATACTCTGCGGATGCACCATGACGGACACCTGCGCCAGCGGCAGACGGTATAGTCGCATGGCCTCGATGACCTCCAGCCCCTTGTTCATCAGCGTGGAGCAGTCCACGGTGATCTTGGGGCCCATCGTCCAGTTAGGGTGTCGCAGGGCGTCAGCCCTGGTCATGCGTCCCACCTCGTCCCGGCCCATCCCCCGGAAGGGACCGCCGGAGCAGGTCAGGATCAGCCGCCGGATCTCCCGACGGTCGGCACAGCCCTGTAAGCACTGGAAGATGGCGGAATGCTCGCTGTCCACCGGTATGATCTCCGCACCGCAGCGGTCTGCCTCACTCATCACCAGTTCACCGGCGCAGACCAAAGTCTCCTTATTGGCTAAGGCGATACGCTTTTTCTCCCGGATGGCGGCCAGCGTGGCCTTCAATCCCACCATACCTACCACGGCGGTGACCACCGTTTCCGCCTCCGGGATCACGGCGGCGTCCGCCAGAGCATCTGTACCGGCTAACACCTTTACAGACGTGTCCTGCAAACGAACTGCCAGTTCCTTTGCGGCCGCTACCTCCGTCATCACCGCCAGGCGGGGACGGAACTTCCGGCACTGGGCCTCCATTCGCTCCACGTTGGAATTGGCGGTCAGTGCCGCCACCTGAAGTCCTAACTGCTCCGCCACATCCAAGGTCTGTCGGCCGATGGAGCCGGTGGAGCCCAATATTGAGATCGTATTCATCATAGTATGTCCTCTATGTCTCTTAAAGCATACCCGCGCACACAAACAAATAGATCCACGGAGTGATAAACAGGGTGGAATCGAACCGGTCCAACATTCCGCCGTGGGTCAGGAAAATGTGGCTGTAATCCTTCACGCCCGCCTCCCGCTTGATGAGGGACATGGCGAGATCGCCCAATTGCCCGATGGCGTTGGTCACCAGACCGGCCAGGACCAGATTCAGGTAGTTCGGCTCGTAGCCCAGCCACATCCGGGCTACCACACCCCAGAGCACCAGCCCCAAGGCGCTGCCGATCAATCCGGCGACAGAACCCGCCCACGTCTTATGGGGGCTGACCGCCGGGGCCATTTTCCGCTTTCCGAACAGCATCCCGCCGTACATGGCAAAGCTGTCTCCCAGAAATGCCACGCAGAATGGCAGCAGTACATACATCTTACCGTACAATCCGTCCATTCGCAGCAGGAAGATGGCGCTGTACATCATGGGAAACACTGTGCCGCCCATCATCGCTGTGGCAACATCGGCAAAGGGCATGGCGTTCGGCGTTCCGTAGCCCTTGACGGCAACGAAAAACAGGACCGTCAGCAGCACCAGCGGGATGCACAGGATCCGGATCATGCCCACGGACTGATAACTGTCATAAAACTGCCAGGTATGCGCGTCATAGATGACCCATTCCTGCGCCACGGCAGCCAGAATGGTAAACGCGTAGACACACTTGGGCACTTTCTTTCCCGCCGTGTGCAACAGCTCATAGGCCGCAGCAGCGGCAATGCCGCATACCACGATTACCGTCACCCAGTCCGGACACAGCAGCAGCGCCGCCAATAGCAGCGGCAGGCCAATGAGAACTATCAACCATCTTTGCAACATAGAATTTCAGTCCTTTCAACACCTGTAAGGGCTTATTTCTTCACACCGCCGAACCGGCGATCCCGGCTCTGGTAGGCGGTGATAGCCTTGTTCAGCTCCTCCTCATCGAAGTCCGGCCAGAGGGTATCCGTGTAATAGAACTCGGAATACGCACACTGCCACAGGAGGAAGTTGCTCAGCCGCTGCTCCCCGCTGGGGCGGATGATCAGTTCCGGGTCCGGGATGCCGGCAGAGTCCAGATAGGTGGAAAACAGCGTTTCGTCCAGGTCCTCCGGCTTCCGCTTCCCTTCCGCACACTCTGCCGCAAACCGGCGGACAGCCCGGAGGATCTCATCCCGGCCGCCGTAGTTCAGACAGACATTGGCCTGAAAATCGTCCTTGGACAAATGCTCCGTGATCTCGTCCGTCTCGTGGGCCAACGCCCGCAGCTCCGGCGCGATGGGAGTCATGTCACCAAAGAAGTGGAGGCGGATATGGTCCCGCTCCATAGTGTTCACGGCTTCCAGCAGGTACTTCTTCAAAAGCGCCATGATAGCGGAGACCTCTGTCTCCGAGCGCTTCCAGTTTTCCGTGGAAAAGGCGTAGACCGTCAGGTATTTGACGCCGATGTTCTTGCAGTAGGTGGCGATCCGGCGGAAGGTCTCCGCCCCCGCCTTATGTCCCGCGGTGCGGGGCAGCCCCCGCTGGGTGGCCCAGCGGCCGTTACCGTCCATAATAATCGCAATATGGCGAGGTGGGCTGGCAGCCCACCCCGCCGGATGCA
>UQUC01000069.1 GCA_900544105.1 uncultured Oscillibacter sp. | reverse complement strand
CCATCTCCTTCTACAAGCAGGGCGAGTTCACCGACCTGTGCGCCGGTCCCCATCTGGACTCCACCGGCCGGGTAAAGGGCAACGCCATCAAGCTGCTGGCCTGCAACGCCGCCTACTGGCGGGGCGACTCCAACCGGGAGACCCTGCAGCGGATCTACGGCATCGCCTTCCCCAAGAAGGAGGAACTGGACGCTTATCTGGAGCGCATCGAGGAGGCCAAGCGCCGGGATCACCGGAAGCTGGGCAAGGAGCTGGGCTTGTTTGCTTTCCGGGATGAGGCTCCCGGCTTCCCCTTCTACCTGCCTAAGGGCATGGTGCTGAAGAACACCCTGATCGACTACTGGCGTCAGGTCCACAAGAAGTGGAACTATGTGGAGATCTCCACTCCTCAGATCATGAAGCGGACTCTGTGGGAGACCTCCGGCCACTGGGATCACTACAAGGATAATATGTATACCACTGTCATTGACGGCGAGGATTTTGCCATCAAGCCCATGAACTGCCCCGGCAGTATTTTGGTCTATGAGCTGGAGCCCCATTCCTACCGTGACCTGCCCCTGCGGTACGGTGAGCTGGGCCTGGTCCACCGCCATGAGCTCTCCGGCGCGCTCCACGGCATGTTCCGTGTCCGCTGCTTCACCCAGGACGACGCGCACATCCTGCTGGCCAAAGACCAGATCAAGGATGAGGTCATCCGCATCGCCCGCCTGTTCGACGAGGTCTACTCTCTGTTCGGGCTGCCCTACAAGATCGAGCTGTCCACCATGCCCGAGGACCACATCGGCACCCGGGAGGATTGGGAGAAGGCAGAGAACGCTCTGGCCGACGCCATTACCTCCATCGGCAAGGAGTATGTGGTGAACCCCGGCGACGGTGCGTTCTACGGCCCCAAGCTGGACTTCCACATTCAGGACTCTCTGGGCCGTACCTGGCAGTGCGGCACCATTCAGCTGGACTATCAGCTGCCCGGCCGCTTTGATCTGGAGTATACCACCAGCGACGGCGGCAAGGACGTGCCCGTGATGATCCACCGTGTTGTGTTCGGCTCCATCGAGCGGTTCATCGGCATCATCACCGAGCATTTCGCCGGCGCCTTCCCCACATGGCTGGCTCCTGTTCAGGTGAAGATCCTGCCTGTCACCGACCGTGCGCTGGATTATGCCAAGGAGCTGTCTGACGCATTGGACGGCCAGGGCTTCCGCGTGGAGGTGGATGACCGCAACGAGAAGATCGGCAAGAAGATCCGTGAGGCCACTCTGGAGAAGGTGCCCTATATGATCGTTGTGGGTGACCGGGATATGGAGAACAAGACGGTCTCCGTCCGTACCCGCGCCGGCGAGGATCTGGGCGCTATGAGCCTGGAGGACTTCACCGCCAAGCTGAAGGAAGTTGTAGACTCCAAGGTGATTCAGTAAGTTGCTCTTAGTTAAACTGCACAAAACACGCCCCGCTGGTTTTTCTGGCGGGGCGTGTTTTTGCAAGACGGACATTTGTTTTGCAAGACATTTGTGGGAAAACGCAGAGAATAGAGTGAAAATGCAAGATGGATACTTGTACATTGCAAAAAATCACCAAAAAGAGAAAATGACCCTTGCAAAATGAATGATATACATGTATACTATGCACATGCTTACGGAAACACCCTTGAAAAAAGCACCGAGTGTTTCCACCTAATTCAACTGTGAAAGAGGGATTTGGAATGAAAAAAGTGTTTTCTCTGATTCTGGCTCTGGGTCTCATCGCTTCTCTGACTGCTTGCGGCGGCGGTAACGCCTCCGGCAATGAGACTGGCGACAGCGCTCCCGCTGCTCCTACCGCGAAGCTGCGCTTCGTCACCGGCGGCGAGTCCGGCACCTACTATGCCTTCGGCTCCGTCATCGCCCAGCACGCCACCAACAATACCAATGTGTCTGTCACCGGTCTGGTTGGCAACGGCTCCAAGTCCAACGTGGAAGAGCTGGCCGACGGCAACGCAGAGCTGGCCTTCTGCCAGTCCGACGTGATGGCCTATGCCTACAACGGCACCAACCTCTTTGAGAGCCCCATCGACTGCTTCTCCACCGTGGCCGCCCTGTACATGGAAGATGTGCAGATCGTCACCACCGATCCCAGCATCAAGACCGTGGCTGACCTGGCCGGTAAGAACGTGTCTGTCGGCGCCGCCGGTTCCGGCGTGTACTTCAATGCTGTGGACATCCTGAGCGCTTACGGTCTGGGCGATCTGGACGCTGACGGCAAGTTCACCAAGATCAACGCCACCTATCAGAGCTTTGGTGACAGCGCTGACTCCCTGAAGGACGGCAAGATCGACGCAGCCTTCATCGTCTCCGGCGCCCCCACCACCGCTATCATGGACCTGTCCACCACCAAGGCTGCTTATCTGGTGTCTCTGGATGACGCCCATATCGACGATCTGCTGGCCGCCTCTCCTTACTACACCAAACATGTTATCCCCGCCGGTACCTACAACGGTCAGGATGCCGATGTGACCACCGTGGCTGTGGGCGCTGTGATCCTGGCTCGTGACGATGTGTCCGAGGATGCTATCTATGCTCTGACGGCTGACATCTTCAACAACGCCCCCGATTTGATCAGCAGCCACGCCAAGTACGGCGAGCTGGACACCGAGTTCGGCGCTTCCATCACCTCTGTGCCCTATCATCCCGGCGCTGCCAAGTACTTCGCCGAGAAGGGCTTCGATGTGGCAACCAAGTAAAGATCTGAACGTGATCTTTACAGCACCACCGCCATTTTCTTACCTATAAGTATGTCGTTCAGGCTGCGGCGGAGAATTCCGCCGCAGCCGTGAGCGGTTCTAAAGAGAAGCATAACTTTCCGGAACGGAAAGGAAGGGTGTGTGCGGGAAACCCATCAGGGGGTTCCTGCATCTTTAAAATAAACCTTTTCGGCGCGATGCGCCGGAAAGCTGCGGCGGATTTCTCCGCCGCAGCTGTGAGCGGTTCTAAAGAGAAGCACGGCTCTCCGGAAGGAAAGAACGGAGCGCTTGCTGCGGACCAATTTACAAGAATTACCCCGATCCCCGGTTGAGAAGGACAGAGATCCGCTGCCCCTGTCAACTGCGGATGTGAGAAAACGATCAAGGAGGAGACCATATGGGCCTGTTCAAGAAAAAAGACCCCATTGTTGAAGTGGAAAAGGCACTCGACCACGAGGTGCACGAGATGGAGCATGATATCCAGGCGGACGTGGATGCGGTCATGAAGAAGTATGACCGGGAATCCAACACCCGTATCTGGGAGGGGACTCCGAAAATCGCCCTGCGGGTGCTGATGTCGGCCTTCTCAATCTATTGTATCCTGATGACCCTGTTCAGCAAAGCGCTGCCGGAGCGACGGCTGTCCCTGTTCCTAGGCTTTATCATCATCATCGGCTATCTGGTGTATCCCGCCAGAAAAGGTGCTGCCCGGGTGAACCATGTGCCCTGGTATGACTGGATCCTGATGGTTCTGGGCGCTGGCAGCTTCTTCTATTTTGCCATCAACGCCTTCTCCATCATTCAACTGGCCACCAAGCTCCAGCCCGTCCACATCATTGTCGGTGCCATCGGTATTGTGGTGCTGATCGAGCTGTGCCGCCGGTGCGTGGGCCTGCCTATTCTGGTGGTGCTGGGTCTGCTGCTGATCTACACGTTCTATAACCAGCTCAACTGGGACCCCAGCTTCTACAAGGCGCTGAAGAACATCGTCTATAAACTGTTCTACACCACCAGCGGCGTCATCGGTACGCCGGTAAGCGTCTGCTACACCTACATTGTGCTGTTCATCATCTTTGGCGCGTTTCTGGAGCGCACCGGCATCGCCAATTTCTTCATCAGCTTCGCCAACCGTCTGGCGGGTTGGTCCTCCGGCGGTCCCGCCAAGGTAGCGGTCATTTCCTCCGCCCTGTGCGGCATGGTGTCCGGCTCCTCCGTGGGCAATACCGTGACCACCGGCTCCGTCACCATCCCCATGATGAAGAAAACCGGCTACAAGCCGGAGTTCGCCGGCGCGGTGGAGGCTGCCGCCTCTACCGGTGGTCAGATCATGCCCCCCATCATGGGCGCAGCGGCGTTCCTGATGGCGGAGTACATGAATATCCCCTATGCGAAGGTGGCTGTAAAGGCCATTCTTCCCGCCGTGCTGTACTTCACCGGCATTTTCATCGCCGTCCATCTGGAAGCCAAGAAGCTGGGACTGAAGGGTATGCCCAAGTCCGAGATGGTCTCCTGGGGCGAGCTTGCCAAGCGTGCCTATCTCATCATACCTCTGGCCCTGCTGATCTTCCTGGTCTCCTCCGGCAGCCGCACCATGCAGTTCTCCGCGGCGGTGTCCATTCTGGCCGCCATCGTGGTGGGCTTCCTGAACAAGGAGGAGCGGCTGACCTTCGGTAAAATCGTGGAGGCGCTGGAGGCCGGCGCCAAGGGCGCCATCACCGTGGCTGTGGCCTGCGCCATGGCTGGTATGATCGCTGGCTGCATCACCGTCACCGGTCTTGCTTCCATCCTTATCAATGCCATCGTGCAGATGGCAGGCGACGCTACCATGATCGGCCTGCTGCTGACGATGATCTGCTGCATCATTCTGGGCATGGGCGTTCCTACCACCGCCAACTACTGCATCATGGCTTCCACCTGCGCCCCCATTCTGGTGCAGATGGGCTTCCCCCTGGTGGCGGCTCACTTCTTCGTGTTCTACTTCGGCATCGTGGCGGACATCACGCCTCCGGTGGCTCTGGCTGCCTATGCCGGTGCTGCCATCGCCAAGGCCAATCCCATGAAAACCGGCATCAACGCCACCAAGCTGGCCATCGCAGCCTTTATCGTGCCCTACATCTTTGCGTACAGCCCCGCTATGCTGTTTGACAATGTGAGCAGCGCATTTGAAGTAGCACAGATCGTGGTCAGCGCCCTCATCGGTCTGTTTGGCGTGGCTGCGGCTCTGAACGGCTTCGTCTATAAGAAGATCCCCATGCTGTTCCGTCTGGCGATGGCTGCCGGCGGTCTGTGCATGATGATCCCCGGCACCGCATCGGATGTGGTGGGCCTCGTGGTGGTCGGCGGCATCGTGCTGATCCAGCGCATGAGCGCCCGGCGGCTGACTGCCTGATCTCCTGAAAACAACAAAAATGACCGCACTGCCCACGATCCCGGGCGGTGCGGTCTGCTGTTATCAAAAAGTTTTTGCAAAAAAGGAAACCTTTTCGCAGTTGAATCCGTCTATTACAAATGAAAGCGGTTTTGATGGAATTTGTTACTGTTTTGTTGTTGATTTACCCTATTGGCTATATTAACATCAGTGAGCGAAGGTGAATATGCCTGTCGGCAGCCCTGTTGGGCGCTGACAGCACTGGATCGGAAACAAGCGGGCCTCGGCCCGGAGAATCGTAAAAGGAGAATATGTCATGGCAGAGATCATGGAAGAGAAAAAGGAGCTGACCCCGGCGGAGACAGGCGCTCCGGCGTCACCGGAGACCCCGGCGAAAAAACCGGAAAAAAGTACGGCAGACAAGAAAAAGCGGCGGCGGACGATTCGGCGGATCGTTGCGCTGGTGGTCGTGGCCGCCCTGATCGCAGGCGGCGTGAAATTCTTTAAGAAGGAGGGCGGCAGCAGCGAAGTGGGCACCGCCATGGTGTCCTACGGTGCCATCAGCTCCGAGGTGGACGGCAGCGGTCTGGTAAAGGCCAAGACCAGCGAAACCATCAGCCTGACCACTGCGGGCACGGTGATGGATGTATTCGTGGAGGAGGGACAGAAAGTGGAGCAGGGGGACCCCCTGTTTACCATTGATTCCCCCAATGCTGCCACGGAGGTCCAGAAGGCCCGCGATGAGGTTGAGGGCTACCAGAAGCAGATCAATACGCTGCAAAAGGACATTGCGGGGCTGAATCTTTCTCCGTCCTACGCCGGAAAACTGATGGATGTTGTGACACTGAACCCCGGCGACGAGATTAGCAAGGGCACCAAGGTCGCCGTCCTCGCGGACGATACCCGGATGCGGCTGGAGCAGTATTACAGCTACGCCTACGCCGGGGAGCTGAAGGCGGGGCAGAAGGTGCAGGTCTCCATCCCTGCGCTGATGACCACCGTGGAGGGCACCGTGGAGGCAGTCCACATGGTCAGCCGCATCACGCCGGAGGGCTCCAAGCTGTTTTCCGCCGAGATCGTGATCCCCAACGAGGGCGTGCTTGCAAAGGATATGGTGGCTACCGCCACTACGACTGTGAACGGCAATACCGTGTATCCCTACGAAGCCGCTAAACTGCAATATTACCGGGTGGGAGATTTGAACTCCACCGTCAGCGGCACGGTGATCTCCAGTAATCTGGTGGACTATCTCGCCGTAACGCCCGGTCAAGTGCTGGTGCGGATCGACGGCGAGAACAGCGAGACGGAGATCTTCACCGCGCGGCAGAATCTGGAGGAAGCCCAGAAAAAGTTGGAGACCGCCCAGAAAAATCTGAACAACTGCAACGCCGTGGCTCCCATTTCCGGTCAGATCATCGGTCTGTCCGTGACGCCGGGGCAGGAACTTCAGGCAAACAGCACCCTTGTGACCGTTTCCGACACCTCCACCGTGACCGTCAGCGCCACCGTGGACGAGCGGAACATCAGCTATATCAAGGTGGGTATGCCTGTGAATCTGGACCAGTGGGGCACCAGCGCCACCGGAACGGTGGAGACGGTGAGCCTGTCCAGCACCGTGAATAACGGCGTGGCATCCTATCCCATCACCATCTCTGCCGACAACACAGAGGGTAACCTCCAAGTCAACAGCTATGTGAACTATCAGATCCAGGCCAGCCAGAATGACAACTGCCTGATGGTGCCTATCCAGGCGGTGCGTACCGTGGGCCTGGAGGACGGCTCCTCCGCCACAGTGGTCTATGTCCAGGCGGACAGCCAGCCGGACAATGCCCTGGAGCTGCCCTATCAGGACGAGGAGATCCCCAGCGGCTTCTATCCCGTTCAGGTGGAGATCGGTATTCAGGATACATATAACGTGGAGATCAAGTCCGGCGTAAATGACGGTGACACCGTCTTTACCCAGATGATAACCGATCAGGCGTGGGGTTAAGCCATGGCGAAACTGATCGAACTGCGGGACGTCTATAAGATCTACGGCGAGGGCCTTGAGAGCGAGGTCCGGGCCCTGGACGGCGTTTCGCTGGATATTGAAAAGGGTGAATTCGTGGCGGTGGTGGGACAGTCCGGTTCCGGCAAGTCCACTATGATGAACGTGCTGGGCTGTCTGGACATCCCCACCCGGGGCACCTACCGTCTGGACGGCGTGGATGTCCGGGAGCTTTCCGACAAGGAGCTTTCCCGCATCCGCAACAAGCAGATCGGGTTTATTTTCCAGCAGTACAACCTGATCCAGAACCTGACGGTGCTGGAAAATGTGGAGCTGCCGCTGATCTATCAGGGCATCGACCCCATAGACCGGCGGGAGCTGGCGATCCAGGCACTGACCCGCGTGGGTCTCGCGGACCGGGCGCAGCATAAGCCTACCCAGATGTCCGGCGGCCAGCAGCAGCGTGTGGCCATCGCCCGGGCCATTTCCACCCATCCGCCCATCATCATGGCGGATGAGCCTACCGGCGCATTGGATTCCCGGACGGGCCACGAGGTGCTGGGTTTCCTTCAGCAGCTGAACAAGGAGGGCAGCACCGTCATTCTCATCACCCATGACAACGGGATCGCTGCCACAGCCCGGCGCATCGTGCGGATCGCGGACGGCAAGATCATCGAGGATCACCCCCAGGAGGTGGATTGGTATTGAACATTGGGCAGGCATTTAAGATGGCCTGGCGGTCCATCTGTGGCAAAAAGGGCCGCAGCGCCTTGACCATTCTCTCTATTTTCATCGGTATTGCCGCCGTTATGACCATCGTCTCCACCATGGAGGGCATGAAGGCAAAAACCATGGAGCAGTTTGCCGCCATGGGTGCCAACCGCATTGAAGTGAGCGTTTATGCCTATATGTATGATGAGGGCGGCAATCCTATCAGCAAGGACTATTTTGCCGGATTGTACCGCTTTTGCTCCGGACTGAAGGAGTCCATTATTGGCATTACCCCCAAGGGCTCATCCAACGCTACGGTGGTATACGGTACGAAAAACAGCTCCACAATGGAGTGGAAATATGACCAGCAGTACAACGTGGTCAGCGGTCCCCCGCAGATCTACTACGGCTCCGACCAGTACAGCGCCTGCAACAATCTGGCAATCGCAAAGGGCAGAGACCTTGCGTGGCTGGACTGCGAGAAATACAATCAGATCTGCGTGCTGGGCGCGCAGGCGGCGCGGGTCTTTTTCGGCAGCGCCAACCCTGTGGGACAGATCATGAAGGTCAACGGCAACAACTTTGAAGTGGTGGGCGTGTATGGCGCCCGCGTGGAGCCAGATACCCCTTCCGCTTACCAGACGGATAACTTTATGATCCTTCCCTACACCGCTACCCGGCTGCTGGGGGATACGGCCCCCACAGAATTTTTGGTAAAGGCCAAGGATGACGCCAGCATGAAAACCGCCATCACCGAGATCGGCGGGTACCTCTCCGGCGTGGTAGATCAGAGTATGGGTGGCTATCAGGTGCAGAAGGAAGGCTACTGGCAGGATTATCAGAACCAGCAGTTGACCATGATCTCTCTGGTGCTGGGCGGCATTGCCGCCATCTCCCTGTTGGTGGGCGGCATCGGTATCATGAACATCATGCTGGTGACGGTGACGGAGCGGACCCGCGAGATCGGTATCCGCCGGAGCCTTGGCGCACAGCGGAGCAGCATTGTGGCCCAGTTCCTCATCGAATCCGGTATGCTCTGCGGCATGGGCGGCATTGTGGGCATTATCTTCGGCACGATTGGCAGCCTGGTCCTGGGCAAGTTCCTGTTCCAGATGACTATTTTCCCCGCAACCTGGGTGACGCTGGCGGCCTTCGGCCTGTCGGTGGCTCTTGGCGTGCTGTTCGGCAGCTACCCGGCGGCAAAAGCATCGAAACTCCAGCCTGTGGAAGCTTTGCGGGCGGATTAAAGGAGAGAGACTTATGAAAAAACGAATTCTGACCTGGCTGCTGGCGATCAGTATGCTGGGGTCCCTGCTGACGGTGCCTGCCGGAGCGGCGGCTGTCACCAAATTTTCCGACGTCAGCGACAGCTATACCGCCACTGCCGTGGAAACTCTGCGGCTCATGGGCGTACTGGATGGCTACGGCGACGGTACTTTCCGCCCTGACACCATTCTGAACCGGGCGCAGTTCTGCAAGATGGCGGTCTACGCCATGGACGGCAGCGAGGAGTTGGGACGGTATTCTACCGTCACCATCTTCCCGGACGTGAAGCCCTCTCATTGGGCGTCCGCCTATATCAATATGGCGGCGAAGAAGGGAATCATCTCCGGCTTTGCCGACGGTAAATTCAAGCCCGGCCAGACCGTGACCGCTGGACAGGCGGTGACGATCCTTATGCGGGGCCTCGGCTACAAGGACGAGGACATGGGCGGCGTGTGGCCCCAGAGCTACATGGCGGAGGCCCAGACCAACGGCCTTTTGAAGTCCACCGGTATTACCTCCGCCTACGCGGGCCTGACCCGCGCACAGGCGGCCAAGCTGTTCCTGAACCTCTTTGAGGCCAAGCCCAAGGGTGAGGCGGGTCTGTTCAGCTACAAAGTGGGCGAGGAGGTTTATCTCACCGCCGTGGACGGCGGCAAGGGCACGATGACTGCTGGCGGTAAGACGTATACCATGGCGCATCCCGTTGCCTCTACCAGTCTCATCGGCTCCAGGGGCAAGGTGGTCTTCAACGGCACCGGCGAGGCCCTGACCTTCCTGCCGGTCAGCGGCAGCAACGGCGTTTCCAACGCGGCGGTCATCATCGAGTCGGACGGTTCCACCGCTGGACTGGCGGCGCTGGCCGGCACCACCGACTATAAGATCTACAAAAACGGCACCGCTGTTTCCTCTGCCTCTGATTTGCGGCGGTATGATGTGGCCACGTACTCTCCCGCCACCAATTCCATCATCGTCAGCGACACCCGGATCTCCGTGTACTATGAGGATTGCAGTCCCAGCGCCGGGAAGCCCACTTCCATTACGGTGCTGGGCGGGACGAAGCTCAATGTCCTCTCCACGGCTACGGATGCTCTCTCCAAGTTCAAGCCCGGCCAGCAGATGACCATTCTGCTGACGGCGGATGGCCAGGTGGCCGGCGCTATGGCAGCGGAGGGCAACGCCCGGCCCAACGGCACCGCCGTTGTGATAGACGGAAAGGTAATGTTGCTGTGCGGCGGCGCACTGTTGAATGTGGGCAGCGCCAGCGGCTATGAGGGCAAGGCTGTCAGCGTATCCTCCACCAACAAGGGCGTGAATCTCTCCGTTCTCTCCGGCGGCGTTTCCGGCGACCTGAATACCCGCCACAAGAAGCTGGGCAGCCGCGCTCTGACAGAGAACGTGGTGATCGTTGACGGCGGCAAGCAGGTGGCGCTGGGCCAGCTGAACAGGGAGATCATCAACTCTGGCCACATCGCCTATGCCCATCTCAATTGGGCCGGTGAGGTTGATTTGGTAGTGGTGAACATCGGACTTGATACCGATATGATTTTTGGCCGTATAAAATCTGTTGTGGAAAGTTCTGACCCCGAAAAGCCCAGAACAATCGTGATCGAGACAGGTAACGGCAAGCCAGAGACCATCGAAGGTAACTACGGCGTGAAAACGGGCGAGTTTGTGGCTGTTTCTAAAGAACCAAATGAACTTGGTGTATATACTTTTTCCACACTGGCAAAGCTCACCAATATTTCGTCTTCTTCGTGGATCGATAACACCGCAGTGAACAATGGTAACCGCACCTACGAGGTGTCCTCCAATGTCCGGTGCTACAACGCTGATGCCGGCACCTGGTTTGATAGCTTGGACGCAGCCAGAGACTACGGCGGCACCATGGATCTCTACATTTATGATGGCGTGGTCCGCATCGTGGAGGTCAGGAGCTGAGGCTGGCAAGCCCAATCATCTAAATCAAGAGCCTGTTCCCCTGAAAAGGTGGATAGGTGCTACGTGATCATTCAGTGACTTTTGGCGAGTGGGACTGACAAATCTCCGCCAAATAACCCCGCCTCGGCACATTTCTGTGCTGGGGCGGGGTTTAACGTTGTGCAGAATGATTCGGCAAAAAAGACCCGGATGCGGCAGCATCCGAGTCCTTTTTGTATAGCACAGATGAATTTATACAACTTGGAATAGATAAAACTTCAGATAATCCGTTTCATCCACGCCCCAGAGGATGGGATGGTCGCAGCTCTGCTGGCGAGCTTCGATCTGCCGCAGCTGTACCCCGGCATCGTGAGCGGCGGAGCGGAGCATGGCCTCAAACTTCTCCGCTGTGGCGAAGTGGGAGCAGGAGCAGGTGGCCAGATATCCGCCCCGGGGCAGCAGCTTCATAGCCCGGTAGTTGATCTCCTTGTAGCCGGTGATGGC
>UQUC01000068.1 GCA_900544105.1 uncultured Oscillibacter sp. | reverse complement strand
ACTGTGCCTGATACCGTTCAAAGCGCATGACCGCCTGCCGCAGATGCGGCGTCATGCGGGGCGGATACTGTCGCTTTTCGATTTTGCCCAGCAGATAGAGATAATGGACATAGAGGGCAAGAAAACCGCTGTATCTGGGATGCTTCCGATATGGCTGATACGCCAGACGCGCAGGCAAGACAGGACGCAGTCCCGCTTCGATCTGTTCCAGGTTGCCCTGGATGGCAACACGGATTCCGTCCTCTGTGAACAGCGGATCTCGCCTGCCGGGATACTGGAATCGCTCCTGCCCCCGCAGGCGAAAACCCAGCCGATCACCGTGGTGGACCTCATAGCCCATGTGCTCCATGATCAGGAAAAAGTGGCCGAGATCATTGGCATCCTGAATAGCCGTCCGCAGATCCGCCTCCAGCATGGAACGAAATGTGGGCTGCCCTTTGGACTGCCGCAGCCATTCCACATAGCTGATGGCTTTGGCAGACTCTCCCGCCATGATAACGGACAGGCCATGCTCCCGGCAGAGCCGGTCTGAAATGCCGCGGATCTGCTGATAGTAACTTTGTTGGGTACTGTGGTATTTCTCACCAGTGTCCGCATTGACGGAATTGAATACGATATGCGAATGGATATGGTGTCGATCCACGTGCGTACCGATGACCGCCTCAAACCCGTCCAGGTGTTCCCGCACAAATTCTTTGGCTATCTCCAACGCCAGTTCCGGTGTGATCTCACCGGGGCGGAATGATTGAATAATGTGGTAACATTGACGCCCGTCTGTCCGGTGTGTTTCCCGCTTGGTCTGCATCATCTGGCGGTATTCACGCCCTGGATCACAGTTGAAGTGAGCCGTTAAGATACAGTCATCCGTTTTATCCCCATTGAGGACATAATCAATGGCCTGCTGCAGGCCACCGCTACGGGGAAGTATTTTGGTAACGGCCACTACTTATTCGCCACCTGAAACATCAGTTCATAGACCTGATCCAGCAGATAGAGTCCCCGTCTGGCATCCTCTGGTTTGGCAATGCCGGCATTAACACTGCGGGCGATCTGATTGATGTTATTTCCGATGTGATGGATCTCCGTTCGCAGGTCTTTGATCTCCTGACTGGGGCGGGATTTGACCGGCTGCCCTTCAATGAGACTGGCAAGGTAGGCCCGCTTCGTCAAGCGGCACTGCTTTGCCTGACTGCACAGCAGTCTGTACTGCCGAGGTGTCAGGACGATATGAAGATGGTGCCTTTTTTCGATTTCAGCCATTTCGTGCTCCTTCCTGCGGCGCTGCCGCGTTACTTCCGCTCGCAGGCGGCATTGGGGACTGGGGCTTACCCCAGCAAGCTGTGCAAATGTACATTTGCGCGATGCTTGCGCCAGCGCCGCCCACGGCGGCGTTGGCTCCGGCCCTGCGGGGCAGAGGCTCTTTTTCAAGTGGTAGGATGATTGAAATGTTGTGCGGGCGCAGCCCGCTTCCTTGCAAAAAGAAATCAGCGTTCCGGGGCTGAACGCTGACGAAGACACTTTTCATTTGCGCGCTCTACCGGAATGCCGTCCAGTGCGAGAGCTTTCTTATCCGGGATAAAGGCCGCGTACCTGGCATAGTCAAAACCATCGGCCTCTATCAGCAGACCGCCGATCTCGTCCCGGCTGGTGACGAACAGGCAGAGAAATGTTTCCGATTTTTCGTCGAACCTCATATTCGATCCATTTCGGGATATAAAGGAAACATCCCGCCAGAGCTCGTTCCTATAGCGGCGGTACTGCTCTTTCGGCAGTTCGATCACCTTTGTGATCTGGAACCGCGCCTTTTCAGGAAAGGGCGCTTTACCTACTAACTCCCGCACACTGCTTGCTTTCCGATAAAAACTTGCAAAATTTTCTGGCATACTTCTCTCCTTGTGGCAGGGTGTTTTGTGAACACCCTTATAGAAAAAGCAGGGTGTTTTGTAAACACCCTGCCCTTGAAAATACGTTTTTACTTATTTATTACCGCGCATCAAGTTCTTTGGCCTTTTCCCTTTTCCGCAGTTTTTCCATTGAAAAATCAAGGATGCGCTCTTTCCGTGTCTGCAGCATTGTCTTGTAGAATTGCTTTTGCAGATCCGAAATGAGCGGAGTCGCGTCCACGATGCGGGTGATCTCGCCCATATTGACCCGTGGGTGAATTCGCTTCAGTGCTTCGTTGCAGTCCGCATTCCTTAGCGAAAAGATAAAATCAAAATAGTTGATTTGCTGACCATGGATTTTGATTCCGGAAAGCGGGGGCGCAAATATTCGAAGCTCCCGTTGCCGATAATCTTCCAAAATGTTCCGCATGGCCGCTTCATCCGCTTGCGGATACAGACTGCCGCCGCAGCCGTACACGGGGGCGATGGTGATTGCATCTGTTGCGGTGTTATAGAGGAAGCCCCAGTTTTCATTGTTTCGATTTCCATTTCCAATCAGCGCATCTACGATGAACATATCCCAAAAATGTCGCTTCAGGAATGCAGGTGGGAACGCCGTTTGAGCCTCCATGGCCTGCATGATGTCAGATAGTTCGGTACTGTAACAGCTATGCCCGTAATCGATCACCGAACTTTGCAAAGAGGCAAAATCCTGCAGAACCACTCCGGGGGACGTGAAATCTTTGCAGGCAACGACGACCTTTTCCTCGCCGTTCTTCCGATAAATACCAAGGATTGTATCTTGGGCGCGGATTCCAACGCTGTTGAAAATATGGCAACCTATATACTCTGCAGCGTAGCTGGTGGAATGGCCGGAGTTCTTATTCTTGGACGATGTGGCCGGAAACTTCAGCAAATACTGCTCGCCCTGATAGATCACGGCCCGCTTTGCGCCGCTGCCGCCTGGGTATAACTTGTTGCTGGTGGGAAGGTTCGTAAAGTCAAGCAAGCGGCACCACTCCTTCTTTGGATAGAAATATCATTTTCTGCCGACTGACTTGAGCTTGGCAAATTCCAGATTACAGTCGCATCCGATAAGCTGGAACCCGCACACGGGGCAGCGTTCCACATCTCAGTTCAGGTGGCGGTAATGTCCCGGCATGGTGCCGCAGTCAGGGCAGCGGGTGTCTCCGTAGCGTTGATCGCGTCCGCCGCCTTGACTGCGGCGATCCTCTGGTTTAGCATTTGATCCATAGACACCACCTCTTGGACGGACTTTTACTTTTATTGTACCGATTTCCCTGCGCTATCGCAAGCCCTTTTGGCGAACAGCAGCCGGGTCACGCAACTTTTTCCAGCTCGGTTTTGATTCTTTCTTTTGCCAGATCTGCGTAGACATCCGACATCTCAATGCCTGTAGCGGAGTAGCCTTCCAGAACAGCGGCCAGCACCGTTGTGCCGGAACCGGCGAAGGGGTCCAGAATGTGGCCGCCCGATTCCGTGATCTTCACAATGTCCTGCATGAGCTGCAAGGGCTTTTCCGTGAGATGGATTCGATTCTGCGGGTTACCGTATTTGAACACACCGGGGAGACACGGCACCGGACGGCTGATGGGCATATCCCCGTTGGAGCCCCAGACAATGTATTCTGCCTGCTGACGGAATCGGCCTTTCTGAGGGCGGCTGTTGCCCTTATCCCAGACAGCAGTGCCGCGCCAGATCCAGCCGGCCCACTGGAGAGCGTCTGTCGCCGCAGGAAGCTGCCGCCAGTCGATGAACATACACACCGGTGCGCCGGGCTTGCTGGCTTTCCTCGCCTCATACAGCCACTCTGCCGCCCAGCGGGTCCAGGAACGCTGATCCTTGGCATCCCCATCAAAGGGAGGCGGCGCGTTCTCCCCCATACTGGAATACTTTCTGGCGGTGGACTTGTTTTTCTCGGATTGCGTCCGGCCTCCGGAAGCATACGGGGGATCGGTGATGACGGCATCGAAGGTGCCGGGGGCAAAGCCGCTCAGCACCTTCAGCGCGTCGCCGTGGATGATCTCCCATTTCTGATTATCGCTCATGCGTTGGATTCTCCTTCTTTTTGTTATTTGCGGGGATGCTGGGGGATAACTCCGTTTCCACGTATTCGCTGATGATTCTCAGCGCTTCTTCATAGCTGTGACAGTCGCCGCCCATAATGCGGTTTTGCATCTCCTTTGCCTCGTCGGCCATGCCGTTTCGCCGCAGCGTTCGGCTGGCGAGAGCCATGAGATTAAAAATGTTGCCGTTCTGCCCGATAAGAGGGCAGGACGGCTTTTGACGTTCCTGATCCAATGTCTTATCGCTCCTTCTTGCCGGAGCGCCGGGGCGGTGTCCGGCCAATGGCTTTCTGATCCGTCATCATGGGAATGTCCAGATCACCGGCGCGGTAAATATGCTTCCACATGTCATCTGTCCAGATGGGTCCGTAGACATTGAGCTGCTGGCAGGACTCCAAAAGCCGCAGGGACATCTCCTTGACTTTTTTGTCCTGTTCCGGGTGTTTTGGGTCCGTGATGGGCGGAAACAGCAGATGCGGGCAGATGGGAATATCGCCGTCTGCGAACACCTCCTGTGCCTTCTGACGGGCGAATTCAATGTTCTTTTTGATATCGCCCTCCAGCGGCGCACAGATAAACACCAGCTTCGGGCCGTCCTGCGCCCATTCCGGCGTTCGCTCCCGAAACATGGACAGATACTGCCCAATGGCCTGACGCAGCGAGTCGTAATCCGCAGCGCTTGGATGATAGACATACCAGTCTACATCGCCATGATCATCCAACAGGTGGGGCATGACGCCACTGCGGAAGTTCGGGTTGCTGGGGACAGGCTTCTTGCCCCACACGTCCTTGAACTGCAGTAACGTTCGGTCTACCACGCCCTCCTTGCGGTTTAGAACCGTGAGGCGGATGGCGTCGTATTGATCGGCAACATGGGCAGAGAAGAATTCCGCCCGCACGCGCAGATCCTTACCAAGTTTGCCTACGCAGACACGACCGGAGTATTGCGGACAATCCATAAGGTCACTGCCATCGAACAGCTTTCTGAGTTCCTGTTCATAACGCGTCATCGTTCCATCCCTCGCTTCTTCGGCTTTTTTGCTTGGGGAGACTGCTCCTGCTGGGGCTTGAGGATGTCCTTATCCTTACTGCGCAGGACGCGGCGGCCGCTGTCGGAGATGTGGACCGCAATATCTTTCAAGTCGTTGGAGATCTCTTCGTGGGGCAGAACAATAATGGAACCGCTGAAGCGCAAACAGCCGCGCACGGTCCCGAATACCTGACAATGCCCGGAGAGGAGCGGCCCTTCCGCACGGTCAGCACCGCAAAGGAGCTGCGCACAGCCGGATGCGCGGGTACGGCCATACATCAATGCGCCTCTCAGATATGCGTCATCTTCCACGCGGGCGGAACCATACAGAGCGGAGCCATAGGACACATAGGCTCTGTCACAGGCAATGGCGTCATTCATCAGAATTGAGTCCTGGTCCACATAGGCGCTGCCGCAGGCGATCGCGTCATTGAAGATCCAGGCAGCGTCATCCGGGTCAACAGCCAAATTGCTTTCACTTTCCACGAAGCCGCCCAGGTCTCCAGCCTTTGCCCAATCGCCAATGTCCTGCAAAGCACGAATGCGGTGGAGGAAGGGATAGGTCTTGTGGGCGATGTCAGTGATCTCATATTTTGAATTGCTCATTTTTCATTTCTCCTTTACGCTGCCATTTCGAAGGCATTCTTCTGCGTGCCCTCTGCGCGGAACCGGGCATCAATGTCCGAAAAGGTTTCCGCACGGTTGAATTTCTCAGACACCTTTCCGGGGAGCGCCTGCAGCTCCAGCATTTTTGCCCAGAGATCTGGATGGTGGTCATAGAGGTGTCGCAATTCCTTCTTCTTGGCATTGGGACAGAACCAGCAGCCACCGCGATTGGTAAACTCATAGACAGGCGACAGCAGCCCCGCCCTGCGGCAGAGGTGTCTGGCATCTTCTTCCGTAAAGTGGTATTTATCCAAAAGGGACACCTGTGGCCCGGTCAGGCGCAGCAGTCGTTCCTGCTCATTGCGGGCGATGCCAATGTAATGCACCGTGTCAGGCGGCAGTGTTTTCTGGTACTGGCGGATGGGGCGGATCTTGCAGTCACGCTGAACATAGCACTTTCCGCAGATGGGGAATGCGCGCAGCTTCCCCTTCTTCGGCCCACGGGTGACCTGCCCGGTAAACAGGTCCACATAGGTCTTGTCCGAGCGCAGCACGCGGACCGGCACCCCCATCTGTTCCAGCCGCGGGAGAGCGGTGTTGTAGATAAAGTCCCGGTGCTCCGGCACCTCGCCTGAAATGGTTTTGTCGAACATCACTTCGCAGTAGACCGCCTCATCCAGCGGCTCGCCATGCTCCAACGCCAGCAGGATCGTGGCAAGGGAGTCCTTGCCAAAGGAACAGGATGCAATGTGCTTCAACGCTGCGACACCCCGGCTTCCTTGGCGCGGCAGGCACACTCCAGAGGCTCTGCCATGTTTGTCTGTTCCCACGGAGCCTGCTCGTGGGTGAAGTGGCCGTAGTTGCAGAATCGGTGGAAGATGGGCTTGTCCAGCCCAAATGTTCGGATCATGCCGTCCGGCGTCAGGTCGAACAGGATGAGAATCGCCTGCTTCAGCGCATCGTCGGTAAACTTGCCGGTGCCGTGAGTGTTCACCTCCAACATGACAGGCTGTGCTTTGCCGATGGCATACGCCAAGCTGACAGTGCATTCTTTGGCGATCCCTGCGGCCACGACATTTTTGGCGACGTAGCGGGCCATGTAGGCGCCGCTGCGATCCACCTTGGTGCCGTCTTTGCCAGACAATGCGCCGCCGCCATGGGGTGCAAGGCCGCCGTAGGTATCCACCATGAGCTTGCGGCCCGTGAGGCCGGTGTCCGCTTCGAAGCCGCCCTCCACAAATCTGCCGGAGGGATTGATGAGGATCTCCGTGCGCTCATCCGGAGGAAGCTCGCGCAGAGAGGGAAGGATGACGTACTGCGTCAAGTCGCGGCGCAGGGCGTCGAGATCGGCATCCTCTTCATGCTGGCAGGACAGCACGACCGCAGCGATGCGCCTGGGGCGGCCATGCTCGTATTCCACCGACACCTGGGATTTGCCGTCCGGACGCAGCTCCGGTACGATCCCCAGCACACGCACATGAGACAGCATGCGTGTCAGACGGTGGGCAAACACAACGGGGAGGGGCAGAAACTCCGGCGTTTCATCGCAGGCATAGCCATACACAATGCCCTGATCGCCCGCACCGGTATCCTGTTTGCCCTTGACAGCCCCTGCGATGTCGGGACTCTGCTCATGGGTGATGACTTCGACCTCGTAGTCGCTGTCGCCATATCCGGCTCGCTGCACGGTCTTGCAGATGATGGCGGGGATGTCCGGGAGCTGGGAAGCCGTGATCTCACCGGCCACGATGATCTTGCCCGCGGTGGCCATGACCTCGCAGGCCACGCGGGCCGTGGGATCGTGCTTCAGGCAGGCGTCCACCACGGCGTCCGCAATGGTATCGCAGAGTTTGTCCGGGTGGCCTTCGGTGACAGACTCGGCAGTCAAAATATAGTTATCTTTCATTTTCGTGTTTCTCCTTCTTGGGATGATTTTTGTGAGGCTCGGGCCGTATAGGAACCGAGAACACCATTTCATTGGTGTACTTCTTCTGGTACTTTTCGATCTGCTGCTCCGTCAGGGAGATAAAATCTTCGCGCCCGACTCCGGCCATGAAAAAAGTGCCGCAGACAAAGTCATACGGCACTCCGTGGTCATCGGTCAGGGCACGGTTCATAGGAAGACCCAGCAGCTTTCCTTCGTCGTTGCAGACAATGGCGACGGGATCATCGAAGGGGTAGATGGCCTGAATATGACCGCCTACGAGCTTCTGCATGGATTCGAGGCTCCCGTCGATCTTCTGCACAGTGGGCGGAGTCATCGGCTCCACCACGAGAATTTTGAGTGTTTCTTTGCTGATAGGACATACTCCTTTCAAAAATAAGCGGCAGCAGCAGTCTGAGACTGCCGCTGCCGATAAGGTGGTTAATTTTTTGCTTTCAAAGCCAGTGTCTGGGTTTTCAGCAGCGCATTTTCGAGTGCGCGCTGGTCTTCATAGTCCTGCCACCAGTGCGGGCGGAGAAAACTCAGCGCCTTGGTGGCCCAGATATAATCATCCCGCCCCAGAGACTCTTGCACGAGTCCAAGTCGGAATTTTTCGTATTTTTTTCGTACTGCTGTATCTACGCTGTCCCGATTCAAATATAGCTCCAGAAATCCGCAGAGAACAGCCGCTTCCTCCATCGTATAGAACACTCTCAAGCACCCCTTCACACAAACAGGCATCATTGTAGCATGGAGAGCCGGTTTTGGGAAGCGGCGGTTTCCACAAGATTCCACCGCAAAATTCGGCACAAACGCTTGTTCGATTCTGCGCGGCGTGGTATACTGATCGTCAGAAACAAGGGAGGGGGCGCGCTGATGCTGGAGAGACAGAGAATATACATTGCCATCGATCTAAAGTCATACTATGCGTCCGTCGAGTGCATGGAGCGCGGTCTTGACCCTATGACAACAAACCTTGTGGTGGCGGATATCAGCCGTACCGAGAAAACGATATGCCTTGCGGTTTCGCCAGCCCTGAAAGCCTACGGGATACCCGGCAGAGCTCGCCTCTTTGAGGTGGTGGAACGCGTCAAAGAAGTCAACGCCGAACGTCGGCGTAAGGCGGGCGGGAACCTCTTTGAAAAAAGCTATGATGCCCGTGACCTGGCGGCTGACCCATTGCGTGCGGTAGGCTATTTGGTCGCGCCGCCACAGATGGCGAAGTATATTGAGATTAGCACCCAAATCTACAACGTCTATCTCAAGTACATCGCCCCAGAGGACATCCATGTCTACTCCATTGATGAGGTGATGATCGACGCCACCAGCTACCTTGGAACGTATCACATGACGGCGCGGGAACTGGCACGAACCATGATCCTTGATGTGCTGCGCACAACGGGGATCACCGCGACTGCGGGGATCGGCACAAATCTTTATCTTTGCAAGGTCGCTATGGACATCATGGCCAAACACGTCGCGCCGGATGAGAGCGGCGTCCGGATCGCGGAGCTGGATGAAATGAGTTATCGCAGACAGCTTTGGACGCACCGCCCCCTGACCGACTTCTGGCGTGTCGGAAAGGGCTATGCAAAGAAACTCGAAGCCATCGGCATCTACACCATGGGAGATATCGCACGGTGCTCCATCGGGAAGGCCGGGGACTATTATAACGAGGCGCTGCTCTATAAGCTCTTCGGCATCAATGCAGAGCTCCTGATCGACCACGCCTGGGGCTGGGAGCCATGCCGGATCTCCGACGTGAAAGCCTATAAGCCGGAGACAAACTGCATCAGCTCCGGACAGGTCCTTCAATGTCCCTATGACTACGACAAGGCACGGCGCGTCGTGCGGGAGATGGCAGAGGCTATCGCGTTGGATCTTTTAGAAAAGCAACTGGTGACAGACCAGGTGACGCTGACTGTTGGGTACGATATCGAAAACGTGTCGTCTGTGAATTTCCACGGGGAAACGGTAACAGACCCTTACGGAAGGAAGATCCCAAAACATGCCCATGGAACAGCCAACCTGCCGAGAAAGACATCCTCTGTCCGCTGCATTACCGATGCGGTGCTCGACATTTATGACAGCAAGGTCGATTCGAAGCTGACCGTCCGACGCCTGACGATAACAGCCAACAGACTCGTGGGGGAGGATACGGTTCAGAGTGAAATAGAAGCACCTGCGCAGTTCAGCCTGTTCGACGATGTTGCTGAACAGGAAAGGCAGGCGGAGGAAGAAAAGATGAGACTCGAGCGCGAGAGAAAACTTCAGGAGGCCATGCTGGGCATCAAGCAGAAATTCGGGAAGAACGCGATCCTCTCCGGCGGCAGCTACATGGAAGGAGCCACAGCCAGAGAGCGGAACGGCCAGATCGGAGGGCACAAAGCGTGAACAGAAATTATGACGATATCATCGGACTGCCGCACCCGGAGCCGCAGACGCATCCGCGGATGTCGCTCCATGATCGGGCTGCGCAGTTTTCTCCTTTTGCAGCCCTTACCGGCCACAGTGCTGCCATAGCGGAGACAGGAAGACTCACGGACAGCCGCGTGATTCTGGACGAGTACGAGATGGCTCGTGTCGATGATGCACTCCAAAAACTTCAGGAGCTGCTGCCCCAGAAGCCTGTGGCATCCATTACCTACTTTGTGCCGGATGAGCGAAAGGCAGGCGGGGCATATCAGACGATAACTGGCACCGTGAAGCGAATCGATGCTGTCAACGGAGTCCTCCTGCTGACAGACCAGCGAACCATCCCGATCACGGATATTTTTGATGTATCAATCGAACCGTAATAAATCAGTGACGAAAATATTTTTGCAGGCGCCGTCTTGGAAGCAATAAGACGATGCCTTTTTCTTTTGCCTTGATCCGAAACAATCTGTATGGATGCGACACGACAACTGCCGCACCCTTGTCAGCGCTCCTGCCCTTTCGGTTTTACTTTATTCCTCTTTTGGGGCCTATCTACTTTGCCGCTCCACACCTCGTCGATGGTTCTATTCCACGCTTCCTCCAGCGATTCCACTGACAAGCCGTTGGCCTCGAAGCCTTGTTGGATCGCGCGATAATAGTATGGGGACGGCAATGCAGGCTGGCGGCACATTGCTTCTGCCATGATGTAGGCCATGACGGAAACGGCTGCGCCATCTGCGGTCCGCACAGATACCTGCTCCTTGGTGTAGTGCCGGGGATAGCCTTCGTAGCGGTCCAGCGCCCGTTCAGACTCCGGTGTGAGCTTCCATAGCAGACCGTGGACGACGCTGCCTTTCTTAGGCGTGACAGTGGCAAAGCCACTGCCGCGAAAGCGCAGCTCATAGTTTTCCAGTGTCACAGGACCCACGATCTGGGCGTCGGGGCAGCGATGCGCCATCTGTTCTAAATTGATATTGCTGCCGTAAGCAAAATACAGTGTCTCTTCCATATCAGTCCTCCAGCAGAGTGAGTCCGCCAATCTTATCCAAATGGCGAAACATGGCCCGTGCCTGCGCTTCTGTGTCTCCCTCCGGCAGCGGGCAATCCATCCCTGTGGTGCGGATGACATTGCTCTGTAAAAACCAGATATAGCTCTCGATGTCCGGGAACTCTGTTGGATCAAAGGTCTGATCCCGCAGGCGGCCCATGATCTCCATGGCGGTACCCTCATAGACGGTTTCTTCGATCTGTATCTTCAAAGGCTTCACCTCTCCATTTCTCTGGATTTTTTCTTCTTTTTGTTGACCTCGTAGCTGTCTTTGTCATACCTCCACGCCCGGTCGCCGTCCAGATTGGCCAGCAGATGGTTGCGGGTGTTTTTGAATTCCTCGCCGTTGAGTCCCAGCCGCACCAGCCAGACGCGGAAGGTGAACAGCTCATTGTCGCTCATGGTTTTCCGCATGACGGTGCTGCGCTGGTTAATGGCTTGAGCAGACATGGCAAGGCATAAATTCACATAAGCCGCAATCTTTCCAGCATGGAGCGTAGAGTTGAAACAACGCCACTCAACGGTTCCTCTATAAAACACAGAATGCA
>UQUC01000067.1 GCA_900544105.1 uncultured Oscillibacter sp. | reverse complement strand
ATGCTCCTCCACCAGGATGATGTCCTCTCCAAAGCGGCGCACGCTCTCCCAGGAGAAGAGCCGGTCCTCCCGCCGCCCCAGCAGGCCAAACAGCCACAGCACCAGCATATAGGCCGGCGGATAATCGCAGAAATAGCCTGCTTCATAGAAATTCGACGGGCCGCCCGCGGCCATCTTGCCTGCCCATGCGCCGAAACAGCCCATGTCCACGCCGTATCCCTCAACCGTGAACGCCAACAATACGCGAATCGCCAGCGCGCCCAGCAGCACAGCCAGCAAACCCGCGCGCGCATTCAGCCTTTGATTCGTCAGGCCGCGAACCAGCGCCGCCGCCAGCGCCAGATAGACGACTGCCGCGCCGATGAGCAGCGGGATGCTCATGTCCCTGGCCGTTTTGGGTTCGCTCGTGTCGGTCTTTTTGCTCGGCGCGGGCGTGGCCAGATCGAGCACCGTCTCGCCGACAGGCACGGTTTCAACCTGCTCAAGGCGCACATCGGTGAACCACGCCTTGCCCGTGTTCTCCGAGCCATACCCGCCCAGACGCACCATGACCGTGACTTCCTTCTGCCCCTTGCCCGTGCGGCCGTAGAGAGTCAGCGTCTCCCACTGGCCATCCGTGTCGTGCAGATCGCGGCTTGTGCCGTAAATGCCGGAGAAAGACACGTTCGCGCCCTTCGTCCCTTCGCCGCATCCCTCGGCCATCACGCGCGCGGTCAGCTTGTAGGTCGTGTTCTCGCGGACGGCAACCGCCTGCTCAAAGCGCGCGTCGTTGCTCGCGGCATTTTCCACCAGCGCGGCGGTTGTGCCGTCCGCAAGCGTCACCGCTTCCAGATAGGACGCGCCCGCGCTCGTCACCCACATGCCGGTCTCCCAGCCCTTGGGCTGTCCGTCTTCCAAAATCGAAAAATCGCCGTTTGCAATCAGGTTGCCCGTCTGCGGCACAGCATCCTTTGTGCTGCCGGAAGACAGCGTAAACGAGACTGCCGCGATGACGAGCAGCGCGAACAAAACGACGATCCAAGGTTTCTTTTTCATCTCATGAGCCTCCGGGATAAGTCAAAACATAGGCCCCCGATAGGGGAACGCGTCCTTGATATGCGTCAGCTTTGCGCCGCGGATTTCGATGACGTCAAAGCGGGCCTGCCGCTCCGTCCGCTCCAGCGTCAGCGTGATGGTGCCGCCGGGGGCGCCGTATTTCACGGCGTTGTCCAGCAGAATGGAAATCAGATGCCGCAGGCGGTCCCTATCTCCCGTGACCGTAACGTCCTCCGCCACATGGTCCTCCAGCGGCTTGCCCGCCTCAAAGGCCACCGGCTCAAAGGCCAGGGCGCAGTCCGTGGCTACGTCGGAGAGGTTCACCGGCTCCATGGCGGCGGGCCGGACGCCGTTGTCCGCCCGGGCCAGGGTCAGCATCTGCTCCACTAGGGAGCTCATCTGTTTGGCCTCGGAGCGGATGTTGCCGCTCCACCGGGCGGGCTTGTCCGTCAGCCCCGCCCCTTCCAGCAACTCCGCGTTGGAAAGGATCACCGTCAAGGGCGTTTTCAGCTCGTGGGAGGCGTCGGACAAAAACTGCCGCTGCTGCTTCCATGCCTTCTCCACCGGCCGGGTGACCCAGCGGGATGCCACTGCCGCAATGCCCAGTAACACCAGCATAGCTCCCAAGGCGATCAGCAGGTAAGAGCGGACCAGCCGACGCAGAACCGCCTGCTCCATGGACATATCCACGAAGGCCAGTTTCCGGTAAAGGCCATTATCCATAGAGAGATACCGGAGGTGGTACGCGCTGACCGTCCCCTCCGCCGCTCCCTGCTCCAGGCATTGACTGAGGATCTCCCGCAGAGTGTCGGTATTCTCCAAATTGGCATAGGTGCCGCCGGTGATATAGGCGGTATCGCCCCAGATATTCACCGTGAAATAGGGCAGCAGCACCCGGTCGCCGCCGATCTCAATGGCGGTATTGGGCGCGGAGCCGCGGCCATTGTCCTCCCGCAGCACCTGATACAGGATCTGGCGGCTGAGGTCCTCAATATTCTGCCAGACGGCGTGATAGGCGGCGCCGAACACCGCCGAGAGCACCAGGGCCACCAGGCTCATGCACACCGCTACGAATTTCCAACGCAGTTTCCGAATCATGACAAGTGCCTCCCCTTGTCGAAAAATCTGTGGAAAATGTTGAAAAGGCTGTGGAAAAGTCGAAAAGTCAGGTTTCCTGCTCCAATCGGTAGCCTACCATGCGGATGGTACGGATCTTTACCTTAGAGTGGAGATAGTCCAGCTTTTTCCTTAAAAAGGAGATGTATACCTCCACATTGTTGTCCTCGGCATCGGATTCATACCCCCACAGCTTGAGGATCAGATTCTCCTTGGTGAGAACCATCTCCCGGCTCCGCATCAGCAGTTCCAGCATATCAAATTCCTTCCGGCTGAGCCGGACGGACCGCTCTCCGCAGCTAAGCTGAAAGGTATCTACTTCCAGCCGCAGATCGCCGTATTCCAGATCCTGAGAGGCCCGCTGCTCCGGCTGACGCCGGATCAGCATCCGGACGCAGGCCAGCAGCTCCTTGGGTTCAAAGGGCTTGGTGAGGTAGTAGTCCGCGCCGCAGTCCAGCCCCTCCACCCGGTCCGCAAGCTCAGAACGGGCCGAGAGCATCAGCACCGGGACAGTTTTTCCAGTCTGCCGCAGCTCCCGCAGAACGGAAAATCCGTCCTTCTTCGGCAGCATCACATCTAAGATCACCAAATCATAGATGTCGGACAGGGCGTTATCCAGACCACTTTCCCCGTCATGGCAGATATCTGCGGTATAGTGTTCCAGTTCCAACAGGTCCCGGAGGGTCTCCGCCAGACGGATTTCATCCTCCACAATGAGAATACGCATCGTTCTTCCCTCCCGTCAGGACGCTTCCTCCATTCCCTGATAGGCCAACCGCATCATGGGGTCCAACAGCTCCAACTCCATGAGATAGATGGCCGGCTCGTCCCCGAAGCGGACGTAGCGGCCGGTGCCGTCCATATTCTGAGTACCGATGTTCATTTCAAAAATGCCCTCAATGCCGGTAGCGGTCTTGTAGTTCACCGTCAGCGTCACAGGATCCTGGAAACCGCAGAAGGTCACAGCGTCATCAGAGGGGCGGAAATCCACACATTCCGCCACTTCCAGGGCCGCCAGATCCTCCAGAAGCGCCCGCAGAGACGGGGCGTCGGTAATGTTGGCCCCGCCGGAACGCCAGGAAACTGCGGCGCTGTCATCCTCCTCATGGGTGGCAGTGAGCACAGTGGAATTCCGGACCTGGGTGCTATTTCCCTCCAGATCCACCTGCTCCACCAGCGGCCCCTGCAACTGGATGGACGTGATGGTACTCTCCGTCAATCCCGGTAGCTCTGGCAGGCGGCACATCTGGTAGATGGGCGTCTGCATGGCCTGACGCAGCGTGCCATCCAGAATAAAGACATGGTCCGGGGCACTGTTGATGGTTGCGTAATAGCTGGTGCCATCGGTGGTGGCGTTCCCCAAGGTAACGATCAGCGCTGCGCCATCCGGAGCCGTGGCCGTCAGGCTCACATCCGGGGCATCCAATCCGTACACCGACAGGTCCTCCGGCATATCTAAGGTCTGCTGGGGCTTGAGGGTCTCCAAAATCGTCAGAATGGACTTGATATTGCTATCATCCAGAGGGAAGTCCGGCTCACTGTCCCAGGTCCAGACGCCGTTCTCATTCAGGGAGAAGGACAGCGTTGTAGAGCCGTTGCTGTAAGACAGGGCCACATATTCACTCTGGGCTGCCTCTGCGATGTCCGACGGGGAAACGGTGTTCTGATCCTTGGCGGCCTGGGCCGCCCGGTAGCGGATGCTCAACACGACGAGCACCGCGGCGCACAACACAGCCAAAATGATGCTCAGAATCGTGATCAATCGTTTTTCTTTCCAGCTCATGAAAGCCTCCTTATTGTTGTATCACGCCGGTTTTCGGCGAAATTCCACATTGTGACAAAATATTATACCACGCATCCGCCTGTGGGACAAGCGGAACCTGCGTAGCCAGAAACACAGGTTTCCGCAAAATTTCAAAAATTTGAATCTGCCCCCTTGACAATTTCCAATTTTGTGTTATTGTATTAGTTGCTTAATGCAAAAGTACAAGGAGGTAGCTCATGAACTGGCAATTTTCCAATGATGCCCCCATTTATGCCCAGCTCATCGGGCAGATCCGGGCCGGCATCGTCTCCGGTGCGTTCTCGCCGGGAGAGCGGCTGCCCTCCGTGCGGGATCTGGCTATGGAGGCGGGCGTCAACCCCAACACCATGCAGCGGGCCTTGACAGAACTGGAGCGGGACGGACTGGTATACAGCCAGCGGACCTCCGGCCGCTATGTAACGGAGGATCAGTCGGCCATTACGGAGGCCCGCCATGCACTGGCGGCGGACCGGGTGCGGTCCTTTCTGACCGATATGGAGCGTCTGGGATTTGAAAAGGAAGATTTGCTGTCGTTGCTGCGGCAGGAGTCGGAAAAGGAGTGAATGTAATGCCGATTTTAGAATGTAATCAGCTCTCCAAGAGCTATGGCAAGGTTTCGGCGCTGGATGGCGTCAGCTTTGCCATTGAGCCGGGCCGGATCGTGGGCCTTCTAGGTCCCAACGGCAGTGGTAAGACCACACTTATCAAGCTGGCCAATGGCCTGCTGACCCCCAGCGGCGGGGAAATTTTGATCGACGGCAAGGCCCCCGGCCGGGAGACCCACGCCATGGTCAGCTATCTGCCGGAGCGCACTGCCATTCCCACCTGGATGAGCGCCGGGCAGCTCATGGATTTTTACGAGGATTTCTACCCGGACTTCCGCCGTCAGGCAGCGGAGGAAATGCTTCACCACCTGGACATCCAGCCCAAGCAGCGGATCAAGCAGATGAGCAAGGGCACCCGGGAAAAGGTACAGCTCATTATGGTCATGAGCCGGGCCGCCCGGCTGTATCTGCTGGACGAGCCTATCGGTGGCGTGGATCCCGCCACACGGGATTATATTCTCTCCACCATTATTTCCAACTATAACCCCGACGCCGCCGTGGTCATCTCCACCCACCTCATTGCCGATGTGGAAAAGGTGCTGGACGAGGTGGTGTTCATCGACCGGGGGCATCTGGTGCTTCAGTCCACCGTGGATCAGATCCGGGAGGAAAAGGGCATGAGCGTGGACGCACTGTTCCGGGAGGTGTTCAAATGCTGAGAAAGTTGTTGAAGCATGAGTTCCGGGCCACCGGCCGGATCATGCTGCCCCTGTTCGGCATCCTGCTGCTGGTGTCTGTGGGTGCCAATTTCTCCAGCCGGGGTATGCTGAATTCTGACAGCTCCCTCCTGCGCACGCTGGGTACCATCTTCATCATGCTGTTCATCGTGGGGATCTTCGCCGTGGGAATCATCTCTTTTGTATTGATGATCAACCGATTCTACAAAAATCTCCTGCAGGACGAGGGCTACGTAATGATGACCCTTCCGGTGTGCGTCCACCAGCAGATCTGGAGCAAGCTGATCGTCTCAACCGTGTGGTTTGCCGCCACTGTTGTGGTGATCGGGCTCTCCTGCTGCATCATGGCCTTTGATATCCGCTTCGTGGGTGATCTGTGGCACGGCTTCCTGAATCTGCTGGACTACGCAGTCCGGATAAATCATCTGGATCTGGTGGCCAACGGCGCGGCCTTCGCCGTGGAACTGCTGCTTTTGTGCGTACTGGGCTCCTTCAGCCTGTGTCTGCGCTTTTATTCGGCCATGTCCATCGGCTTCAGTTTTCCCAATCACAAGGGGCTTCTGAGCGTGGCATTCTATATCGCAACGGGCATCGCTCTCCAAATTCTGGGCGGCCTCAGCATGGCTCTGGTGAACGATTCCTGGTTCCACCGGCTTCTGCTGGGCTGGGAGCCAAACGTTTCCGTTGTGGTCGGTATGCACCTGGGTATGTGGTTCCTGATCGTTCTGGAGCTTATTTACTGTGCCGTTTTCTATTTCTTAACAGTTTACTTCTTGCAAAAACACCTGAATCTGGAGTAAACTATGATAGCCGATGCCCCGGCGTTCTCACGCCGGGGCAAGTTTTATGCAAGGGGGACCTCATGGCCTTTTGGAAAACCGTTTTAGGATCATACATCATGACCATGGCAATCGCCGCCATTCCGGTGGTGGAGCTGCGGGGAGCTATCCCTGCCGGAGTTGCCGCCGGGCTGGATCCATGGCTGGCCTGCGGCGCTGCCATCCTTGGCAATCTGCTGCCTGTGCCTTTTATTATTCTGCTGGTACGTCAGGTCTTTGACCGGCTGCGGAAGCACGCCTTCTTCGCTCCAAAGATCGATGCTCTGGAACACCGCACCCATCTGAAGGGGCGTCTGGTGCGGAAATACCGCCTGCTGGGGCTGATCCTGTTCGTGGCCATCCCCCTGCCGGGGACCGGAGCCTGGACCGGAGCTATGATCGCATCCTTCCTGAATATCCGCCTTCGTCACGCTCTGCCTGCCATCACATTGGGACTGCTGATCGCCGGGAGCCTCGTCACATTGATGACTATGGGGGTCATTCACCTGCTCTGACCGGCTTTTCCCGTTTCCAACTACTGTATCGCTTTTGATCCGATCCCACGAAACAACAGGCCAGGCATCCATTTGGGATGCCTGGCCTGTTGTTTCGTTTTAAATCAGTCGTCTGGGAGACTATCCTGCCGGTACGCCTGTTCGCGGCGGCGCTCCCTCCGCTCCATGGCCTCCGCAGCACCGATCAGCCATGCGTGCATTTGTTGCGGGGTGAGGCCACCAACACAGTAGCCGTCGATCAGGGCCAGCTCTACCGCCTTGTCCAGCGCGGGCAGCTTTTCCGGGCAACCGTCCTCGCAGGCCAGATACACCTTGCACTCCGGCAACCTGCGCCGCACCTCGATGGCGATGTCGCAACGGGCGGAAACGTCCTTGGTATCCTCCGCCGCCGGGGAAAAATCGGTTTCCAACAGCAAAAGATCCACATTTTCGGCATCACACTGCCAGATCACATCTTCGCTACGGTCGGAGAGGATCCCCAGTGGACAGCATCCACCCAGCCGCGCAAGCCAGTCCGCCGCCCGCCGGGTCATAGTGAGTGTGGTAAAGCACACAGCCACTCTGGACTGGACCGGCTCTGTCCCGTAGTTACCGGGGGACAGATCCCGTTTTCGGAAGATACTCATACCGAGATCTCCTGCTGTTCTGCCGCTTCCGGCAAATGGGCGCCACATTCCGGACAGTACACCGCCACATCAGTGACCACCACACCACAGCCGGGACAGCAGCGGTGGCGGGCGCGGTAAAAATCATAGAGGGTCTCATTGGGCAGTGCCGCGCCGCAGGACATACAGTCTGTCCTGTTGGCGCCGTTGCCCCTGCCGCAGGCAGGGCAGATCTTGCGCCCCCGCAGAGTCTCCGGCCCGAAGCCGTATTCCAGAAGTGACACCCGGCGCAAGGCCTTTTGGGTTTCCAGGTCATACTCCGTCATTCGGTCATTCCCTCCTCCCCCTCTGTGCCGCCTACCAGCAGCCTCGCCCCGCAGGTAGGGCAGGAGAAGGCTTTCGGGCCTCTCAGCCTGACGCCGCAGTGGTGGCAGAACACAGGGTATTCATTCTCCCAGGGGCACAGTCCAGGCACCGCTCCGCGTTGATGTTGAACATGGCGGAGGATACATACCGGCCACATCGGGGGCAGCGGTCAAAGGCCCACCGCCCCTCTGTCTCCCATGCGATCTCCAGCGCCGCATTCTCACTATCCGCCTGGATGGGCTTGGTCACGCAGCACAACTCACCGGAAATATCGCAGTAAAACCGGAAGATCCGATCTCCGTTGGAATCGGTGGCGATCCGATAGACCGCCGTTTTCTTTGCCTGAACCATCCGTATTTCCCCCTTCTTTCCCGCTTTTCGCCTTGTAAAAACGCCGTGGGGTATGATACAAAAAAAATATAAACTACGCGCGTGTGGAGGCAAGCAGTTCTTTTACGTACTGCTTCGCTTTCATCGGGCCGTCCTTCCTGTCTCGTTTTTTGATTCTCTCCTTCTTGGCATAGAGACCTCAGTTTCTGTATAACACGGAATTTTCATTTTGTTAACCCTAATTTCCCCGAATTAGGGTCCTAAAGGCCAATTATTACAAAAAAGATTTTAAAATACCGCTGATTTATGAACAGCTTCTCTATTTAGGAGGGTTTCCCATGAAAAAGCGTCTATTTGCCCTGCTATTGGTATCCGTCCTTGTTTTTGCCCTCTCTGGCTGCGGAGAAAAATCCCTGCTCCAGGAGAGCGACCCTGTGACGTTGAACTTCTGGCACGTTTACGGTGAACAGTCTGGCTCGCCTATGGATCTCCTGGTGCAGGAATTCAATCGTACCGTGGGGCAAAGCAAGGGCGTCCGGGTACAGGTGACGAATCTCTCCAGCGCATCCAAGATCGGCGGCTTCCTCAAGGAGGCCCAAAAGGGTGGCAGAGACGCACCGGAAATGCCTGACCTGTTCACCTGCCACATTGGGGACGCCACAGCGCTGGGAGCGGACAACCTGGTGGACTGGAATAGCTGGTTCACGGCGGAAGATCTGTCCGACTTCGTTCCCGGCTTTCTGGATGACGGCAGAACGGAAGATGGCAAACTGCTACTCTTCCCTATTTCCAAGTCCACCCAACTCCTAATGTGCAACGGCAGCGGCTTTGCCCGCTTTTCTCAGGCCACCGGCGTCAGCTATGAGGATCTCGCCACATGGGAGGGTTTTTACGATGCCGCCGGAACGTTCTATGACTGGTCTGGCGGTGAGGCCTTCTGCGCGCTGGACTATCCCATCCGATCCGTGGAACTGAACGCATTAGAGCACGGCAGCGGCGATTTCTACACAGAAAACGGCTGGTATGACACCAATAACGCCGTGTTCAAGGAGAGCTGGATGCAGTTCGTCCGGTCTTTGGTCCAAGGGCATGTGGTGGTCTCCGATCTCTATTCCAACACCCAGGTCATGACAGGTGATGTGCTCTCTGGCCTCGGCTCCTCCGCGGCGATCCTCTATTATAATGACACTGTTACCTACCGGGACGGCACGCAGGAACCCATGGACCTCCATGTGTTGCCCATGCCCAAGGCGGCAGGTACAAGCGCTCTGATGACCCAGGCAGGTGTGGGCCTTTGCGCCTACAAGACCACCGACCAGAAGGCAGAGGCCGCCGCACTGTTCGTCCGCTGGCTGACGGAAGGCGAACGAAACCTGGATTTCGTTACCCAGACTGGTTATATGCCGGTACGCAGTGGTGCTTTCAGTGCCATCGAAACCTATGATAACTTCCCTGCGCCCGCCGAGAGCTACCGGCAGCTCTACGCAGCTCTCAAAATCATGCAGGAAGGCTACACCCCCATATCCGAGCCACGCTTCGAGGGCTACTATGGCAAGGTCAGCCAACTTTATGACGGTCTGCGGCAAATGCAGCGGGAACTGCCCGCCCGGGCCGCTGCCGGTGAGGATCTTAACGCGCTGGCAGAGGAAACCTGGGCGCTGTTGTGTGCCATCCAATGAGAACACTGCCGTCTGAAAGAGGGTGAGGACCATATCCGTTTTTTCCTTTTCCAAGCTGAAACAGGCCAAGCCCTCCATGCGCCGACGGCTGTTCCTTTATATGGGCGCACTGGCGGCGCTGCTGCTGGTGGTGTTGTTCGCCGCCCTTCTTCTGTTGGGGCAGTTGAAATCCCCACGGGAAGAACTGTCGAAAACGCTGACTTTCCGGATGGAAGCATTCCAATCGGACATGGAATCCCTGTGGCGGAATGTCTCCGTGATGGGGCTTCATCTCTCCGAGGACATGACCGCCATCCTGGAAAAGCAGACAACGGACCTTTCCAAACTGGATGGGGACGTAGATGCTGTGGAGCGGCTGGAGGAGGCCATGCTGGAACCTTTATGCCAATATGTCCGTCAGGCCGACTGTTCCGGTGCTTTCGTGGTACTGAACACCTCTCTTGTCAGTGCGGACAGCTCCTTCAGCGGCCTGTATGTTCAACGGAGCAATGCAGCCCACACTACAAGTGGGCTGCTGCTCTACCGCGGCATGGCGGATATCGGGCGGCGGCATGATGTGATGCCCCACCGAAAATGGGCGCAGGAATTTGATCTGTCGGAATTCCCCGGCTTCACCCGGTATTTGGAATCAGCCTCCGTCCCCATTGAGCGGAATTGCCGCACCACGCCCCTGTTGACCCTGCCCGACACCTCTGAGCAAGCCATTCTTCTCACCGTTCCCGTACTGGGCACGGACGGCACGGCCTACGGTCTGTGCGGCTTTGCAGTGAATCAGACCTACTTTTCCTCCCACCATGTTCAGCCCTCTGGCGTCAGCCGCATGGCATGCGTTCTGTCGGACGGCTCAGCGGGGCTGGATGTTGCAAAAAGCCTTCTGACCTACCCCGCAGACGGATTTTGCTTTGTCCCGGACGAGCTGCTGACGGAAGCCCCCCTTTGGGAAGGTCTTGTGTCCTATACGGGAACAGAGCTTTCCTTCGTAGGTCTTTCCAAACCTTTCATGGCCGCCAACGGGGATGCGGAACCACATATCCTCACGGTGCTGATCCCCAAGAGCGATTATACCGGTCTCCTGTTGAAGAGCCGGTTGGAGATTGGTGGGCTGCTGACACTGCTGATATTCTTCGGCGTAGTCTGCTGCCCTTTTTACAGTCGTCGTTACTTTATCCCCATTCTGGAGGATATCGACCACGTCACCGCTACCGGCGGCGAGGCGGGAAATCCTTTCTTTGAAGAACTTCTGCCCCTTTCCGACAAGCTGCGTGTCCATGAGCGGACCATCACCGATCTGGAAACAGAGCGGCAGGACCTGCGGGGCCAAATGGAGCAGGTAGAGGCCAATGCCAAGCATTTGGCCCAGCGCCGAAAGGACGAGATCGATCCTGAGGAATATCAACTGTTCTTGTCTGCCTATCAGAAGCTGGGACCGGAAGCCCGGACTGTGATCGACGCCATGGTAGACGGCGTCAGCGTTCAGGTATTGGCGGAGCAATTGGGGAAAAAGATGAGCACGGTCTACTCCTACCGCCGGGACATCTACGAAAAGGTAGGTATTCAGGGGGAGAACAAGCTTCAGCAGCTCCGTGTCCGCGTCTCGCTCATGCGGCGTGAACAGAACATGACGGCTTCGGATGTCAGTCTCTCCGCTGCGGCTGATTGTAAGAATACAGGGAATATGGAAAATCAATAAGATTTATCTTACGGGCTGAGGGTGCAAAAGCTTTCAGCCCGTATTTTTTTGTATGCTCCAAATTTCCTTTTTAGTTTCTACGCTCTCTTGAGCTTTTGAGAGTACAAAGTCAACCCAGGACTTTGTATAAAGAAACCCCGACAGGCATCGCAAAGAGATGACCTGTCGGGGTTTTCCCGGTTTTAGTTGTTATCCTGATTCAGGTAAGACCGCACCGGGATCTGATCCGTAGATGGAATCTTAGGCCTGGGGAGCAGCCTCTTCCGCAGCCTTCTTGGCAGCGGCAGCCTTCTCAGCCTGAGCCTTCTTGATGGCCTTGTACTTTTCCTTCTCCTCAGCGGTAGCCTTGGGGAGGATGGCGTCGCGGGGGCAGACCTTGGTGCAGAGCTTGCAGCCCACGCACTTGTCATAGTCGATGACAGCCACGCCGTTGACCACATGGATGGCGTCCTTCTTGCATTCCT
>UQUC01000066.1 GCA_900544105.1 uncultured Oscillibacter sp. | reverse complement strand
TCCGCGCTTTTCTGCTCAATAACTTACTTGCCGTTTTTTCTGACCCAAACGCTGACCCCAACGGGAGCTAAACTGTACCCAAGAAAATGGACACGAGATTTTGACCCATGGCCCCGTTCGGCGGACACGCATTTGACCCATAGGGTCAGAAGCGCCGCACCTGTGTTATGATAGAACTACCGAACGGAGGTGCTGTATGGGCACGAAGAAGAAATTCACACCAGAGGAACTGAAGCATCTGCAGGCAAACCCCTACACGCTGCGGGTGACGGCAGACAGCATATCCTACACCCTCGCTTTCAAGGAGGCGTTCTGGGCGCTCAGTCTCCAGGGCTACACCGGCACAGCCGCCTTCCGCAAGCTGGGCTATAACACGGAAGTTCTGGGTTTCGAGCGGATCCACAATACTACAAAGCGCATCCGGCGGGAGGCCAGATCGCCGGAGGGCTTTCATGAGGGCGCCCGGGGCGGTGTGCGTATACCAGGCGGCGGGAACAACCAGACAGAGGGGGCGTCCGCCCCGTCTGACGAAGCCGCCAGACGCATGAAACGGGAGATTTTGTGTCTCCAGCAGCAGATGGCGTTCTTAAAAAAAGTTATGCGGCTGCACGGCAAGCCGGGAGAATAGCCATGGACAGCGCCGGAGAGAGATTTGAGGCCATTCGCGCCGCGTTGGCGGATCGGAACAACATCCTCACCGTGAAAGACCTGTGCGAATTGGCAGGTGTCTCCCGCTCCGGCTACTACAACTGGGTGCGTTCTGAAAAAAACAGAGAGCTTCGGGAGGCGAAGGACCGGGCGGCATTCGAACAGATCCTGGAGGCATACCGGTTCCGGGGCTACGCAAAGGGCGTTCGCGGCATTCATATGCGGCTTTTGCACATGGGTATCCGAATGAATGTGAAGAAGATCCGCCGCCTGATGCGGAAATACAAGCTCACCTGCCCCATCCGAAAGCCGAATCCCTACCGCAGATTGCAGCGATCCATCCGAATGGGCAGCGCCGCGGAGAATTTGGTCAACCGGGAATTCGAGTCTCATGGGCCGAGAGCCATCCTCCTGACGGACATCACATACATCCCGCTCTGCGGCAGATTCTGCTACCTCTCCACGATCCTGGACGCCTGCACAAAGCAGGTCCTGGCCTATGCGATGAGCGAATCGCTGGAAGTGGATTTTGTTTTGGAAACGGTCCAGCTGCTGGTAAAGCACCATGGGATCTCGCTGAGCAAGGAGACCGTGATCCACAGCGACCAGGGGACCCACTACACCAGTCTGAAGTTCATCCAGCTGGTGGAGAACAGCGCGCTGCGGCGGTCCATGTCCCGCAGAGGGAACTGCTGGGACAACGCGCCCCAAGAGAGCTTCTTCGGGCACATGAAGGACGAACTGGCCAGTGAGATCCCGGGGTGGACGTCTTTTGAGGCCGCCAAAGCCTCCATTGACCGCTGGATGGATTACTACAACAACGACCGCTGCCAGTGGGATCTGGCGAAGCTATCCCCTAACGAATATTACCACTACATCACCACAGGTGAGTACCCCGCCGGTATGCTGCCGCTATGGGTCAAATGAAAATGTCCTTGACTTGGGGAGCACTTTAAGCGGATAGCGGAAAGCATCAGACCGCACGGGATAGGATATTTCCCATTGTTTGCGCCGCTTTGAGCTGTGCGTCGGTGGTCACATGGGCGTAGGTGTCCAGCGTAAAGCCCGCGGAGTAGTGGCCGAGCATACTGCTGACGGTCTTGACGTCCACGCCGTTTTGCAGGGCCATCGTCGCGAAGGTGTGGCGCAGGTCATGAAAGCGGATGCGGGGCAGTCCGGCCCGTTTCAGTACTCTTTGCAGCATATGCAGGACGCTGTCCGGGGACATGGGGCCTCCGGTGGGCGATGGGAATACCCATTCGCTGTTGCCCGTTTTTCTTCTTTGTTGCATCAGAACGTCTATCGCATCCGCCGACAGGGGCAGTGTGCGGTAGGCGTTTTTCGTTTTCAGCGGGGCTTCGACTACTTTTCCATTTTGCCGGGAAATGGCCCGCTGGATTTTCAGCACACCACGGTCGAGGTCAACGTCTGCCCATTTCAGCCCCAGCAGTTCGCCACGGCGCAGTCCGGTGGCGAGGTCGAGGTAGTAGAGCTCGTACACGCCGCTGTCCCTGGCCTCTTGGAAGAAAGCACTGAGTTGGTCGGCTGTCAGCGTTTTCATCTCTTTGTGTTCCACCTTTGGCAAGGCACAGCCCTGCGTTGGATTCCTGCTCACCAGTTTCTGCTCCATGGCAAGGTTGTACGCCGAGCCGATCATCTGGTGGATGTTGCGGACGGTTTTCGGTGCCAGTCCTTTTGGCTTCTTTTTCGCTTCGATGCGGTCTACTCGCCCGCCGTCCAACAGGTGCTTGTAGAACCGCTGTAAGTCCAGAGAGGTCAGGTCTGCCAGCTGGATGCTGCCGATCTGCGGCTTGATGTGGTTTTTCAGAAAACCTTGGCTGGTCTTGAACGTGGACGGTCTGAGTTTTACTTTTGCGTAGTTTTCCATCCAGACCTCCAGCCAGCTACCCACGGTGTAAATTTTCGCTTTGCCGTAGTCGATGCCGACATTTTCCTCGATGGCCTTTTTCAGTTTTTCCTTGACTTCTGCCTGTGTTTTTCCGAGGACATTTTTGATGATAGCTTTGCCTGTCTCTGGATCGTGACCGACTGTGTAGCGCCCCTCCCATCGGCCATCCTTGCGCTTTCGGATATTTCCCTCTCCGTTCGCTCGTCTTTTCGGCATAAAATCAGCCTCCTTTTCGACAACGAACAATACCGTAATCAAGGGAACAAAGCTACCGAAAAACGGAATCGTTATCAAAAAGTTATCATCTGCTTTGCATCGCTCTTTTCTTTGTCTATTGCGGCGCAATTTTTGCGCTGCCGGGGGCGTCCTCTTTGGTTACAGCGGTGCGATTTTTGAACGGATGAAAAGCCCTTTTTATTGACTACAGCAGCGCAAAATATGTGCGATCTGCACCGAAAATTGCCGCTGCGCCGAAATCACTTTTTCGTGTGGTTGAAAACGGCAAATTTCTCAACCGCCTGCGGAAGGGCCACCTTGAAAAGTCCACCGTCACGGGCCTTTTCCGTCCCTCACGTTCACCCACGACTGCGGAAACACCTCTCAAGGTGCACCTTAGACTGCGGTTTCAAAACCCCGGAAAGCCCCGCACTGCGGGGCTTTGTGGCTGAGAGGTGCCCAATTACGGGCACCTCTCTTTATCTTGTTATATTTTCGAACGGCCTTCGCCGTCCAAAAATCTGGCTTAAAAAGTTTGACTTTTCGCCCAAACCCATTCCCACGAATATCGCTAAAAAGTTACCGCCACAACGCTGTTCCAAATCGCTTTTCATCCCAATTTTCAACTTCTCGCACAAACGGCCCACGTTTGCTTTCGCGGGCGAAAGCGGGTACACACTCGGCTTTCGGAGAAAGATCGCACACAAGGGCTCACACGGCGAAACAGGGGCATTTCCGACGGGGGCGCTATCTCTACCCTCGGACCGTTTTGCGCGGTTCGGAAACCCTGCATGGCCGGGTGTCAGAACGGCAAACTTTGCCGCTTTTGGGTCTTGGCCGGGAGGTGCTCTCGAAGAACGCAGAAAGCCTTCGGGACAGCGATGCGCTCATGCGTGTCGCTGTTCCGAAGGCGCCGCGGCCCCGCTGGGCTGCGTAGTTCTGCTACCGTAGAGCATCGGAATGGCCGCACCACCGCTGTCCCTCTGTGCGGTGTCCACAGACAAAACTGCATCATAGCCAGCACCACCATAACGATAACCCATGGAATACGGAAGATTTACCAAGGCGCAGACCGTATACTCTCTACATCTCTGACTCCGTACAATTTTGCCTGAAGGTAGGCCATTTGCATTCCACTTTTTATGTTTGAACGCCCTCTGGCAGATGGAAACCTTACTGCATCCATGTTTGGTTCTTCCATCACAAACGGTGTGCCAATGGGCTGCCCTAATCTTTGCTGTCCTTGTATTTTTCGCTGAGCTGCGTTCTGTGCCGCAGGAAGGTGGTGGGCGACATTTTCAGGCTCCTGGCCGCGTCCCGGATATTCCCACAGCGTTCATAGTAAAGGTTCAGATACCGCAGCTCCACCTGCTCCAGCAGCTCCGTCATGCCCCGGCTTTCAGCGGTCTCCCGGTCCTGTTCCAGCGTCTCGGACCGGCGGAGGGGAAGGGTGTCCGCGTGGATCTCGTTTCCCTCGCTCATGATGACGGCTTGCTCGATGATGTTTTTCAGCTGGCGGACGTTGCCCTCCCAATAGTAATTCAGCAGGGCGAAGCAGGCGTCCGCAGACAGCCGCTTCTGGAAATCGTACTTGACGTTATAGTATTGCAGAAAATGCTGGGCCAGGGGGATGATGTCGTTCTTTCTCTCCCGGAGGGGCGGTATGCGGATGTTCATCACGCTGAGCCGGTAAAACAGGTCCTCCCGGAACTGCTTTTCCCGCACCATCTTTTCCAGATCGCAGTTGGTGGCCGCAATGATCCGCACGTCGATGGATACCGGCTGTGTGCCGCCTACCCTGGTCAGGGTGTGGTGCTGGAGCACATGGAGCAGCTTGACCTGCATATTCAAAGACAGCTCGCCCACCTCGTCCAAAAAGACCGTGCCGTGGTTGGCCACCTCCAGCAATCCGATCTTCAGCTTGCTGCCGGCACCGGTGAAGGCGTAGGCCTCCCGGCCGAACAGCTCGCTTTCAAACAGGGATTCCGTAATGGCGCCGCAGTTGATCGTGATGAATTTCTGCTGGGCCCGGCTGCTGTTCTGGTGGATGAACAGGGCGGTCTCGTCCTTGCCCACGCCGGTCTCTCCCAAGATCAGCACCGTGGAATCCACCTTTGCCACCCGGTTTGCCATGGCCATGACCTTGAGCATCGCCTTGTCCTCCACGATCATGTCCGCAAACTGGGGCAGCTGCGCCTTCAGGGTCGCCAGCTCCGAAAGATACCGCTCATTCAGGGACTGGGCCTTGTTCAGTTCCTCCTGCAGATTCCGGATCTCGTTCAGGTCGCGGTCGTTGCAGATATAAAACCGGATCTTCCCATGGCTGTCAAACACCGGATTGCAGGACACGTGGGCGCTGCGCCCCGTGCGGGGAAAGAACTGCACGATCGTATGGGGCCTTTTCGTTTTCGCCACGATGGAGCTGCATGACTCCGAGATCAGATTCTGCCGCACCAGGTCCTCCACGGGAACGCCCACCAGTTCCTCCCGCTTGATCCCGGTCAGGACCTCGTAGGCGCGGTTCACCCGCAGCGTGACCTGACGGCTGTCGGAGATCTGGATGGCGTCGGTGGAGTTTTCAATGATCGTCTCCAGCATGTCGCTCTCGTCCTCCAGAGCCTGGAGCTTTCTCTGCAGGGCCTGCACGGTGTCCGTGCCGTCTCCGGATCTGACCTGCTGTTCCAAATCTGAAACATCTCCTTTCCGCAAGCGGCTTTGTCTGTGTATATTCTGTCTAAAAATCGTCCAAATTTTTCAGCAATATAGCCATTTATACGATTATTTTCTTCGCCGTTCAGTATAGCACAAAAAAATTGGAAAGCGCAAGTACCAATTTTGGAACATCATTCCGGCTATTTGCTCCAAAAATGGCACAGCCAAATTGTTAAACCCTTGTCTTGAACAGATGCAGCGCCAGTAAAGCGAAAATATTTGGGCAAAAGTAATAAGTTAAAAAATGTGCAATCCATTCTGTCAGCAGGGCTTGCCCGAATCCTGTCTGAAACCCTCGAATTTATTGGCACGAATTTTGCTATATTTTCGGGCATCAGACAAAACCTGCCGGCACAGATTTGTTCCTGAAACGACGCTGCTACACTAATACGCTTAGGAGATTTCTTATGGAAAGCTGGAAGAACATTTATCAAAAGAAGCTTGTGACCGCAGACGAGGCTGTCAAGCACATCCCCAACCACGCACGGGTCTTTTTTGGACATGCCGCAAATGAACCTCCCGTTTTGGTAGACGCTCTTGTGCGCAACTATGAGCAGTATGAGGACGTTGAGATCACCCACTGGGTGCCCATGGGAAAGGGCGAATACTGCGACCCCAAGATGGAGGGGCATTTCCGGCACAACGCCATGTTTGTCGGTGCCTCCACCCGGAAGGCTGTCCAGGAGGGCCGGGCTGATTACACGCCGTTTTTCTACCACCAGTCCACCAGATTCTTCTCCGACGGGACCTATCCCATCGATGTGGCCCTGGTCTCCGTCACTCCGCCGGACGAGCACGGCTTTGTGTCTCTGGGCGTCAGCGTCGGCGGTACAAAGCCCGCCGTTCTCAACGCGAAGCTGGCCATCGCCCAGGTCAACGACCAGATGCCCCGCACCATGGGGGATTCCTTCCTCCATGTCTCCCAGTTCGATTATTTCGTGGAGGCCTCCACGCCTCTGCCGGAGCTGGGCGGCGGCGCCATTGACGAGGTCACCGACGCCATCGGCAAAAACATCGCACAGCTGGTGGAGGACGGTTCCACCCTGCAGCTGGGTATCGGCACCATTCCCGACGCCGTTTTGAAATACCTGGGCAGCAAGAAGGATCTGGGCATCCACTCCGAGATGTTCTCCGACGGTGTGGTGGACCTGTATGAAAAGGGCGTCATCACCGGCGCCAACAAAACACTGGACAAGGGCAAGATGGTGGCCGCGTTCCTGATGGGTTCCAAAAAGCTGTATGACTTTGTGGACAACCACCCCGATGTGCTGATGAAGACCGTGGATTACGTCAACAACCCGGCTGTGATCTGCCAGAATCCCAAGGTGGTGGCCATCAACTCCTGCCTCCAGGTGGATTTCAACGGACAGGTCAACTCCGAGTCCATGGGCATCAAGCAGTTCTCCGGCATCGGCGGCCAGCTGGACTATGTCCGGGGCGCGGCCATGTGCCCGGACGGCAAGGCAATCCTGGCGATGCCCTCCACCGCCAAGCACGGCGAGGTCTCCCGGATCGTGCCCTACTTTGACGCCGGCACCACCGTCACCACCACCCGCACCGACGTCCACTACATCGTGACCGAATACGGCGTCGCGAACCTGCGGGGCAAGAGCCTGCGGGAGCGGGCACGGCTGCTGATCAACATCGCCCACCCCAAATTCCGCGGTCAGCTGTGGACCGAATATTTCAAACGCTACGGCGAGGAGGCTTAAATCATGGGAAAGAGAGTCATTGAAGAGATCGGCGCGCACAAGCTGGAGCAGGTCTTCCTGTCCGTTGAGGACCATATCGCTGTGATGACGCTGCACAACCCCCCGGTCAACGCGGCCAGCGGCACCGTCCAGGAGGAGATCCTGCTGCTGTGCGACTACATCAACCATGACGACGACATCTGGGTCTGCGTGATGCATTCCGACCTGAAGACCTTCTGCGTCGGCGTTGACATCAAGCGCTTCTACCAGAGCATCCTGGACAAGGACGTGACCAATACCCAGGAGGTCTATTACGACGGTGCCCAGGCGCTGTACGACCTGCGGGTGCCCCTGATCTGCGCGGTGCACGGCCACTGCCTGGGCGGCGGACTGTGCTATCCCGCCGGGGCGGACATCTCCATCGCGGTAAAGGGCACGCTTTTCGGCGCGCCGGAGGCCAAGCTCAGCGTGGTGGGCGGCAGCGGCCACCTGGCCCGCATCCTGCCCCCCCAGATCCAGCGGGATATGAGCTACTGCGGCACGTTCATGACCGCAGAGGAGCTCCACGACCGCTTCGGCGGCGTGACCATGGTGGTGGACACCCTGGAGGAGCTGATGCCCGCGGCCATGGCCAAGGCCCAGGAGCTGTGCAAGCGCGGTCCCCTGGTCCTGCGCTATCTGAAGGCCTGCATGAACGAGCAGGAGGACTTCCAGATGCACCGCAAGGACGAGGCCGAGGTGACCTACACCCGCTACATGGCCCGCCACGCGGACTTCAAGGAGGGCGTCAGCGCCTTCCTGGAAAAACGGGAACCCCAGTACCAGGGCAAATAACGCCCATTCCAAAACCAGTCTACAGCCCTCAGGCAGGGAACATATATAAGGAGGATTACCCATGAAGAAGTATCTCAACAAAATTCTTGCCGCAACCCTCACCCTTTGCATGAGCCTGACCCTGCTCACCGCCTGCGGCGGCAGCAGCAGTTCTGACGGCAGCTCCTCTGACGGCGCAGCCGTGTCCAGCGGAGAGAAAGTCACCTGGCGCCTGCAAAGCAACTATTCTCTGGACTCCCTTGAAGGCGACATGGCCAAGAATCTGAAGGAATCTCTGGAAAAGGCCACCAACGGCCGTCTGACCGTCGAGCTGTATGATCCGGGCGCACTGTGCCAGGCCAGCGACATCGTGACCTACCTCTCCCAGGGCGCTTTTGACTGCGCCGTGATCTTCGGCTCCACCTATTCCGGCGTGCTGCCCGAGGCCGACCTGGGCACCGGCATCCCCTTTGCGTGGGAAAGCTCCTCCGAGATCTATGACGCCATGGAAAACTACGGCCTGCTGGACGTCATTCAGGAAGCCTACGGCGAGCTGGGCATCAAGTATTACTGGAACGCTCATGAGCCCAACTACAATACCCTCTGCAACTTTGAGGTCAAGAGCGTCAGCGATTATGCCGGCAAGAAGATCCGCGCTCTGGGCGTTTGGGGCGATTACTATGCCGCCATCGGCGCTTCTCCCGTGAACATCCCCGGTACCGAGGTCTACCAGGCCCTGCAGCTGGGCACCATCGACGGCGCCCACTATGGCTGGTCCGCCCTAAGCGACTCCAACAACATCCGCGAAGTCGCCAAGTACGCCATCTGCCCCTCCCTGTGCTACTGCCAGATGGCTACCGTTGTGAACCAGAAAAGTCTGGACAGCCTGCCCGCCGACCTGCGGGACGTGGTGGATGAGACCATCCGTCTGGCCAATATCGGCGTGATCGGTCAGGATCACGTGGCCGGTACCGAAAAGAGCGTCCGGGATGCCGTTCAGGGCGGCTACACCGAGCTGGTGGAGCTCCCCGACGATGTAGTGGCTGAACTCCGCGAGATCGCCATCACCCAGGTCTGGGAACAGCTGGCCGCCAAGAGTGACCGCATGGCCCGCGGCATTGAGATCATCAAGCAGCAGAGCCGCGACTACGGCCGTCAGGTGGACTACTGATCCCGGCACTTTGCTCTGTGATACATTCCTCTCCCTTCTCCGGCCTATGGCATGGAGCGGCATATGCCGCCCCATGCCGCGGGCTCTGAAATGCGGAGAGGCGTCCCTGGTGTTTACCGGAAAGGAGAAGGAAATCAAAAGCTATGAAGGCACTGCTGAAATTATCCGGCGGCATCGACGCCCTCAACCAATTCATCGGCAAGCTGTTTTCCTGGATACTGCTGCCTATGATCGTCCTGACTTCGTTTGAGGTCTTTTCCCGCTATGTTCTCAACCATCCCACGGTCTGGGCCTGGGAACTCATCATCCAGATCTGGGGCCTGATGCTCATGGCCTGCGGCGGATACTGCTACTGGAAGGGCGGCTTCGTCCGGGTCGACCTGGCATACAACAAATTTCCGCCGAAGGGCAAGTACATCGTCGGCATCATCACCGCCATTCTGGCGCTGGTCTGCATGGCGCTGACGTTCCGCTTCGGCTGGACCCTGTTCTATACATCCTTTATGAGAAATGAGCGCATCTCCTCCGTGTGGGGCTCCCCCATGTGGACGATCCGCTTCTGGGTCCCCCTGGGCTCCGGCCTGATGTTCCTCCAGGCCGTCAGCGAGCTTATCAAGAATATTGCCGCCCTGATGGGCAGGATCGAGCTGACCTCCAACTCCGACGAGGTGGCGGAGGCCATCGACCAGGTGAAGGCCACAGAGCGGCTTCCTGACAACGAAAATTCTAAGGATCAGAAAGGCGGGAGCGACGAATGAGCCCTGAAATCATCATTTTGCTGATCGGCTTGGTGGCCCTGATGGCGTTGGGCATCCCCATCTGCTTTGCGCTGATGAGCGTTGCCTCCGCGATCCTGCTGATCTTCTTCGGCCCCGCGCAGATGAACGTCCTGAATGCGGCCTTTGTGAACCAGATGCAGTCGGAATCGCTGTTGGCAATTCCCATGTTCGTGCTGATGGCCGCGTTTTTGCAGACCTCCGGCATCGGCAGCGATATCTATGAATTCTTCCACAAGTGGCTGGGTGGTGTGAAGGGTGGCCTGGCTATGGCCACCGTGGCCACTACGGCTGTGATCGCCGCTATGAGCGGCGTGGCCGCCACCGCCACCATCGCCATGGGCCTCATCGCCCTGCCGGAGATGATCAACCGGGGCTATGACAAGTCCCTGGCCTGCGGCCCCGTGCTGGCCGGCGGCTGCCTGGGTCCCATCATTCCCCCCTCCACCATCATGATCATCATGGCCTCCTACACCGGCGTGTCCGCCGGATGGCTGTTCGTCGGCGGCGTGCTGCCCGGCGTGGGCCTGGCCATACTGTTCATCATCTACATCGGCGTCCGCTGCGCCATCAATCCCAAGCTGGGTCCCGCCATCCCCAAGGCGGAGCGTCCCTCCTGGGGTGAAAAGTTCCGGGTCTTCGGCAAGGTCGTCGCCCCCATCGCCATCATCGTTCTGGTGCTGGGCTGCATTTATGCCGGTGTCGCCACGCCCACGGAGGCGGCCGGCGTAGGCGCCTTCGCCTCTCTGGTGTACGCGCTGTGCACCCGGAAGCTGACGCTGAAGAATCTGAAAGCCTCCCTGGTGCAGACCATGGAAGTCTCCGCCATGCTGATGTGGATCCTCATGGGCGGCGCGGCGTACAACTCCCTGGTGAACATCACCCGCCTGTCCGACGTGGTGGCCAACGCCTTCCGCAGCGCGCAGCTGGACGGCCTGCCCCTGATGCTCATCATCTTCGCCCTCTTCTTCGTCATGGGCATGTTCCTGGACACCACGCCCATCATCATGATCGCCATCCCCATCCTGCTGCCGATCATCCGGTCCTCCTCTCTGGACCTCAACGCCACGGTCCTGACCCTGTGCATCACCCTCTGCCTGGGCATGATTACCCCGCCCTTCGGCATCAACATGTTCTATCTGCTGGGCGTGGCCCCTCCGGGCGTGCAGCTGAAGGATATGTATAAGGCGGTCATCCCCTACGTTATTATTTTCATCGTTGCCTGCATTTTCATGATGCTGTTCCCCCAGCTTCTGGTCATGTTCCCCAATCACGCAATGGGATACTAAGCGGAGCAGGTACGGCAGGCTGTTCCGAATCAGGAAAAGGTTCGCCAACTGGACGGTTTTCTGCTGAATCTAACGGCTGCCGGAAACCATGGCTATGACTGCGTCAGCTGGACGTTTGCACCCAAGTGCAGTGTGGCGGAAGATCCGGTCTGTGGCTCTGGGCAATGTTACATCGTCCCTTATTGGGGCAACCGACTTGGCAAAACCGCGCTCACCGCTTATCAGTCATCCCGACGCGGGGGAACACTGTATTGTGAATTCCTGGGGAATCGTGTAGAACTGGTAGGTAAGGCGGTGTTATTTGCAGAGGAGGAAATTTTTATTTGACCCACGCCATGACCCACGAGCAGAAAAAACGGGGCGGAAACAACGGAGAAAAGCGTATCTGCGGGTGTGGAAATCCTGAGGCAAACCCGCTTTATTCTTCCGCAAGTCCGCGGAAGGCGTCCCTATCGAATCTTCACACGCATGAGGCCACTGGTTCGAGTCCAGTAGTCTCCACCAAAAATCACCGGAATCGCCTGATTCCGGTGATTTTCTTTCATAATCCGCAACTTTTTTGGACGCTTAATTTTCGCCGTTTCTTCAAGACTCACACGTTGACCCACACGGGGAAAGGCGCGGAAAGTACCGGACAGGGCCAGACAGAAAAATTCCTGTCTGGCCCTGTTTTTTTCAGCGCATTTGCTGGCTGATGACACCGCCGATGGTGTCCGCCGCGTCCTGTTTCATCTGCGCCGTGGCGTGAGTATAGGTGTTCAGCGTGAACCCTGCCGAGTAGTGGCCCAAGGCCCCAGATAACGTTTTCACGTCCACTCCGCTTTTCAGGGACAGCGTGGCAAAGGTGTGGCGCAGGTCATGAAAGCGGATGTGCTCCGCGCCGATAGCCTTCAGAATTTTGTCATGGGTTCGGCGAAAAGCGTCCGGATCATACATGGTTCCGGTCTTGGGGGACGGAAACAGATACGGGTTTGTTGGGTGCTTTTTGTGCTCGGCAATCAATAGGTCGACTGCCTGCTGAGGGAGAGCCAGCGTCCGCACAGAGTTGCGTGTTTTCGGCGGACTGACCACCGGTTCCCCGTTAATTCGATTTACCTGTTTCGTGACAGCAAGCGTCCGGTTTTCAACGTCCAAGTCCGTCCATTGGAGGGCCAGCAGTTCACCGCGCCGCAGGCCGGTGGTCA
>UQUC01000065.1 GCA_900544105.1 uncultured Oscillibacter sp. | reverse complement strand
GCCTTACAATATGTTTGCTGAAAACATTTGAAGGAGGCTGATTTTGATGGAATATGGTTATGCGAGAGTTTCCACGAAAGAACAGAACGAACAACGGCAGATCATTGCACTGGAAGAGTTTGGACTGAATTTGAGGCAAATTTTCATAGACAAGCAGTCAGGCAAGAATTTTGAGCGTGCGAATTACCAACGGTTAACTCGCAGGTTGAAAGAGGGTGATACCCTTGTGGTCAAGAGCATTGACCGCCTGGGTCGGAATTACAACGAAATTCTGGAGCAATGGCGGATCATCACCAAGGAGAAGCGCGCAGCCATCGTGGTGCTGGATATGCCCCTGCTGGATACCCGGAAGAACCGAGATCTCACCGGGACCCTGATCGCCGACATCGTTTTGCAATTGCTCAGCTATGTGGCCCAGACAGAGCGGGAGTTCATCCATCAGCGTCAGGCGGAGGGCATCGCCGTGGCGAAAGCGCAGGGCGTGCGTTTTGGGCGTCCGCCACTGGTGCAGCCGAAGGAGTTTCCCGCTGTGCATCAGGCGTGGCTGAAAAAGGAGATCTCCGCACGGGAGGCCGCACGGAGATTAAGCGTTACCCACAAAACATTTCTCAGATGGGCGCATGAACTGTAAAAAATGGTGAGGGAAGTACAGGTTGTGCCCACATAGCTATTGCGGGTAGAATCGCCCTGTGATATAATAAAAGCCGCAGTAAACTGCGACTTTTGACGGTGGTGACAAACCTGTACTATAGACCCCAGCGCTTGTCCTGCCCTGTCTGGCTCGACCATAAAACAGCTGCCGCCCTGTGGCGAAAAGGAACCTGTTCTCCGATAAAAGTTCAGCGGCTCCGTGTCCGGAACCGCTTTTATATAATCATTTTAGAGGAGGAATCTTATGAAACGAAGGATTTTGTCATCTTTGATGGCGCTTGTGCTGGTGTTCGGGCTTCTGCCCGTCAGCGCAATGGCGGAAGCGAGTAACCATGATCCGCTTACTAAGAGCAGCGCGATCAAAGGAACAATAAAGCCTGGAATGTCTCAGACAGCATCTACGACTAAAGCGCCCGGGGATGTTGAACTTAGAATCATGCCGACAATGACGATCGGAAATGCCACCTATAACGCAATGGCGTATTGCGGTGTAGAAGCGGTTTCCAGTAATCCGGAGGTCGCGGCAGTAAAACTGACGAACGGACATCAGGATATTGTCATTGGCAAATGGCAGGGTGGAGACTGGAACGGTGCGGACTGCCTGCAGCTCAATGTTGAGGCAAAGAAACCGGGTACGGCGGTTATTACGACGACCTTTTATTATACTTTCAGCCAGAACAATGATCCGTTTCATCAGGAATCTACATGGTTTAAGGGAACCCACAGATATACAGTTACAGTTGTCGACCCGGATACAAATAAGCCCGATAAACCGACAGCATCTGACATCGAGCGTTTTCGCAATTATGTGAACACTACAAGCAGTTCCAAAGGCGCTGTTTATATGTGGTGCGATACCTATGACCATCACGCATGGTTCGATTATGTGACGGAGGTTGAAGACGCGTACACGCTGGGCGAAGTCGTGAAAAACGATGGCAGTGTTCTGAGCGCGTCAACCTATCCGTGGATCTGCGTCATGACACTGGACGCCAATAAGTATCTGGCTGCCTACAACTCCGGGTTGGGCGGTGAATATGGTACGCATTATTTGAAAGACGGCCAGAATGCAACTGAAACGGCTACCTGGTACTACAATGTTGAATTGAGCAAATGGCAGTATAGATCCGCTGACGCTCCCGTATATATTAACATCACCCATACTGCGCCTACCCCCGAACCCAACGTGCCCAATACACCCAATGGCAATCAGATCATTACGGATCTCGGCAATGCCGTTAAAGATGCTGTAAAGATAGAGTGCGCCAACGAAACCGGCGCGCATCCCACAAGAACGTATGATCTGACGGCAGGCGACATTGGCAGTATCACCGCGCCCGCCAAAAATTCTGACGGCAAGTACACTGTTAACGTGACCATCAAGGCTGATGAATACGTCAAGCAGTATAGCACTGACATCGGGGTTTCCCATAATTTGAAGACTGGCGCGGCATCCAGCCAGACCATCACCCTCACCTACAACGCCGCTGGTGGTAAGTGGGAAGCCACCGGCCCCGCTCCCTATGTCACTTTCAAGGTGGAGCATGAGGGAATCCCTGCAAAGCCTGACGTAGATACGATCTATAAAGATGAATATTTAGATCCTGATGGTAACCCCTATGTAGGCGAGGGCGGCTCTAAAGAGTTTGCAGTCATTCTGAAATGCAATAAGGTTACCAATCACATCTATGGCTTCAACAGTCTGGGCCTTGTGGACGGTGGCTACACACTGGGCGATGTTGTAGACAATGAGGACGAAAATACCAAGACTGCCTATCCGTACACCTGCACCATGACGGTGGACTACACCAAGTATGTGGATCAGGCTAATAGAGATTATCAGGGAGAAGATGGCGAACACGAGATTGTTGCCGGTACGAAGACGACCCGGGAAATCGTGTGGTATTATAACCGCGCCAGCAAGTCCTGGATCGTACTGGCTGAGAACGATCGGGCTCCTATTGTGATTCCTGTTACCTGCGAAAAGGCTCCCGATGCGGACATGCTGGAAACTGCCGTTGAAAACGCTAAACTGTATGTGGATTGCGAAACCGTGGACAGCCATAACCGGCAGGCGATTGCCCTCAACGGCTACGACAAGGCCACCGTTACGACGAAACCCTATACGGTTGCGCGCACGGACAAAACCGCAACCGTGATCATCACGGACCAGCAGGCTTATGCGGATCAGTACAAGCCCGATGGAGCGGCCCATACCTATGACAGAGAGAACCCGAGCAACCACGATAGGTTCACCATGGAGTGGAAGAAGGGCGAGGGCGGCTGGAACTGGTACTTGAAGGGTGAGCCTGCCCTGATTATGACCAAGTGCACGCCGGTGCCTACTGAGGACGATGTGAAGAAGGCGCTGGACGGACTTGAAAAGGACGTTCGGGTTACCTGCGTGACGAAGAAGAACAACCACGGTTCTGAAACGTATGCCGTCAAGCTGGGCCTGCCGGAGAACTGGAGACTGGGCGAAGAAACTAACTGGAATGGCCATATCGGCTATGAGGTGGAGGCGCCCACCAGCAGCTTTGTGAAACTGTTCATCAGCAAACATGGTACGCACACCGTGAAGGACGGTATGCCCGAGACGCTGCGCTGGGTCATTTACTGGGACGGCAGCAGCTGGAAAGCCGCCGCAAATGACAACCCCGCAGCAATCGAAGTGGAGCATGTGAACGCGCCCGACACCTATCAGGTGACGGTTAAGAACAGCGCCGCCACGAATTCCGGCGCGGGTTTCTATGAAGCGGACAAAACCGTGACGATTCGTGCCGGCAGCCGCAGCAACTACACCTTCATCGGCTGGACGACCAGCTCCGGCGTGATGTTTGCCGACGCTTCGAAGGCGGACACCACCTTTAAGATGCCTGCCAAGGCGGTGGAAGTGACCGCAAACTGGAAGTACACCGACAGCGATTCCGATAACGACAAGGACGACGATTACACCCTGAAATATGTCACCAACGGCGGCAAGGTCATTTCCTCCGAGACCAAGTCCCGCAGCTGGGTCAAGGACTACGAGGATCTGCCTACCCCCACCCGCAGCGGCTACCGTTTCGAGGGCTGGTATTACGATACCCGTCTCACCGACAAGGTGACCGATGATGTGAAGGTCAACAAAACTGTGGTGACCCTGTACGCCCGTTGGTCTTCCTCCGAAACTCCCGGCATGCTGAACGATGAGGATCACTTTGCCTACGTTCAGGGCTACAGCGACGGCAATGTCCACCCCTACGGCCTGATTTCCCGTGCGGAGACCACCACCATCTTCTTCCGCCTGCTGACGGACGAGGTGCGGGACGACAATTTGTTGACCAGCAACACCTACACGGACGTGACCAATGACTACTGGGCCAATACCGCCATCTCCACCATGACGGGTCTGGGCATTGTGCAGGGCCGCAGCGCCACCACCTTCGATCCCAAGGCGCCTATCACCCGCGCCCAGTTTGCCGCCATCTGCGCCCGGTTCGATACCGGCGTCAGCAGCGGCAGCCGGACGTTCTCCGACATCAGCGGCCACTGGGCGGAGAAGTATATTGAGCGTGCCGCGGAGCTGGGCTGGATTCAGGGCTTTGCGGACGGCACCTTCCGCCCTGATACCTATATCACCCGGGCACAGGCCATGACTATGATCAACCGTGTTTTGAACCGGACGCCGGAAGATGAAGAGGATCTGCTGGAGGGCATGAAGGTGTGGCCCGACTGCAACCCCGGGGACTGGTTCTATCTGGCGGTGCAGGAAGCCACCAACTCCCATGACTACAAGGATCGGGGCGGCGAAGTCTGGACGAAGCTGACCCGGGATCCCGACTGGACGCGCTACGAGCGCTGATATTTGACATAATTTTCAGAAATACACATATCGGTTGCTTCTTCTAAATAAAAGCACAAGCGGCGCACCAAATCTGGTGCGTCGCTTGCGCTTTTGCCTTGCTCTAAACGACTCTTTTAAATGTTGCCCTTATGCGGGGTTGCCTTGACCCTTCCGGTTGTTTGTTTGGAAAAACTCCATAGGTCCCGCACACAGCAGGTATCGTACACAACGAAATCGGCAGGATGGGCCGGGGCCTGGAAAGCTGTTAAGATGCCGCCAAAAATCACGCATCGGGTCCTTGAAGCACACTGTCAGTCGCTCTGTATATATACGGAAGATGTTGCATATTTTCGCAAACCATGCTATACTGATATGAGCTAAGCGGCGGCGCAGTATTCTAGTCAGATCTGCCGTTTCCGAGGGAGGACCTAAAAAGCCTTCAAAGGGCACACCTGTGAAACTTCTGGTGTCTGCTTGAGACGCCCAGTCTTGGGTGGATGCTGGGAGGAAGCGCGTTTTTTGCGCTTGCGGACTCAGGGCGATTTCCAATGGCATGGATACCCCGACCCTGTTTCCGTGGAGACCTGTTCTTGTGCGTGGACGTACTCCCATTGTGGTAAGCGGATCCATGTACGAAGCAGATGATGAACCTGCAATGCGGTGCATCGTGCCTTCGGGTGCGTAACGCTGTGTGCAGCCGTAGCCTGCCTTGCGTGAAGCTGGTGAATGTGGGATCAACACGGCGCCGTCCTGGCCGGGACTGGCGATCGTGATCGCCCGCTGAAACCTGTTTTGCAAAAGAGGCTAAAGAAACGGACAGACTGTGGTGGAAAACACCTAGGCTGTTCATGGGAAGCGAATCAGGGATTGCAGTGCGGACTCAGTGGCAATCGGGTAGCGCGATCGGCGACGGCGCGCCTCGGAACTGAAAGGGGAACCGCCTCCATCGGCAACGAGAGGTGTTCCGTGGGGAAAACAAACCCGCACCTAAGCCGCAAGATTTACCTGGTTTGCTGCCGCTGACTTAGCATATCTGAATGATAACGGAGGCGTTTTTTTGAAAAAACCTTCCAATCCGAAAACCGGCAAGAAGGAACATAACCACTATCGCTGGGCGCTGACGGCCTTTGTCATGGCCGTGGCCCTGTCCGGGCTGCTGAGCCTGAGCTCCGAGGCCATTTTGGAGAACGCCGGTCTGCTGCTGGCGCTGCTGATCCTGGCACTGTTCATCGGACTTGGCATCCTGTTTGACATCATCGGCGTGGCGGTGACCGCGGCGGACCCCCGCCCCTTTCACTCCATGGCCGCCCACAAGGAAAAGGGCGCGAAAGAGGCACTGAAGCTCCTGCGGAACGCGGACCGGGTGTCCAGCGTCTGCAACGACGTGGTGGGTGATATCTGCGGCATCGTTTCCGGCGCTACCGGCGCGGTGATCGTGGCTCGTCTGCAAAAGGGACTGGACCTGGAAAGCGTGCTGATCTCCGTGGGTGTCACGGCGCTGATCTCCGGCGCCACCATCGGCGGAAAAGCGCTGGGAAAGCCCTTCGCCATGAACCAGAGCAAGCGGGTGGTCCATCTGGCAGGCCGGTTTCTGCATTTGTTTCATCGCGGCTGAGTTTTTGCTGATCCATACAGCCGCAGGAGGTCATTGTGATTCTGGATTCCATTCATTCCCCTGAGGATATCAGGGCACTCGAACAAAATCAACTGCCGCAGCTTTGTAAGGAGTTGCGGCAGTTTCTGCTGGAAAACGTGTCGAAAACAGGCGGACACTTTTCCTCCAACCTGGGCGTTGTGGAGCTGACGGTGGCGATCCACCGGGTCTTTGACACCGCCCATGACCGCCTTGTGTTCGACGTGGGGCATCAGGCCTACGTCCACAAGGCGCTCACTGGCCGTCAGGCGCTGTTTTCCACACTGCGGCAGCTGGACGGCCTCTCCGGGTTTCCCAAGCCCTACGAAAGTGTACATGACGCCTTCATCGCCGGCCATGCCTCCAACTCCGTTTCCGTGGCGTTGGGTATGGCGAGGGCAAGGACCTTGCAGCACCAGGATTATCAGGTCATGGCGCTGATCGGTGACGGCGCCCTCACCGGCGGACTGGCCTACGAGGGTCTGAACAACGTTGGGGCCTCCGGTGAGCATATGATCGTTCTTCTGAACGACAACGGCATGTCCATCGACCCCAATGTGGGGGCTTTGCCGAATCATCTTTCCAAGCTGCGCAGCAAACCTGCCTACTACCACTTCAAGAAATGGTATCGGGGCCTCTTTGGAGAGGCTCCCTCACAGTCCGCCATCTACCGCTTCAACCATCGGCTGAAAACCAGCCTGAAAAAGACACTGTGGCCGGGAAGCACGCTCTTTGAGGACATGGGCTTCACCTATCTGGGACCCATCGACGGCCATGATCTGCCCCGCCTGTGCGATATGCTGACGTGGGCCAAGGAGCTTACCGGCCCCGTGGTGGTCCATGTCCATACCCAGAAAGGTAAGGGCTATGCCTTTGCGGAGCGGGACCCCGGCAAGTTTCATGGGATCGCCCCCTTTGATCCGGAAACCGGACTTTTGAAAAAAGCCCCCGGAGAGACCTTTTCCTCCGTATTCGGCAAGACCCTCAGCGATTGCGCCGGGGAGGACAGCCACATCTGCGCCATCACCGCCGCCATGGAGGAGGGCACCGGCCTGACGGTATTTGAACAGGCCCACCCGGAGCGGTTCTTCGATGTGGGCATTGCGGAGGGCCACGGCGTTTCCATGGCCGCAGGTATGGCCAAGCAGGGGATGATCCCTGTTTTCGCCGTGTATTCCACTTTTTTGCAGCGGAGCTACGATATGCTGGTCCACGATGTGGCCTTGCAAAAGCTTCATGTGGTCCTTGGCGTGGACCGGGCTGGCCTGGTGGGTGCTGACGGTGAGACCCACCACGGCTGTCTGGATGTTTCCTATCTCACCAGTATTCCGGGCTTCACGGTCCTGTGCCCCGCCAGCTTTGCGGAGCTGCGGACCATGCTCCGGCGGGCGCTGTTTGAGATCGACGGTCCGGTGGCGATCCGGTATCCCAGAGGGGGAGAGGGCGTTTTTAACGCGGACACCAGCACTCAGGCCGTAGTGCGCATGAGGGACGGCTGTCAGGCGGTCCTGATCACTTACGGAACGCTGGTGGAGCAGGCCCTGTCCGCCGCGGAACAGCTGGAACGATCCGGGATCTCCACCCGCGTGGTGAAGCTCAACCGCATCGCCCCTCTGGATACGGCAGCGATCCTCCGGGAGACGGAGGGAGCCGAAACCGTCCTGATTTTGGAGGACTGCTTTGAAAACGGCAGCGTGGGCCAGCAGTTGGCTGCGGCCATGGAAGAAGCCGGGCAGTGCTGTCCCCACATGATTTTGCAAAATCTGAAAGATCGCTTTGCCCCGGAGGGTACGGTGGATCAACTGCGGCACCGGTTCGGCCTTGACGCTGACGGTGTGGTAAAAACGGTAAAGGAGGCCATGTCCTGTGAGCAATAAAACGAGGTTGGATGTACTGCTGACGGAGCAGGGGCTTCAGGAAAGCCGCCAGAAGGCCCAAGCCACCATTATGAGCGGCCTGGTGTTCGTCAACGGTCAGCGGGTGGACAAGCCCGGAACAGCGGTCCCCAATGACGCAAAAATCGAAATTCGTGGGAATACTTTGAAGTATGTAAGCCGCGGTGGGCTAAAGCTGGAAAAAGCCATGGCGGAATTTCCCATTGAGCTGAACGGCTGCATCTGCGGAGACATCGGCGCCTCCACCGGCGGTTTTACGGACTGTATGCTGCAAAACGGCGCCAGCAAGGTCTACTCGGTGGACGTAGGCTATGGCCAGCTTGCCTGGAAACTCCGTGAGGATCCCCGGGTGGTGTGCATGGAGCGCACCAATGCCCGCTATCTGACCCATGAGCAGATCCCGGACGAGCTGGATTTTGCCTCCATCGATGTGAGTTTCATTTCCCTGAAGCTGATCCTGCCGGCGGTAGCCAACGTTTTGAAAGATGGTGGCTATGTGGCCAGTCTGGTAAAGCCCCAGTTTGAGGCCGGCAGGGAAAAGGTAGGCAAGAAGGGCGTTGTCCGGGACCCGGCAGTGCACAAGGAGGTACTGGAACACTATCTGGAGCACGCAAGGGAAGCGGGCTTCGGTGTTCTGGGGCTGACCTATTCCCCCATCCGTGGACCGGAGGGAAACATCGAATATCTGGGCTTTCTGCAAAAGGGCGCGGAAACCACCGCGGCTTTTGACTTGGACGCCCTGGTGGAGGAATCCCATCAAACCCTGAAGGAGCACGGAGAGGGGACGGTATAATGGAACCGAAGAAAATCATTCTCTGTCCGAATCCGGACCGGGACACCGGAATGAAGGCCACAAAGTCCGCCATTGCCATTTTGCGGGACATGGGCTTTCAGACGGTCGTCTGTTCGCCCTTCCGGGATCCGAAGACCAACGCCTTCGGAGATCTGCCCTCCAAGCCGCTGCTACCGGAATTGAAGGGCGCGGATATGGTCATTACTCTGGGCGGCGACGGGACGATCCTGCATCTGGCTAAACTGGCGGCGCTGCATAAGATTCCCATGCTGGGCATCAACATGGGAGGGTTGGGTTTCCTGGCGGAGCTGGAGGTTGGCTCTCTGAACGCTTTGCGCGGCCTGAAAAACTGGGATTTTCCCATCGAAGAACGAATGATGCTGGACGTTTCCGTTCTGCGGGACGGCAAGCAGATCTATACGAATATGGGCCTGAATGACGCAGTGATCCGGGAAGGTCCTATTTCCCATGTGATCCATTTGAAGGTGTTCTCCGACGGGAAGCACCTTGCAGACATCGCGGGAGACGGCGCCATCATTGCCACACCCACAGGCTCCACGGCCTATTCACTCTCCGCCGGCGGCCCGGTGGTGGAGCCGGTGGCTCAGATCCTGACTCTGACACCCATCTGCACCCACAATATGCGCTTTTCCTCTTACGTTCTCTCACCGGACCACACTCTGACAGTCTCTTTCGAGCGCAATGGCCGCAAGCCGATATTCCTGTTTGTGGATGAGAGCCGGGCATTCCCTTTGCATTCCAATGATATTGTCCAGATCCGCCGCAGCCGGTATCTGACCCGATTGGCGCATCTGTCTGAAAAGAGCTTCTGCGAAGTATTCGCACAAAAAATGTTGCCAGGAGGTTTCCAGTCATGAAAAATAACCGCCAATCCATGATCCTCGACATTATCGCAAAGGAACACATCGAGACCCAGGAGCAGCTTCTGGAGCAACTGCGGCAGCGGGGCGTGGCCAGCACGCAGGCCACCATCTCCCGGGATATCAAGCAGCTTCATCTGGTGAAGGAGCCTACGGGTCACGGTACCTATAAATACGCGGTTTCCAGTAGCCGGGCCCGCCTGAACATTGCGGACAAGCTGCGCACCATTTTCCATGAGAGCATCACCAGTGTGGACTGCGCCCAGAACATCGTGGTGTTCAAGACGCTGGGCGGTCTGGCCGGCGGCGCTTGCGAGGCCCTGGATCACATGGATGTCAACGGCATGGTGGGTACGCTGGCAGGGGAGAACACGGTCTTTGTGGTCATGAAGGACAACGCCTGTGCGGAGACCTTCTGCCAGGAGATCCGGGAAATGCTGTAAACCACCGGCAAAGACCCATTCCGAAGGGAGACGCGGAACATGCTGGAATTGCTTCATATTGAAAATATCGCAGTGATCGAGTCTGCGGATATATCCTTCCGCCCCGGCTTCAACGCCCTGACCGGCGAGACCGGCGCCGGTAAGTCCATTGTGATCGACGCCATGAGCGCCGTTCTGGGCGGACGGGCCTCCCGGGAACTGATCCGGACCGGCGCGGACAAGGCCTTTGTCAGCGCCGTTTTTTCTCAGGTCCCGTCCACACTGCCGGGACTGGAGGAGAACGGCGTCACGCCTGATGAGGACGGCAACCTGCTGTTGCAGCGGGAGATCGGCGGGGACGGTAAGAACGTTTGCCGCGCCAATGGTCGCCCTCTGACCGTTACCCAGCTGCGTCAGATCGGCGGGGAGCTTTTGAACATCCACGGCCAGCATGATGGCCAGCAGCTCTTGGACGAAGAACAGCACGGTGCGTATCTGGACCGCTTCGGGCGGATGGAGACCCCCTTGGCTGCCTACCGCAGCGCCTATAACGCCATGGCAACCATCCGGGATCAAATTCGATCCTTACAGATGAATGAAGCGGAGAAGGCCCGGCGCATGGATTCCCTCCGGTTCCAGATCGATGAGCTGGAGCGGGCGGAGCTGGTCCCCGGCGAGGAGGAGGAACTGAACGCCCGGCGGGAGCTGCTGCGTAACGGCGAGAAGTATATTGCCGCTCTGTCCGGGGCCGATTACTGTCTCAGCGGCGACGACAACGGTGCAGGCGCGGTCTCAGCCATCCGGGAGGCGGAGGAGGCCCTTCGAGGCATCCGTACCCTCAGCGATGAGCTGGGTGAGCTTTATAAACGGTTGGAATCTGTACGCTGTGAAGTATATGACCTTGCCGAGACAATCCGGGATAAACGGGCAGAATTTGCCTTTTCTCCCGCGGAATTGGACGCTGCGGAGGCCCGGACCGACCAGCTTTACCGCCTGAAAAAGAAATATGGCGCTACCGTGGAGGAGATGATCGCCTATCTGGAACAGTGCCGCAGCGAGCTGGACGCCATGGAGACGGCGGACGATACCCTGATCCTGCTGAACGGTAAATTGAAGAAGGCGGAGGCTGCTGTCCGGGCCGCCGGCGCAGAACTGACCCAAAAACGGAAAACAGCCGCCCAAGCGCTGGAACAGCGGATCCAGACGGAACTACGGGATCTGGACATGAACAAGGTCCGCTTCGCCATTGATTTCACAGAAAAGGAGCCTGCCGCCGACGGATGTGACGTGATCCGGTTCCTGATGTCCGCCAACGCGGGAGAGGACCTGCGGCCCATCGCTAAGATCGCCTCCGGCGGCGAGTTAGCCCGGATCATGCTGGCCCTGAAAAACGTGCTGGCGGAGCAGGAGTCCATTGCTACGCTGGTATTTGACGAAGTGGACACCGGTGTTTCTGGCCGTGCAGCCCAAAAGGTGGCGGAAAAGCTGACCCAAGTGGCCCAGCGCAAGCAGGTGCTCTGCGTGACCCATCTGCCGCAGTTGGCTGCAATGGCAGATACCCATTTTTCCGTGGAAAAAGGGGAGAGTGGGGGACGGACGTTCACAAGAGTCATCCAACTGGACCGGGAGGCTCGTAAAGCGGAGTTGGCCCGGATCACTGGTGGCAGTCAGGTAACGCCTGCGCTGCTGGAAAGCGCCGGAGAACTGCTGGATCAAGCAGACGCCTATCGGAAACAGTGCTTGAATGTAAAAGTGAAGTTCCCTATGTAATATACTCTGGAAAGAGAACTGCCGTAGATGCCCCTCAAAATGCGTTTTTTGAGGCATATAACAGACGAGAGACTGGGAATTACAGCATTTTTATGAGGTAAGCGCCAATTTTAGGCATAGCAAAGCAGACCGGATAAAGGCTCCCGTTGTCAAAGTGGGCTTCACCCGCCATTCCAACCTATGGCGGCCACAGTCTGCCTAAGTAATGAGGTAGCTAAATAAAATTGGAAGAGGATTCCGCCCGTGATAAACTATGATCTTACGGTTTCAGCAAACGAGGCTTAAGCATGACATCATCTGCTGGGATCGATTGAATTCCTGTTACCCGGAAGAGTTCGCGAAACTCATCGAATGCTGCCAGTTCAATTGGCGCCTTACCATTGTACTGGAGCCGCTTGGTGTGTTAGCAAGAATAGTAAAATCTTCCCGCGTATACGGGTCTAAACTCTTTCCCTTGGGAATCACATATCGAATATATTCATGGTTTTTTTCAATGTGCGCCTTCTGCCAAGACGCCTGCGGGTCACAAAAAAGATCTTTGTCCGGTTCGTTCCGTCTATCGTGCGCTCCATCTCAAGGGTATACTTAAATTCACTACCATTGTCTGTTAAAATCACAGGAAAGAGTTTGCGAAAGGTTTTAAGTCCCAATGCACTGGTCAACCAATCGAAATGCTCCACCACTGAATTGGCCTTTCCGTCACGCATAAGGAAAATCGGCATCAAGCTCTGTTGTACGAACAGCATAGTAAGCATTCTTTTTCCTTTTCCCTGTGTTCCGAGAACGGTATCTCAAATAACTTCGCTGAAAACGCGATCCGCCCGTTTGTCCAAGGCCGTAAA
>UQUC01000064.1 GCA_900544105.1 uncultured Oscillibacter sp. | reverse complement strand
AGATCCCCATCGTGGGCGACGAATACTGCGAGATCGGCTTCGGCACCGGCGCGGTAAAGATGACCCCCGCCCACGACCCCAACGACTTTGAGGTGGGCCTGCGGCACAATCTGGAGGTCATCCGGGTCATTGCCGACGACGGTCACATCAACGAAAACGGCGGACCCTATAACGGCATGGACCGCTACGAGTGCCGCAAGGCCATCGTGAAGGATCTGGAGGAGCAGGGCTATCTGGTGAAGGTGGAGCCTTACAACCACAACGTCGGCACCTGCTACCGCTGCCACAACGATGTGGAGCCGCTGATTTCCGCCCAGTGGTTCGTGAAGATGGAGCCGCTGGCCAAAGAGGCCCTGCGGGTGGTGAACGAGGGCGAAGTGAAGTTCGTTCCCGAGCGCTTCTCCAAAACCTATACCAACTGGATGGAAAACTGCCATGACTGGTGCATTTCCCGTCAGCTCTGGTGGGGCCATCAGATCCCCGCGTGGACCTGCGATGACTGCGGCCACATCAACGTGAAGCGGGAAGATCCCACCGTCTGCGAAAAGTGCGGCAGCACCCACCTGACCCGGGAGGAGGACGTGCTGGACACCTGGTTCTCCTCCGCCCTGTGGCCCTTCTCCACGTTGGGCTGGCCGGAGCAGACCGCCGACCTGAACTACTGGTATCCCACCAGCGTCATGGTCACCGGCTATGACATCATTTTCTTCTGGGTGGCCCGAATGATCTTCTCCGGCTGCGAGCAGATGAAGAAGATCCCCTTCCACACCGTTTTGATCCATGGCCTGGTGCGGGACGACAAGGGCCGCAAGATGTCCAAGTCTCTGGGCAACGGCATCGATCCCCTGGAAATGGCGGAGAAGTACGGCGCGGACGCGCTGCGCTTCAACCTCATCACCGGCAACTCCCCCGGCAACGACACCCGGTTCTACACCGAAAAGTGCGAGGCCATGCGGAACTTCGCCAATAAGATCTGGAACGCCAGCCGCTTCGTGATGATGAACCTCACCATCGACCGTTACGAGCTGCCCGCTGCTGATAAGCTGGAGCGGGAGGACAAATGGGTCCTCAGCAAGCTGAACCGGCTGGTGAAGGAAGTCACTGAAAATCTGGACAGCTTCGAGATCGGCGTGGCCTCCGCCAAGGTCTACGACTTCATCTGGGACACCTACTGCGACTGGTATATCGAGCTGACCAAGACACGGCTGAACGGCACGGATGAGGACGCCAAGCTGACCGCCCAGAACGTGCTCTGCTACGTTCTGGTGACGCTGCTGAAGCTGCTGCATCCCTTCATGCCCTTCATTACCGAGGAGATCTATCAGGCCCTTCCCAAGTGCGACGGCGCTGAGGACATCCTGATGATGGCCCAGTGGCCGGAGTACACGGAGGCTCTGAGCTTCCCGGCGGAGGAGAGCGCTATGGAGGCCGTTATGGACCTGATCCGGGCCATTCGTGCCCGCCGGGCCGAGATGAACGTGCCCCCCTCCAAGAAGGCGGAGCTGATGATCGTCACCGATCAGGCGAAGCCGTATCAGCAGGGCCTGCACTTCATCCAGCGTTTGGCCTACGCCAGCAACGTCACCTTCCCGGAGACCGCTCCGGCAGATGTGACCGGCCTTGTCAGTGTGGTGACCCATGACGCCACTGCCTACCTGCCTCTCAGCGAGCTGGTGGATCTGGCGGCAGAGCGGGAGCGCATTGCCAAGGAGCTGGAAAAGGCGAAGAACGGTCTGCGGATCACCGAGGGCAAGTTGGCCAACGAGAAATTCGTGGCCCACGCTCCCGAAAACGTGGTGAACGCCGAGCGTGAGAAGGTTGCCAAATATCAGGAGCTCATCGCCAAGCTGGAGGAATCCGCCAAGGCCATGGCCTGAGCCTAAATACCGAACCGACCAAAAGCATCCACCCGCCTGGCGGGTGGATGTTTTTTTCTGCGTGCCCGCCCAAAGACAGAGGGAAAATTCGATGATTTCCGTCAGTTTGCCGGGGCGTAGAAACGCATCGGGGAAATCGGAGGACCTCTTGTGAAAAAAGACCCTTGACAGGTAGGGAAACCCATGGTATCATATCGAAAGTTTAGAGATTTTTAGAAAAGGAGCGATGATCGTGACGTTGGTACTGAACAATGCGCAGGTATTCCACAACGGCGTTTTCTCCCGGAGCAGTGTTTCCATTTCTTTGGGCAATGGTGTTTCCCGAGGCGGTACTATTTCCACTATGGATGCTTCTTCTTTCGTGATTTTACCCGGTTTCGTTGATGTTCATGTGCATCTTCGGGAGCCGGGTTTTTCTTATAAGGAAACCATCCGTAGCGGCTCTTTAGCGGCGGCCCATGGCGGCTATACCGTGGTGTGTGCCATGCCGAACCTGAACCCGGTGCCGGACAGCCTGGAAAACCTCCGACCGGAGCTGGATGCCATCGAAAAGGACGCGGTGGTGCGGGTCCTGCCCTACGGCGCGATTACGCAGGGGGAAAAAGGGGAGACGCTGGCGGATCTGGAAGCCATGGCCCCCTATGTAGTGGCTTTCTCCGATGACGGAAAGGGCGTTCAGGACCGCGACATGATGCGCCGCGCTATGCTGGAGGCCAAGCGCCTGGGCAAGCTGATCGTGGCCCACTGTGAGGATAATTCCCTCCTGCGGGGCGGCTATATCCATGACGGCGCCTATGCCAAGGCCCACGGCCACAGGGGTATCTGCTCCGAGAGCGAGTGGCGACCCATTCAACGGGATTTGGAGCTGGTGCGGGAGACGGGCTGTGGCTATCATGTCTGCCACATCTCCACCAAGGAGAGCGTGGACCTGATCCGCAAGGCCAAAGCCGAGGGCCTGGACGTCACCTGCGAGACCGGCCCCCACTACCTGCTGCTGGACGATTCCTGCTTGCAGGAGGATGGCCGTTTCAAGATGAATCCGCCTCTGCGCGATAAGAGCGACCGGGAGGCCCTGTTGGAAGGCCTGGCGGACGGCACCATCGACATGATCGCCACGGACCATGCCCCTCACAGTGCCGAGGAAAAAGGCCGCGGACTGGAAAAAAGCGCAATGGGCATTGTAGGACTGGAAACAGCGTTCCCGTTGTTGTATACTGAACTTGTGAAGCCCAGCGTCATCTCTATGGAGCGGCTGATGGAACTGCTCCACGATGCCCCCTGCCGCCGCTTCAACATCCCGATGGACACCGGTTTTACCGTGTTCGACCTGAATGACAGCCATCGGATCGACCCGGCAGACTTTCTCTCCATGGGCAAGGCAACACCCTTTACAGGATGGGAGGTCCAAGGCCGCTGCCTGCTGACAGCAGCAGGCGAAACGGCTGCCTGGTATGATGCAGACCGTCTGCTGAAAGGAGAATGATCGTGAAGCAAATAACCTTGACAGTGACTGAAAACACAAGACTGGCCGACGGCATCTACCGTCTGCGGCTGGCGGGGGACACCTCTGCCATCACCGCCCCCGGCCAGTTCGTGAATCTGAAGCTCTCTGGCTTTTTCCTCCGCCGTCCTATCTCCGTGTGCGACTGGTCCGATGGAGAATTGACGCTTATTTATAAGGTCTTGGGCCACGGCACCGAGGCCATGACGGGCATGGCTCCTGGCACGGAGCTGGATGTGCTGACGGGCCTTGGCAACGGCTACGATGTGTCCCGCAGCGGGGAACACCCCCTGCTGGTGGGCGGCGGCGTGGGTATCCCGCCGCTGTACGGCCTTGCCAAGCGGCTGACCGCACAGGGTAAGCGCGTCACCGCCGTGCTGGGTTTCAACCGGGAATCCGAGATCTTCCTGGTGGAGGAGTTCCGGACGCTGGGGGTGGAGGTCATCATCGCCACTTCCGACGGCAGCGCCGGCCTCAAGGGACTTGTGACCGACGGCATGGCCGCCGTGTCCGACTACACCTATCTCTATACCTGCGGTCCGGAGCCGATGCTGAAGGCGGTATACAGCGCCTGCAAGACCTCCGGCCAGTTCAGCTTTGAGGAGCGGATGGGCTGCGGCTTCGGGGCCTGCATGGGCTGCTCCTGCAAAACGAAATACGGCAATAAGCGGATCTGCAAGGACGGCCCCGTGCTGGAAAAGGAGGAGATCGTATGGTGAATACAAAAGTGACCCTCTGCGGTATTGAGATGGACAACCCCATCATCCCCGCCAGCGGCACCTTCGGCTTTGGCTATGAGTTTGCGGAGTTGTACGACATCAATATGCTGGGCACCTTTTCTTTCAAGGGTACGACCCGGGAACCCCGCTTCGGCAACCCCACCCCCCGCATCGCGGAGTATGCCGGCGGACTGCTGAATGCTGTGGGCCTGCAAAACCCCGGTGTGGACGCGGTGATCGAAACGGAGCTGCCGAAGCTCAAGCAGGTATTTCACAAGCCGGTGATGGCGAATATCAGCGGTTTTTCCGTGGCGGAATACGCCGAGGTCTGCGAAAAGCTGGACGCCCAGGAGCAGGTGGGCTGGCTGGAGGTCAATATCTCCTGCCCCAACGTCCACGGCGGCGGCGCGGCCTTCGGCGCGGATCCCAAGTCCGCGGCCGAGGTGACGAAGGCGGTCCGAGCGGTGACGAAAAAGCCCATCATCTTGAAGTTGTCCCCCACGGCGGCCAACATCGCCGCCGTTGCCAAAGCCTGCGAGGATGAGGGCGCCGACGGCGTGAGCCTCATCAACACCATGCCGGGTATGCGGATCGATCTGAAGCGCCGCCGTCCGCTGCTGGCCAATACAACCGGCGGTATGTCCGGTCCGGGGATGTTCCCGCTGGCAGTGCGGATGGTGTATCAGGTCTACGAGGCGGTGTCCATCCCCATCGTGGGCATGGGCGGCGTCACCACGGCGGGGGACGTTATCGAGCTGATGCTGGCAGGCGCCACCGCCATCGGCGTTGGCGCGGCGAACCTCGTGGAGCCGTATGCCAGTAAGACCATTATCGAAAATCTGCCTGCCGTGATGGAACGGTACGGCATGGAAAATCTGACAGAGATCATAGGAGGAGCACATCATGGGTAAAGACGTTATCGTTGCGCTGGACTTTGACAGCAAGGAAAAGACACTGGCATTTCTGGACCGCTTCACGGAGGAAAAGCCCTTTGTGAAGATCGGCATGGAGCTGTTCTACGCCGAAGGCCCCTCCATCGTCCGGGAGATCCGGGCCCGGGGCCATAAGATCTTCCTGGATCTGAAGCTGCATGATATCCCCAACACCGTGAAAAAGGCTATGGCTGCCCTGTCCGCGCTGGATGTGGACCTGGTGAACGTCCATGCCGCCGGCACCGGCGCCATGATGTCCGCTGCTCTGGCGGGCCTGACCCGTCCGGATGGTACCCGCCCGCTGCTGATCGCTGTGACCCAGCTGACCTCCACGGACCAGGACATGCTGGAAAAAGAGCTGTGGATCGAAAAGCCCATTGCCGAAGTGGTGATGCACTATGCGGAGATCGCCTCCATCGTGGGGCTGGACGGCGTGGTATGCTCTCCCCTGGAGGCAGGCGCGGTCCACGAGCGCTGCGGCAAGAACTTCCTCACCGTGACCCCCGGTGTCCGCTTTGCTGACGGAGACGTGGGCGACCAGAAGCGGGTCACCACGCCGGCCAAGGCCAAGGAGCTTGGCTCCGACTACATTGTGGTGGGCCGTCCCATCACCCAGGCGGAGGACCCCGTGGCCGCCTACCGCCGCTGCGTGGCGGAGTTCGTGGGCTGAGCCGCGAACCGGAAACGATTGGATCAACAGAAAAATTGATATAAAGGAGAACAAACTATGGACAGCATCAATGTGCGCGTTGCCAAGCGTCTGCTGGAGATCAAGGCGGTCTTTCTCCGCCCTCAGGAGCCTTTTACCTGGGCCAGCGGCATCAAGAGCCCCATCTACTGCGATAACCGGCTGATCCTCACCGCTCCGGAAGCCCGGAACGAGGTGGAGCAGGCCATTGCCGATACCGTGAAGCGGGAGTACCCGGAGGCGGAGGTCCTGATGGGCACCGCCACCGCCGGCATCGCCCACGCTGCCATTGCCGCCCATCTGCTGGGCCTGCCTATGGGCTATGTCCGTTCCGGCAATAAGGACCATGGCCGCCAGAACCGCATCGAAGGCCGTCTGGACAAGGGCGAGAAGGTCGTGGTCGTGGAGGATCTGATCTCCACCGGCGGCAGCGTGCTGGAGACCGTGGAAGCCCTGCGGGAAGCAGGCGCTGAGGTGCTGGGCGTGGTGAGCATCTTCACCTACGGCATGAAGAAGGGCGTGGAGCGCATGGCAGAGGCCGGCGTGAAGAACGTGAGCCTGACGAATCTGGACACCATCGCCCAGGTGGGCGCGGAGGAAGGCTATATCGCGCCGGAGGACGTGGCCCGTCTGCTGAAATTCCGGGACAATCCGTCTGACGAAAGCTGGATCAATGGAGGGGAAAACTGATATGGAAAATTTGATCGACATTATGCAGCTCTCCACCGAGGAGATCGACGAGCTGGTAAAAACGGGCTGCGATATTATGGAGCATCCCGCCGAATACGCCCATAAGTGCGACGGCAAGATCCTGGCAACGCTGTTCTTTGAGCCTTCCACCCGTACCCGCCTGAGCTTTGAGAGCGCCATGCTGTCCCTTGGCGGACAGGTGCTGGGCTTTTCCTCCGCCGCCAGCTCCTCCGCCTCCAAGGGTGAGAGCGTGGCGGACACCATCCGGGTGGTCAGCGCCTACTGCGACATTATTGCCATGCGCCATCCCAAGGAGGGCGCGCCTCTGGTGGCAACGCAGCACTCTCTGGTGCCGGTGATCAACGCCGGTGACGGCGGCCACAACCATCCCACCCAGACCCTGACGGACCTCATTACCATCCACAAGGAAAAGGGCCATTTCGACAACCTGACCATCGGCTTCTGCGGCGACCTGAAGTTTGGCCGGACGGTCCATTCTCTGGTGGCTGCCATGAGCCGCTACACCGGCGTCCGGTTCGTGTTCATCTCTCCGGAGGAACTGAAGCTGCCCCGCTATGTCAAGGAGCAGTACGTCAAGTCCAAAAACATTCCCTATACCCAGTCCACCTCTCTGGAGGAGGTCATGCCGGAGCTGGATATCCTGTACATGACCCGGGTCCAGAAAGAGCGTTTCTTCAATGAGGAGGATTACCTCCGTTTGAAGGATATGTACATCCTCACCCCGGACAAGCTGGCGAACGCCAAGGAGGACCTGCGGATCCTGCATCCGCTGCCCCGCGTCAATGAGATCTCCGTGGCGGTGGACAATGACCCCCGTGCCTGCTACTTCAAGCAGGCCCAGAACGGCCGCTACATCCGCATGGCGCTGATCATGAAGCTGCTGGGTATTCAGTGAGAGGAGAGAACGGACATGATTATTGATTCTATTCAGAACGGCATCGTGATCGACCACATCACCGCCGGTAAGGCCATGGAGCTGTACAACATCCTGGGCCTGGACAAGCTGGACTGCACCGTCGCTATTTTGAAGAACGTCACCAGCGGCAAGCTGGGACGGAAGGACATCATCAAGATCGACCGGGAGATGGACCTTGATTGGGATCTGATCGGCTATGTGGACCCCACCATCACCGTGAATATCATTCACGAGGGCCAGCTCCGGGAGAAGCGGGGCCTCAAGCTGCCGGAGCGGATCCGGGGCGTGCTGAAGTGCAAGAACCCCCGCTGCATCACCTCTGTGGAGCAGGAGCTGCCTCAGGAATTCCTGCTGACCGATCCGGCCAAGCGTGTTTACCGCTGCATCTACTGCGAGACTGAGGCCGGCAAATAAGACGGCCTGAGGAGAACATGATGAAAAAAGGTTATTTGATCTTACAGGACGGCCAGGTATTTGAGGGCGTCCGGTTCGGTGCGGAGACCGACACCGTGGGTGAGCTGGTGTTCACCACCGGTATGTGCGGTTACGTCGAGACCCTGACGGACCCCAGCTATGCCGGACAGATCGTTATGCAGACCTATCCTCTGATCGGCAACTACGGCATCATCCGGGAGGATTTTGAAGGAGCCTGCTGCGTGAAGGGCTATGTGGTCCGGGAATACTGCGACACACCCTCCAATTTCCGGACGGACTGCGATCTGGATACGTACTTGAAAGAGCAGGGCGTGCCGGGGCTGTGCGGCGTGGATACCCGGGAGCTGACCCGCATCATCCGGGAGCACGGCGTTATGAACGCCACAATTTGTGATGAGATCCCCGCTGACCTGACCCCGGTTGCGTCCTATGCCGTCACCGGCGTGGTAGAGGCGGTTTCCTGCAAGGAGCCCACCGTCCATCCGGCGGAGGGGGAGGAGCGGTTCCGGGTGTCCCTCCTGGACTATGGTGCCAAGCGCAACATTGTCCGAGAGCTCCAGAAGCGGGGCTGCACCGTGACGGTCCTGCCCGCGTCCACCTCTGCGGAGGATGTTCTGGCCGCTGATCCTGACGGCATAATGCTCTCCAACGGCCCCGGTGACCCGGCGGAAAACGTATACCAGATCGAGCAGATCCGCAAGTTCTTGGGCAGGGTGCCCATGTTCGGCATCTGCCTGGGCCACCAACTGACGGCTCTGGCCGCCGGCGGCAGCACCTATAAGCTGAAATACGGCCACCGGGGCGTGAACCAGCCCGTCCGGGATGTGGCTGGCGTCCGCACCTACATCACCAGCCAGAACCACGGCTATGCCGTGGACAGCGATACGGTGAAGCTGGGCAAGGTCCGCTTTGCCAACGCCAACGACGGCACCTGCGAGGGCATCGACTATCCGGAGCTGAAGGCCTTTACGGTCCAGTTCCACCCGGAGGCTTGTACTGGCCCCAAGGATACGTCCTTCCTCTTCGACCGGTTTGTAGAGTTGATGAAAGGGGGCGATAAATTTGAATAAATTCAAATTTTCGATTCATACGCGTGCCGCAGAATGCGGCACATGCGAAAAATACGTCCCCCTTCATTGGTTCTGTGCAAATATTCAATATGATGAGAAAGGGGGCCGTATTTAATGCCTTTGGATACAAGTATCAAAAAAGTCCTGGTCATCGGCTCCGGCCCCATTGTCATCGGCCAGGCTGCTGAGTTTGACTACGCCGGCGCTCAGGCCTGCCGCATCTTGAAGGAAGCGGGCGTCAATGTGGTGCTGTGCAACTCCAACCCCGCTACCATCATGACCGATCAGGCCATGGCGGACGAAATCTATCTGGAGCCTCTGACTACGGAGACCATCAAGCGCATCATCAAGAAGGAAAAGCCCGACAGCCTTCTGGCGGGTCTGGGCGGGCAGACCGGCCTGACCCTGGCCATGCAGTTGGACAAGGAGGGCTTCCTGGAGGAACAGGGCATCCGTCTGCTGGGCACCGATGCCAAGGCCATTTCCCGGGCCGAGGACCGGGAGCTGTTCAAGGAGGCCATGGCGGAGATCGGTCAGCCGGTCATCGCCTCTGATATTGCCGAGACCGTGGAGGGCGCCCTGGAGGTGGCCGAACGCATCGGCTATCCCGTCATCGTCCGGCCTGCCTTTACCCTGGGCGGCGCCGGAGGAGGTGCCGCCGCTAATGAAGCGGAGCTGCGCATCATCGCCCAGACCGGGCTGGACGCCTCTCCCATTACCCAGATTTTGGTGGAGCGGGCCATTTTCGGCTGGAAGGAGATCGAATTTGAGACCATGCGGGACGGCGTGGGCAACGTGATCGCCGTCTGCTCCATGGAGAACTTTGACCCCGTTGGCGTCCACACCGGCGATTCCATCGTGGTGGCCCCCACCCAGACCTTGGCGGACAAGGAATTCCAGATGCTCCGCAAGGCGTCTCTGGACATCATCGCCCATCTGGGCATCGTGGGCGGCTGCAATGTGCAGCTGGCCCTGAATCCGGACAGCTTTGAGTACGCGGTCATCGAGGTGAATCCCCGCGTCAGCCGTTCCTCCGCCCTGGCATCCAAGGCCACCGGCTATCCCATCGCCAAGATCACCACCAAGATCGCTTTGGGCTATACCCTGGACGAGATCAAAAACGACATCACCGGTAAGACCTGTGCCTGCTTTGAGCCGACGCTGGACTACATCGTTGTGAAGATGCCCAAGTGGCCCTTCGACAAGTTTGCCGACGCCAGCCGCAAGCTTGGCACCCAGATGAAGGCCACCGGCGAGGTCATGGCCATCGCTCCCAGCTTCGAGATGGCCCTGATGAAGGCCGTCCGCGGCGCGGAAGTGGGTCTGGACAGCCTGAACCGCAAAAATGACCCCGAGGACCACGCCCCCATCTGGGAGCGGCTCCGCCGGGTGGATGACCACCGTCTGTTTACCATTTTTGAGGCCCTGAAGGGCGGTACGTCTATCGACGAGATCTTCAGCATCACCCGGATCGACCGCTGGTTCCTGGCAAAGCTGAAGAAAATGGCGGAATTTGAAAAGACTCTGGAAACGGACGGTCTCACCGTTGAGCATTATGAGACCGGCAAGAAGATGGGCTATCCCGACGATACCCTCAAGCGTCTCTCCGGCGCTGCCGCGCTGCCCTGCGAGAAAAAGGACGCCGTCTACAAGATGGTGGATACCTGCGGCGCGGAGTTCGATGCCGAGACTCCCTATTTCTATTCCACTTTTGATAAGTTCTGCGAATCCCGGACCTTCCCCCGCAGCGGCAAGCCGGTCATTATGGTGCTTGGCTCCGGCCCCATCCGCATCGGTCAGGGCATCGAGTTCGACTATTCCTCCGTCCACTGCGTCTGGACGCTGAAGGAGCTGGGCTACGAGGTAGTCATCGTCAACAACAACCCTGAAACCGTCTCCACGGACTATGATACCGCCGACCGTCTGTACTTTGAGCCTCTGTTCCCCGAGGATGTTATGCACATCATCGAGGTGGAGAAGCCCGTGGGCGTGGTGGTGGCTTTCGGCGGCCAGACGGCCATCAAGCTCACCAAGTTCCTGGACAGCCACGGTATCCCCATTTTGGGTACCAGCGCTGAGTCCATCGACATGGCAGAGGACCGGGAACGGTTTGATACCCTGCTGGAGCGGTTCTCTATCAAGCGGCCTCAGGGCCGGGCCATCACCGGTATGCAGGAGGCGCTGGACGCCGCTCATGAGCTGGGCTATCCCGTGCTGCTGCGCCCCTCCTACGTCATCGGCGGCCAGAACATGGTCATCGCTCACAATGACGAGGACGTGCGGACCTATATGGAGGTCATTCTCTCCGGCAAGATCGAAAACCCGGTGCTGGTGGACCAGTACCTCATGGGCAAGGAGCTGGAGGTGGACGTCATTTCCGACGGCAAGGACGTCCTGATTCCCGGTATTATGCAGCACATCGAGCGCACCGGCGTCCACTCCGGCGACTCTATCGCCGTCTATCCGCCCTTCTCCATCGGAGATAAGATGCTGAAAACCATTGTGGACTGTTCGGAAAAGCTGGCTCTGTCCCTGGGGACCCATGGCCTCATCAATATTCAGTATCTGATCTACCAGAACGAGTTGTACGTCATTGAGGTGAATCCCCGCGCCAGCCGCACGGTGCCCTACATTTCCAAGGTCACCGGCGTACCCATGGTGGATCTGGCCACCCGCGTCATGGTGGGTCAGCCTCTGGCCTCTCTGGGTTACGGCACCGGCCTGTACCGTCAGCCCCCCTATGTGGCTGTGAAGGTGCCGGTGTTCTCCTTTGAGAAGATCACCGATGCCAATGCCGCCCTCTCCCCGGAGATGAAATCCACCGGCGAGGTGCTGGGCCTTGGCAAAAATATGCAGGAGGCGCTGTTCAAGGGCCTGGTATCCGCCGGGTACAAGGTGGAGAAGGAGACCCGCGGCGGCGTGCTGATCTCCGTGAACCACCGGGATCAGCCGGAGATCGTCAACATCGCCCGGAAGCTGGATGAAATGGGCTATAAGCTCTACGCCACCGACGGTACCGCCAGAGAGATCTCTCGTCTGGGTACCGATGTGGAGATCGTGGGCAAGCTGGGGAAAGACAACCGGGTGTTCCAGCTCCTTGAAAACGGCCGGATCGACTATGTGATCCTCACCGGCTCCACGGAGCCTATATATATCCGGGACTTCATCCATCTGAACCACCGCTGCGTCCAGCTGGGGATCCCGTGCCTGACCTCTCTGGATACCGCCAACGCACTGACGGATATTCTGGCCAGCCGCTACAATCAGCACAATACGGAGCTGATCGATATCTGCCACCTCCGCAGCGAGCGTCAGAAGCTGAAATTCTCCAAGTTGCAGACCTGCGGAAACGATTACATCTTCCTGGAAAACTTCCACGGCGAGATCACCTGCCCGGAGTCCCTGTGCGTTACCTTCTGTGACCGGCACTACGGCATCGGCGCTGATGGGATCGTCCTGATGGAGCATTCCGACATTGCCGACGCAAAGATCCGGCTGTTCAACGCCGACGGCAGCGAGAGCGCCACGGCGGGCAACGCCCTGCGGTGCATGGGCAAGTACCTGTATGACAACGGTCTGGTGAAAAAGGAAGATATGCGGATCGAGACCGGCGCCGGTGTCCGGGAAGTGCACCTCTACACCGCAAACGGTCTGGTGACTTCCGCCTGTGTGGATATGGGCTGCGCCTCTCTGGACACGGCTGCCTTCCGGTTTGCCATCGCGGAAAAGACGGTGGTGGATTACCCGGTGTATATCGGCGGACAGTCCTTCAACATCACCTGCGTAGACGTGGGAGAGCCGCATTGCGTGGCCTTCTGCCCCCGGATCGACGATGTGGATGTGGAGTTCCTCGGTCCCCGGTTTGAGCAGGCTCCCTATTTCCCGGAGCGGATCAATGCGGAGTTTATCCGCGTGGTGAATCCCAGCACCATCAAAATGCGGGTCTGGGAGCGGGGCAGCGGCGAGATCATGGCCAGCGGCACCGGTGCCTGCGCCGCTGTGGTGGCGGCCGTGGCCAACGGTATGTGCGAAAAGGGACGGGATGTGACCGTTCGGGCTGCCGGCGGTGATCTGGTGGTGAACTACACCGACGAGAAGATCACCCTCACCGGCGACGCCAAGCTGGTCTATACTGGTGAAGCGGTGTATTAACGGAAAAACCGTTTTTTGAAAACTGGATCTATCTGCCTTGACTGCACGAAAAAGCGGCCTATGCGTTTTACGCATGGGCCGCTTCAGCGTGTCGAAAAAGTCTTTTCGCCCCGCTGAGCAAGTTTTCAGAACTTCATACAAGTTCTGAAAACTGAGGATTGTCTTGACAAAGGCAACCCCCGGCTATGCCGGGGGAGAAAAAGAGCTTATAG
>UQUC01000063.1 GCA_900544105.1 uncultured Oscillibacter sp. | reverse complement strand
ACTGGATTGTGGTTCCAGGTGTTGTGGGTTCGAGTCCCATCACCCACCCCAGACATGAGGGGGCCGGGGTATCCCCGGTTCCCTCTTTTTTCCACTTAGGGGCGTAGCCAAGTGGTAAGGCAAGGGACTTTGACTCCCTCATTCGCTGGTTCGAGTCCAGCCGTCCCTGCCATTGACCATGAATACGGCCTCGCGGCCTGTGATTTATAGGTAATAAGTGTTTTACTCTGATCCGGTAGCTCAGTCGGCAGAGCAACTGCCTTTTAAGCAGTGGGTCCGGGGTTCGAATCCCCGCCGGGTCACCAGAAAAGCGGCACACATAAGTGTGCCGTTTTTTGATATAATGGATCAGTCATACTTGAGTTGTCCGGCAGTCAGCTGTGCCGATGGCTTGGCCGCCTTAAAATCCTGCTAATGCTTTCTGTATTTTCAAGGAATCGTATTTGAAAAGGTGCACGATGTGACTTGAACTTTTTCCCCTGCTTTTTGATATGATGCACAAATGTCCGTCAGTGAACGCCATTCTTGTCAAAAACGAAACCCAAAAGAGCCATAATCAGGCCAATATTGTGCAAAATGCGTGTTTATTGAAAGAACATTTGGCGGAATTGTGTATTGAAAACAAAAACTGTCCGTCATACAATGACAGTATAGTTGATTGTGGTTTTCGAATCATAGACAAATAGGGGGATTATTATGGTAACTTTACAGATGATCCAGGAAGCCCAGGAGTCTCTGAAGGGCATTGCCCGCAAGACTCCGCTGGAAAATGCCAATCGGCTGGGCGAAAACATTTACATCAAGTCTGAGAACCTGCAGCTCACCGGCGCTTTCAAGATCCGCGGCGCCTACAACAAGATCCGTTCCCTGACTCCGGAGGAAGCTTCTCACGGTGTCATCGCCTGCTCCGCCGGCAACCATGCTCAGGGCATCGCTCTGTCCGCCACGAAGCTGGGCATCAAGTCCGTGATCTGCATGCCTGAGGGCGCTCCCATCTCCAAGGTGGAGGCTACCCGTAACTACGGCGCTGAAGTGGTTCTGGTCCCCGGCGTTTACGATGACGCCGCCCGCGAGGCCGAGCGTCTGTCCAAGGAGCACGGCTACACCTTCGCACATCCCTTCAATGATCCGTATGTTATTGCCGGTCAGGGCACCATCGGTCTGGAGATCCTGGAGCAGCTCCCCGAAGTGGAGCAGGTCGTGGTCCCCATCGGCGGCGGCGGTCTGATCTCCGGCGTGGCTTTCGCCATCAAGCAGCTCAAGCCCTCCTGCAAGGTCATCGGCGTGCAGGCCGGCGTTGTGGCTTCCATGTATGCTTCCCGTCAGGCCGGTAAGGTCACCACTGTGCCCGATGCCGCGACCCTGGCTGACGGCATCCATGTGCTGACTCCCGGCAGCCTGACCTTCGAGATGTGCCAGAAGTATGTGGACGAGATCGTCACCGTCAGCGAGGACGAGATCGCCGCTGCGATCCTGGCTCTGCTGGAGGTCCAGAAGACTGTTGCCGAGGGCGCTGGCGCTACTCCCGTGGCTGCCTGCATGTCCGGCAAGATCGACACCACCAAGAAGACTGTGTGCGTGGTTTCCGGCGGCAACGTGGACGTGACCACCCTGTCCCGCGTCATCACCCGCGGCCTGACCTACGGTGGCCGTCTCGCTACCATCACCACCAAGCTGGCTGACCGTGCCGGCAGCCTGGCCAACCTGCTGAATGTTGTCGGCGGCACCGGTGCCAACGTGGTCCGCATCCATCACGAGCGTGAGGATGTCAACTCTGAGGTCAACGCATGTGTGGTGTCCATGGTCCTGGAGACCCGGAACGCCGATCACGTGCAGAAGATCAAGGATGAGCTGACTGCAAAGGGATATTCTCTGCTGGACGCGTAAGCGGCAGCAGCTGGATATAAAAGAAGAGAAAAAAGGAAAATCAGAAAAGGAGGATGTCCGTGTGAGATCACACGGACGAGAGAAATGAAAGAAAAGAAAAAGATGAGCCTGTTGCTCAAGCTGGTCATCGCCATCGTACTCGGTATCGTGGTCGGTTTCGTGACCCCCGGTATGGGTGCCTTCGGTGAGGTCATCATCCGCATCGGCGCTACCTACAACAGCATCTTCGGCAACTTCCTGAACTTCGTGATCCCTCTGATCATCATTGGCTTCGTCGCCCCCGGTATTGCTGACCTGGGCGCCGGCGCTGGTAAGACCCTGGCCGCTACCACCGGTGTGGCTTACGGTTCCACCATCATCTCCGGTACTCTGGCCTTCGTTGTGGCTTCCCTGCTGTATCCCCACATGGTCCACGCTGGCATGTTCATGGAGAACGCCGCCAACGCTGAGGAGACCGTTCTGGCTGGTTACTTCAATATTGAGATGCCTCCCATCATGGGCGTTATGACCGCTCTGCTGATGGCCTTCATCCTGGGCCTGGGCATGGCTGTCATCAAGGGCAGCACCATGAAGACCGTGATGAACGAGTTTGCTGAGATCATCGACAAGCTGGTCAGCAACATCGTCATCCCCCTGCTGCCCTTCCATGTGTATGGCATCTTCGCTAAGCTGGCTTATGCCGGTACCATCGTGGAGATCATGGGCTCCTTCATCAAGGTGTTCGCTATGATCCTGGTCCTGCACTGGGTCATCATCGTGTTCCAGTACACCGTGGCCGGCAGCGCTGCCAAGAAGAATCCCTTCGCTCTGATCAAGAACATGCTGCCCGCTTACACCACCGCTATCGGCACCCAGTCCTCTGCCGCTACCATCCCCGTCACCACTCAGTGCACCAAGAACAACGGCTGCTCTGACGGTATGGCCGAGTTCGTGTGCCCCCTGTGCGCTACCATTCACCTGTCTGGTTCCACCATCACCCTGACCAGCTGCGCTATGGCTGTTATGGTGATGACCAACCAGTCCATCGGCTTCGGCAAGATGTTCCCCTTCATTCTGATGCTGGGCGTGACCATGGTTGCTGCCCCCGGCGTCCCCGGCGGCGCTGTCATGGCTGCTCTGGGTATCCTGCAGTCCATGCTGGGCTTCGATGAGACCATGTGCGGCCTGATGATCGCTCTGTACATCGCCCAGGATAGCTTCGGTACTGCTTGCAACGTCACTGGCGATGGCGCTATCGCTGTCTTCATGGACGCTGTCACCGGCAAGAAGAAGGCCGCTGCAAAGTAAATTTCCATTTTCTCTTCTCTTATACATGCTTCCTGTTTTGGGAAGGGGAGCGCGGACAGTCCATTGGACTGTCCGCGTTTCTCTTTCTTTTTTTGCAATTTGGAGCGAAAGCGGAAATGACGCTTGCGCTGACGGTTAAAATAAGGTAAGATGAAACCAACCAGCAAGCCCTTTGGAAACCGCTGTAAGAGTGGAGGTACTCATTATGAAGTTGATCATTGTTTTTATCCTTGTTGCGCTGCTCCTGATTTTGGTTGTCAGCAATATCGTCATTGTTCAGCAGTCCCGCGCCTACGTGGTGGAACGGCTGGGTGCGTTCCGCACTGTTTGGAATGTAGGCCTGCATCTGAAAGTGCCTTTTATCGAGCGCGTTGCCAAAAAGGTGAGCCTGAAGGAGCAGGTGGCGGACTTTGCCCCCCAACCTGTGATCACCAAAGATAATGTCACCATGCAGATCGACACGGTCATCTACTTCCAGATCACCGATCCCAAGCTCTACACCTACGGTGTGGAGCACCCCATGAACGCCATTGAGAATCTGACGGCCACTACCCTGCGAAACATCATCGGCGATATGGAACTGGACCAGTCCCTTACCAGCCGTGATACCATCAACTCCCGGATGCGCTCCATTCTGGACGAAGCCACGGACCCCTGGGGCATCAAGGTCAACCGGGTGGAGCTGAAAAACATCATCCCGCCCAAGGAGATCCAGAACGCCATGGAAAAGCAGATGAAGGCGGAGCGGGAGCGCCGTGAATCCATCCTTCAGGCCGAGGGCCAGAAACAGAGCCAGATCCTGGTGGCGGAGGGCGAGAAGCAGTCTGCCATCCTGCGGGCCGACGCCGCCAAGCAAGCGAAGATCATGGAGGCCGAGGCGGAAAAGACCGCTAAGATCCTGGCGGCCGAGGCAGAGAGCGAGGCCATCATGAAGGTCCAGCAGGCCACGGCGGATGCCCTGAAGCTGCTGAACGAGGCTGCTCCCAACGATCAGGTGGTGAAGCTGAAGGCGTTGGAGACCATGACCAAGGTGGCGGACGGCAAGGCCACCAAGATCATCATTCCCAGTGAATTGCAGGGCTTGGCGGGTCTGGCGGCCAGTGCCAAGACCGTGTTCGAGTCCGAGGAACCCAAGGCATAAACAGTGAAGCAAAGCAGTCCCGCGGCCTTTGAGCCGCGGGACTGCTCTTATCAAAACTGACCTCATCAAATTTATAAAAACTGGCATTTGCCGCAAAGTCAATTACATGCTATGATAGCTTCAACAAACAACTTAGGAGTGCTTTTTATGAATCGGAATGAGAAGAATGTCAATAAGCTGACCATGCTGGGCATGATGACGGCGTTGGTGTTTGTCAGCAACTATCTGCGGATCACCATGCCTATCGCCATCGGAGGTCGCACCTCCTTCACTCTGGCCAATATCATGTGCTGCCTGTCCGGTTTGCTTTTGGGACCTGTGGGCGGTTTCGCCTCCGGTTTGGGTTCCGCCATCTATGACCTGACCAACCCGGCCTACGCTCCGGAGTGTTGGATCACCTTCCTTACCAAGGGCGTTATGGGTATGGTAGCAGGCTTGGCCATGAAGGACCGGGATATGCCCACCTATGGCCGCTGCACCGTATCCGCGGCACTGGGCTGTGTGGCCTACTACATTCTCTATTTCTTCAAGTCCTTTGCGTATGACGGCCTGCTGATGGGTGGTCTCACCGCTTCCGTGGCGGCGGCGGCTCTGCCTCTGAAGATCCCCGCGTCCCTGTTCAACGGCGCGGTGGCCATCATCCTGGCTCCCCCGCTGTGCGTGGCTCTGCGGCGGTCTCTGAAGCGGACGCATATTCAGCTTCCCTGATTTTCGGCCTTCCTTGTCCCGGTCCCTTTGTGAAGTATCACATGGGGCCGGGCTTGTTTTTTTACTCAGAAAGAGTATAATAAAATTCCGATTTGATGTTGGAAAGAGGAGAACTGAATGAACGAATATCTGGATTTGTTCGGGACCTTTGCCAAGGTGGGCGTGATGACCTTCGGCGGCGGCATGGCCATGCTACCCATTCTTCAGCGGGAAGTGGTGGAGGACCGCCACTGGGCCACAGAGGAAGAACTGATGGACTACTATGCTATCGGTCAATGCACCCCGGGCATCATCGCCGTCAATACCGCTACTTTTATTGGCCAGAAGCGGAAGGGCACGATAGGAGGCATTGTCGCCACCCTGGGCATCGTATTCCCGTCTCTGGTGATCATCAGTATTCTGGCAAGCCTCATCACTAACTTTTCCAGTGTGGCTTGGGTGCAGAATGCCTTTGCCGGGATCCAGGTATGCGTCTGCGTGCTGATTTTCAATGCGGTGGTAAAACTCCTGAAAAAGTCTGTCATTGATAAGCGCACTTTTGCTATTTTCCTACTGGTGATGGTTGGGAGTGCGCTGCTGAACCTCTCTCCCGTTTGGTTTGTGCTCCTGGCGGCGCTGGCGGGCATTGTGCTGAAAAATCTGGAGGGAGGTGCCGTGAAATGACCTATCTGCGCCTTTTCTGGGAATTTTTCAAGACGGGATTGTTCGCCGTGGGCGGCGGTATGGCCACCGTGCCCTTCCTGAAGGACATTGGCACCGCTACCGGCTGGTACACCCAAACAGATCTCATGAATATGCTGGCGGTATCTGAATCCACTCCCGGTCCCATCGGCATCAACATGGCTACCTATGTGGGGTTTACCGTGGCGGGTATCCCCGGCGCCGTCATTGCTACCGTGGGTGAGGTGACGCCCTCCATTATCGTCATTCTCATCGTGGCGGCTATGCTGGCAAAATTCAGGGACAGCAAGCTGGTCTCCAACGCCCTGTACGGCCTGCGCCCTGCCTCCACAGGCCTGATTGCCGCCGCCTGCATTGATGTGGTGTTGCAAGTACTGTTTCGAGCCAGTAGCTCCACCGTCAGCGGCTCCATTATGAAGGTGTTTTCCTTGATCGGCAGCTTGAATTGGCGGGGGCTGGTGCTGGCGGCGGTGTTGCTGGTGCTGACCAACTGGGTGAAGCTCACGAAAAAATGGCATCCCATTGTGTTCATCGGCCTTTCCGCCGTGGTAGGTGTGGCGTTCCGGTTCGGCGGTGTGTAAAAGATGAAAAAGTGCCTGAGGTTTCAAATCTCAGGCACTTTTTGCGTTTTTCGTTCAAAGTGGCTGGGCGGACAGACCGCACAGCTCCCGCAGGACCTCCACGGCCTCGTCCATGATCCGGGAGAGGGTCAGGTCCCGGATGCCGACCACGATCTTGCCGCAGTTGGAATTTACCGGTAGCAGGACCTTCTGCGCACGGCTTTGGCCCACGGCCACCGCCATAGCGGGGGTGATCTCTCCCATGAGGGCGTCCGCCATCAGAATACCGATGGGACCGGCGATGATGTCCGCGTCCCGACAAGCCACCAGAACCGGGTTTTCGCCGGTGGCGCCTCGCTGAGCCCCGGCCTTCATCATGGCGGCAGTGGCATTGGCATTGGTGCCTACTGCCAACAGTTCCAAGGGGAGCCCCGCCGCCCGGACCCGGTCTACCAGCAGCGCACCCGTGCGGCCGCTCTGACCATCGATCACAACGAGCTTCATCGTATTTCCTCCTCTAAGGCCAGCGTGCAGCGGCCTTTTGTATTTGTTTCACGAAAATAGGTCTGTTCCAGGGGGATCCAGCGGTCGAAAAATTGTTGGCCCCACTCCGGACCGTTGCGGTCCAGTATCCGGCTTCGCTGCGTTTCCGGGGAAATGTCCAAAAAAACGGACAAATCGTAATAGTGGGCCAATTCCGGGTGAAAGCTGTAACTGCCTTCCACGATGTTCAAACGCCCTGGCAGGACGGTCATCGGCTCCCGGAGGGACAGGGTATGGCAGTCGAAAGGACGGTAAATGACGGCTTCGTTTCGACTGATAGGAGCCAAGATCTCCGATTCCAACCGCTCGCGGTCCAGATTGCCGCCGGGCTGGGCGTAGCGCGCGGCGGTCCGTTGCTCCGGACGGAGAAAGAAATCGTCAGCATGGAACAGCGCCGTATCAGGATAAATCACTGTCAGCAGCTCTGCCAGGGTGCTTTTGCCGCTGGCGGCGCCACCCTCAATGGCCAGCAGGACCCGGGACTTTTCCTTCAAGGTCCGGTCAATGGCCGCCAGCAGCGGCAGCAGGCGGACATAAGCGCAGTGCAGAACCCGGTAGGCAGGGCGGTAGGCGGCTCGGTATTCCTCGGAGTGGCGGCAGGCAGGGAAGCCGTTTTTTTGCCAGTCATCCAGTTCCTCCTCAGCCTCTGACGGGGAATAGGGCAGAGCGCCGGAGCGGATCAGCCGTCGCAGGATCGCCAGCTTTTCCTGTAAGGTATCTGCACCGCCATGAGGCATGGCGGCAGACCGGGCAAAAATGCAGGCCAACGTTTCAGGGGTCAGACCATCTGCCAGAACGCCCAGATGCACTCGGGACCAGGGACCGTCCAGCGTTTCGACCTCCCGGCTGCACGGTCCAGCTTCCACGGCTTCCTTCCAGATACCCTCTGCGGCGGCGGAGGTGTCTGTGATCAGATGACCGCAGCCAAAGACGCTCTGGTAGAGGGCTTTGCGCAGATCCTGAAGCTGGGATGCGGGATGCCCGGTATATTGCTCCAAAAGGAATTGCTCGGTAGACGCAGGACTCATAAGTGCCTCCTTGCATGATCATTTGCCCTTTTATCATAGCATCCGATATCTGGACCTGCAACCGCTTTTTGGGACAAGATTCCGCTTGTTTGGAAAAATAATGCCCGCTCATGACAAAAACACGCATGTGTTCGACAAAATGCGACATAAAAGCAGCCGGAAATTTTGTATGATAGAGCCGTATTCCGAAATTGCAATTCATTCGGAAAAGAAAGGATACTATATGAACCATACACTGACGAAAGAATACCTGCTTCTGTTCAACGCATTGACAGATACCGAAGAAACGCTCCGACAGCTTCGGGAGGATCTGATCGCCGTTCAGCGGCAGGCGGAGGAACTGTTTCTGTCCGATACGCCGCAGGACGGTGAGATAGAGGCGGAGACTCCGTAAATAAGACCCGTGACAGGCGACAGCCGGTGTGCTATAATAAAGAAACTATTTTTCGGGAGGTTTCTATGCTGCACATCGGCTGTCATTTATCATCCTCCAAGGGCTTTCTGGCTATGGGCCGGCAGGCGTTGGAGCTTGGGGCGGACACCTTTCAGTTTTTTACCCGGAATCCCAGAGGGAGTAAGGCCAAGGAACTGGACCCGGCGGACGCGGCGGCGCTGGTGGTGCTCATGAAGGAGCACTGCTTCGCACCGATCATCGCCCACGCCCCGTATACCCTGAATCTCTGCGGTGCGGAGGAACAAAACCGTCTTTTCGCACGGGACACCATGGCGGACGATTTGCACCGTATGGAGCACATACCGGGACAGCTCTATAATTTCCACCCCGGCAGCCATGTGGGACAGGGGAGCGAAGCTGGGATCACCTATATCGCGGAAGGGCTTAACGCCATCCTGACCCCGGAACAGTCTACCACGGTATTGCTGGAGACCATGGCCGGGAAGGGCAGCGAGGTGGGCGGACGCTTTGAGGAACTGCGAGAAATCCTGGACCGGGTGGAGCTGACGGGGAAAATGGGGGTCTGTCTGGACACCTGCCACGTTTCCGACGCCGGGTATGACATCATTCACGATCTGGACGGCGTTTTGACGGAATTTGATCGGGTCATCGGACTGGACCGGCTGCGGGCCGTTCATTTGAATGACAGCCTGAACCCCTGCGGCGCCCACAAGGACCGCCACGCCCGGATCGGGGAGGGGTGCATTGGCCAGGAGGCGCTGGCGCGGGTGGTGAACCATCCGGTGCTAAAAAATCTGCCCTTTTGCCTGGAAACGCCTAACGAATTGCCTGGCTATGCCAAGGAGATCGCCCTGATGCGAAGCCTCACGGAATGAATTTGGATAAATGACATTGAGATAGAGGAACGCCCGGTACGAATGTACCGGGCGGTTTTTCATTGGATGGTCATTTTTCGGACCCGTGGCGCATAAGGTTGTCCTAAGAGGTGAAGCAAATGGAACGAAAGAGGTTTGCACGGCTCTCTCAACGGTTGGGCGCGCTGTTACTGGCGGGAGCGACCCTGTGGACCGTCTACACCACGGCGGGCAGCGTCGATGCCGCCGGAGCGTGGATGGCCGTGAAGAGGGAATTGCCGCTGGTGCTGCTCCGGTGGCAGTTAGGGGAGATGGGACAGCGGGACGGACTTTCGGCGCCGTCCGTACTGATGCTGAGTCAGGCGCCGATCTTGCTTTCCGCACGAGGAGAGATCTCCGACCTGCGGCGTCAGGCGGCGGAGGAACCGGAGGACGAGCACCCTGCCCCCGTGACCCAGCCGGTGCGGGAGGAGCCGCAGCCTGCTCCGGTGACGGCCGGAGTGGACAATGGCGTGACGGCGAAGACCCTGATCCCCACGGATCCCAGCGGCTACACCGTCTGCGGGAAGGTCTACATCCGAAACACCACCCAATATACCCTCTCCAACGAGGAGCTACTGAAGCCCTTCGCGGCGGAACTGACCGGTGAAGCGCCGCAAATTTTAATTTTGCACAGCCACGGCAGTGAGGGCTATACTCCGGCGGTGGATGACGGCATCGTCTGGTCCGGTGATCATCGCACCACGGATTCCCGGTACAATGTAGTCCGTATGGGGGACGCCATGGCGGAGGTGTTTGCCCAGGAAGGGATCTCCGTGCTCCATGATCGGACACTGTATGACTATCCGGAGTACGCCGGGGCCTATGACCGGTCCCTGGCAGGGATCGACCGGTATTTGAAAGAGTACCCATCCATCCGCTTCGTGCTGGATGTCCACCGGGACGCCATAGAAGGGGCAGACGGCAGTCAGGTGAAGGTGGTGTCGGAGATCGAGGGGCTGGGGACAGCGGCGCAGCTCTCCCTCATTATGGGCAGCGATGGCGGCGGACTGAGCCATCCCGACTGGATGGAGAATCTGCGGTTGGCAGTGGCAGTGCAGGAACAGGCGCTGACGGACTATCCCACGCTGATGCGCCCTCTGCTCCTGCGAAATTCCCGCTATAATCAACACGCCACCACAGGTTCTCTGCTGGTGGAGGTGGGAACAGCCGGAAACGCCCCGGAGGAGGCGGAGCTGGCCGCGCGCCTGTTCGCGGCGGAGCTGGCAAAAACACTTGAGGAACGAAGCAAGTAGGGAACTGCCCGGCTGTTGCCGGGCAGTTTTTGCGAAATCACAAGGACGCACACAGCACTTTTCCCATATATTGTTAATAATTCGAAAAGATTCTGATAAAAAGTTGCGATGCTTAGGTAAAAAATGGTATGATAAATTATCGAGTTATTATCAGAGAAGGAGGCGGTGCGTTTGTTTGTAGGGCTGCGGAAGAAATGGCGGGACCAGATCGGCCAGACGAAAACGATATTGGGTGAAAAGGTGAGGGAGGCGCTGGCCTCCGTGGTGCCCATTACCCTGATCGTGCTGATCTTGTGTTTTACCGCGGCTCCGGTCCCCACAGACGTGCTGCTGGCATTTTTGATAGGCGCTGTGCTGCTGATCGTGGGCATGGGCTTGTTTACCCTGGGGGCGGATACCGCTATGCTCCCCATTGGTGAGCGAGTGGGCGCGCAGATGACCAAATCCCGGAAGCTGTGGGTGGTGGTGTGTGTCAGCTTGCTTATCGGCATCATCGTCACTATTTCCGAGCCGGATCTTCAGGTTTTGGCGGGACAGGTGCCGGGAATCCCCAACGCTGTCCTGATCGGGGCGGTGGCCGTAGGCGTGGGGATCTTTCTGGTGGTGGCGCTGCTGCGTATCCTGTTTCAGATCCCGTTGAACGGCCTGCTGATCGCGTCCTACATCGTGATCTTCACCTTGGCGGCTTTTGCCCCCAAGGATTTTCTGGCGGTGGCCTTTGACTCCGGCGGTGTGACCACCGGGCCTATGACCGTGCCTTTCATCATGGCGCTGGGCTTGGGTGTGTCCTCCACCCGAAGCGATGGCAAGGCTGGCGAGGACAGCTTCGGCCTGGTGGCGCTGTGCTCTGTGGGGCCGGTGCTGGCGGTGCTGACGCTGGCACTGGCGTACCCGGCGGCGGGAAGCTATGTACCCTCCGTAGTGCCGGAGGCCGGGGACAGCCGGGAACTGTGGCGACTGTTCGCCCAAGGCCTTCCGGTCTATGCGAAGGAAATGGGGGCGGCGCTGGCGCCCATTGCGGCCTTTTTCGCCGTGTTTCAGGTGACGTCTCTGCATTTGCCTCGAAAAAATGTGTTGAAAATCACTGTGGGACTCCTGTATACTTATATCGGTTTGGTTCTGTTTATGACCGGCGTGAATGTGGGTTTTTTACCCGCCGGCAGCTATTTGGGCCGCCAGATCGCGGCTCTGGAGCAGAGCTGGGTCCTGATCCCCATCGGTATGCTGATGGGTTGGTTCATTGTGCAGGCGGAGCCTGCCGTCCATGTGCTGAACCGGCAGGTGGAGGAGCTGACCTCCGGAGCCATCCCCGGCAAGGCTATGAGCACCAGCCTGTCCATCGGCGTGGCGGTGTCCATTGGCCTCGCCATGCTACGTGTGCTGACGGGCGTTTCTATTTTTGTACTGCTGGTGCCGGGATACCTGTGCGCCATCGGCTTATCCTTCGTGGTGCCGAAGATCTTCACCGCCATCGCCTTCGACTCCGGCGGCGTGGCCTCCGGCCCCATGACGGCTACGTTCCTGCTGCCCTTTGCCATGGGCGCCTGTGAGACCCTGGGTGGCAATGTGGTAACGGACGCTTTCGGTGTAGTGGCCATGGTAGCTATGACGCCACTTATCACCATTCAACTGTTGGGCCTTGCCTATCAGCTCAAGCTGAAGAAGGCTGCGGCGGAAGCACCTACCGCGCCCGCACAGGAGCTGCCGGCGGCGGACGACGAGATCATCGAACTGTAAGGGGGGAAGTTATATGTCTGCTGATCTGATCCTTACCATCACGGACCGGAGCCGGGGCGGAGACTTCTCCGCATGGTTCCGGGAACAGGGGGCAACGCTGGTGCTCACGGCCTTGGGGCGGGGCACCGCCACCACAGAGGTTTTGGACTGCCTGGGGTTGGAAGCTACGGAAAAGGCAGTGCTGCTGTGTATGCTGCCCAGCCGGAGAGGTCTGCTTCGGAAAGCGGCCAAGGACCTCTGGCTGGATGTTCCGGGCCGGGGCGTTATGATGGCGGTGCCGGTGTCCAGCATCGGCGGCGCATCTGCCAAAAATTATTTGTTACAGGGGGAGGCGGAGGACCGCATGGAAAAGGAATTGACCCACGAGTTGATCGTTGTGATCGCCAATCAGGGCGCTACGGATCAGGTTATGGACGCAGCCCGGGCGGCTGGGGCTACCGGCGGTACGGCGGTCCACGCAAAGGGGACCGGAACGGAGCTGGCGAAGAAATTCTTCGGAGTGTCGCTGGCGTCTGAGAAGGAGCTGATCTTCATCCTCGCCTCGGCGGAGACCCGGAAGCCTATTATGAAGGCCATTATGGAAAAGGCCGGAATGCAGACTGAGGCCCAGGCGCTGGCATTTTCCTTGCCGGTCACGGACCTGGCGGGACTGCGGCAGTTCGGCGAATAACCCGCACAGGAAAGCCCCTCATTTGCGGAGCGTGATTACACACTCCGCAAATGAGGGGCTGTTTTATATAGGGTTTGAACCGCCAAGGGGCTCCCTCGGTTTTTGCTGTCGGATCAGCTTACAGAGAGGGTCCCGTTCAGCGTGCTCACGCACAGGGAGCTGACGCCGAAGCAGTTCAGCAGCTGGCGGCGGGCAGTCAGGGCCCGGCCGTCCAGATACCAGGCCACGGTGTCCTTGGTCTCCACGTAGGCGCAGGCGTAGCGGTCGGAATAGTAGGCCGTGCCCTGCCCGGTCAGGGTCTCCAATATCTTAGCGTCTGCCGCCGTGAATTTTCCGCCGGATTTTTTGGCCTGTCCCGCGGCGGTCAGCAGCAGGGACAGCTTCCCGGCGGGGACCTGGTCGGTCAGAACGCCCAGCGCATAACAGATATGCTCCAGGGGTTCCATAGCGTATACCGGCACCTCCGCCGCGGTGTCCGTATAGGCG
>UQUC01000062.1 GCA_900544105.1 uncultured Oscillibacter sp. | reverse complement strand
CGGCAAACTTTGCCGCTTTTGGGTCTTGGTCGGAGACGCTCCTGAAGAACGCAGAAAGCCTGCGGGACAGCGATGCGCTTATGCGAGTCGCTGTTCCGCAGGCGTCGCGGCCCCGCTGGGCTGCGTGATCCAGTGAGTGTGCTATTGATTATGTGGTGAGCATGATTTGCTACGCACCGGCCACTTCTTTATCGGTGGTTTCCACTTACCGCTAAGCATGGTACCTGGATGATCTGATGCCTTGGTCTGAGAACTTACCCGATGTCTGCAAGAAAACGCCCTATGTCCCGTGTTGCACATTGCATTGACAATGGCCCCATGGAGGGCTTCTGGGGCATCCTGAAGCGGGAACGCTATTACGGCAGACGGTTTACCTGCAAGCGGGAACTTGTGCAGATGATTGAGACCTATATCCATTATTACAACACCAGACGGGTTCAGCGTAAACTGGGCGTGTTGACGCCGATGGAAAAGCACGAACTCGGTCTCGCCGCATAAAAAGCGGTCAGCAGCACATGGCTGCTGACCGGAAAAACTTTATATTTTTTCTCTGTCCTCTTGACGGGATGCGGTTCAAAACCGATGAGGTGGTCTTTATTTTACCGTCTGTTTGAAGCCGGCAATTGAAACCGCGTTTTGCATATTCAAAACAGGCATTTCAAACAAGCTCCGTTTTTAGGGCATTGATTCTGCGTCTGTGTGCTCAGAGCAGCATGAGCTTTGTCTGATGCCCGTCGATATAGTCGCACTCAGCGGCGCGGCAAATATCCTCTTCCAGATACATAAACACGCGCTGGCCACCCCAGCAGGCGAGATTGTCGTAGACGTTCAGTTCCAGTGCAAAGCAAGTGTCCTCGTCGATCACGCGCTCGCCGGTTCCGGCAACAAACCCCTGATTGGTGTACATACCGATAGCGGGACCCGCGCCGTGGCCGAAGGTTCCGACAGGATGTGTATAGAGCATCGGCTGGATTCCCTCCAGCTTCGCAAGGCGCATGGCCTCGTCGAAAACAGCATTGCCGTCCTTGCCGATAACCATGCTGTCCATAACGATCTGGCGGAAACGGTTGCCGGTGTCGAGCAGCGCTTGCAGTTCCTGCGGTGCCTCAGTCTCGCCCTCGCGCAGGATATAGGCTACCCACTGCATATCGGTATGCAGGTGTACATACTGGCCGTTAATGCCAATATCACAGTGAAGCAGATCGCCGGGCTGAATGGTCTCATTGAACATTCTTGAAACACTGCTGCCGCGGCGCTGAAGATCGACATCCGGACCGAACCAGTAGTTATAGCCAAGCTCGTTGATAATGCGGCGCATACACCATTCAATGTCCGTGGTCGTCGTCTTGCCGGGGATGATGAAATCGGTACTGAAAGTATAGTCGATGATGGCATGCGTAACCGCGCAGAAGCACTCCATGATCTTCTTCTCCAGCGGTGTCACGCGCTCGAGCCAGCGCACGCTCAGTGCCTCACCGTCCTCGATACGTTCGCGGTAGCATGGATTGATGGCATCCTTGAGCTGTTCAAAGAGCGTGGCAGTCAGGCCGTCACAGTAGCCGGAATTAAGGCTGCGGTTGACGGCAATGCGGGACGGGTCGCACTCCCGCAAAATGCGTGCGGTCGCCTCCCAGACGCTCTCACCGCGCTGCTGGACATTTTCATACAGGCCGTCCATCTCCGGAGACTGAGAGCCGACGCACATTCTGCGTACCGCGCCCGTCTTGCTGTCACGATGGAAAGCCAGAATGCTCACACGGCGCGCTTCCAGCATATCCCAAGTAACAAGCGTGCTGTGGATGGGATCGTCGTTATTCTCTCTGGAAAGGACAAGCCAGAAATCAAAGCCGGAGGCCTCCATTGCCCACGGGAGAACAAGCTCCAGTTTGTCCTTGAGGATCTGCGTACTGAGCATCGCCTGAGCCTGAATGGGATATGCGCCATCGGCTGCGAGGCGATCTTTCAGCTTGAGGATCAATTCTTCATACGTCATAGTCTTTGTCCTTTACAATATGATGAGCTGCTTATCGGCCCGCGTCAGATTTTCACAGCCGTTTTCTGTGATAAGAATATCGTCCTCGATCCGAACGCCGCCGAACTGCGGGATATAAATGCCGGGTTCGATCGTAACGATCATGCCGGGCTGCAGCGGAATGTCGCCGTTCTGATTGCGGGCACACTGAGGTGCCTCATGGATATTGAGGCCAAAACTGTGGCCGAGATTATGGCCGAAATACTCGCCGTAACCGGCATCAGCGATGAGTGTCCGTGCCGCATGATCAAGCTCCCGTCCCGTTTTTCCGGGTGCAGCCAGCAAAATAGCAGCATTCTGAGCAGCAAGTACTGTCTCATAGATCTCGCGCTGTTTTGCATTTGGCTCGCCAACGCAGACCGTTCTCGTAACGTCCGACCAATAGCCGCCGCAGTTGCAGCCGAAATCGACCGTCACGAACTCATGGTCGCAGATGGTACGGTCGGAGGCAAGCCCGTGCGGCATGCTGCCTCTTGGACCAGACGCAACGATAAACCGCTCCGCCATACGCTCAACTTCGGGGAATCCACGCATATAATCTTGCAGAAAGCGGTCGACCTCCGCCTCGGTCATACCGGGGCGGATCATCTTGCACATAGCCGAAAAGGCCAGATCCGTGATTTCACAGGCCTTGCGGATGGATGCACACTCCTGTGCGTCCTTTACCATGCGCAGGCGAAGAAGTTCGCTGTCTATGGCGGCTGTTTCGAGGTGCTCAATACCGGTTTTCAACGCCCTATAAAGGCGCACGGAAGTCTCAGCCTCGACAAGGCCCAGTCTCCGCAGTGTGTGGGAAGCGAGATAGGAGATCACATCCGCTTCTGAGCGGATGGACACAATCTCCAGTCCGGGGCACTGCTCCCCCGCCTGCTGTGTATAGCGGAAATCTGTGAAAAACAGTGCGTTTTTCTGAGTGACAACGACATAACCGGTACTTCCGCGGAAGCCGGAGAGATAACGCCGGTTGTCGGAGTCAAAAACAAAAGCAGCGTCGAGCGATTCCTGCTTAAGGTAAGCCTGGAGCCGTGCGACGCGGGAATATGTTGTCTGCATAATCGTGTCTTTCTCTCAGTCTGCCGGCGGGGTTTTCCCCGCCGGCAGATAGACATGTGGATCAGTTCCAGGACAGCTGGGCAAACTTGATGCTGCCATCAGCGTTGGTTGCGAAGTTCTTGAGATTGGAGTTGTAAGCGTACAGATCCTCAGGGCACTGCAGGAAGACGCAGGGCACTTCGTTCCAGACGATCTCCTGCACCTTGTAATAAGCATCCTTGCGGACCTCAGGATCGGTGGAAGAACGGCCGAGATCGAGCAGCTTGTCAACCTCGGGGTTCGTATAGAAGGACATGTTGCCGCCCTCGCCGTGCATGGAGGAATGGAAGCTGGCAAACAGAGCGTAGTCCGGGTCCCCGGTATCCGCGGTCCAGCCAAGGCCGAACATTTCAAGGTTGCCGGAGATAACGTTGTCGATGAATGTGCCGCGCTCCATGCTGGCGATCTTCATGGTAATGCCGATCTCAGCCAGCTGCATCTGCACCATCTCAGCCGTATCCAGACGCTGCTGGTTCTGGTCACAGGTCATCGTGCAGGTAAATCCGTCGGGATAACCGGCCTCAGCCAGAAGTTCCTTGGCCTTCTCAACGTTGCGCTCATGCGGGGGAAGATTATCGTTGTAAGCCCAGACAGACTTGCTCATCGGAGCCCGGGCAACAGCGCCGGTACCCTGATAGACAACATTGCAGATGGCGTCCACATCGATGGCCATATTGATGGCCTGACGAACCTTGACATTGTCAAAGGGAGCAATCAGGTTGTTCAGGCAGATGAAGTTGATGGAAGAACGCTCTTCCTTGAAGGTGGTAACCTTCTCTACCTTCTCCAGGCGAGCAAGCTCGGAAGCCTGAATGTCGATAGCAACGTCAACCGTACCGGCCTCGACCTCGATGGAGCGGCTGGCGATCTCGGGGATGGTACGCCAGGTCAGGTTGGTGATGGCGGCTTTTTCACCCCAGTAGTCGTCAAACGCGACCATCTCGATGCGGTCAGCAGGATACCAGGCAACGAACTTGTACGGGCCGGTGCCGCAGGGCTTTTCGTTAACCTGATCGCCGGCTTCAGTGTAGGCCTTTTCGTTGACGATCGCCATGACAGCGTGACCGAGGTGGTTCAGAATCGGGCCAAAGGGCTCGGTCAGCTTCATCTCGAAGGTATAATCATCCAGTGCCTTGCTGTTCTCAAAGTCGATGGTAGCACGGATAGAACTGGCGTGCGGAGACTCGGCGATCTTGGAGAAGGAGAACGCAACGTCGCTGGCCTTCAGTTCTTCGCCGTTGTGGAACTTCACGCCCTTGCGGAGGTGGAAGATGTAGGTGCAGTCGTCCTCGATATCCCAGGACTCTGCCAGCATCGGAGCGATGTTGCCTTCGTCATCGCGGGTAACGAGCGTCTCAAAGACACAGTGTGCGACACGGATGGCCGGGGAGTCAGTAGTGCCATAGGGGTCGAGGGAGGTGGGGTCGGACCCCTGTGCTACGACAAGGGTGTCCTTTGCTCCGTTATCCGCAGTGTCTGCTTTGTTCGAGCAGCCAACAACGGTCAGCATCGTGCAGAGGCTAAGGAGCAATGCAATTAGCTTTTTCATTGTAGGTCAGCCTTTCTTTGTTTTTTATTTCGAAGAGCGGATGCTCTGCGAACCAAGGGAAGATGGTCAGTCAAACAGGTGGCAGGCCACGAAGTGCTCGGGCTCCACCTCTTTGAATTCCGGCTGTGTCTTGAAGCATTCCGGCTTTGCATACAGGCATCTGGAAGCAAAGCGGCAGCCGGGGGCAGGATCGATCGGGGAAGAAATTTCACCCTTGAGGATGATGCGGTTGCGGACAGCGTCTGTCTTTGCCACAGGGATCGCGGACAGAAGCGCCTGAGAATAGGGATGCAGCTGCTTTTCAAACAGCTTGTCGGACGGACACTTTTCCACGAGGTTTCCAAGGTACATGACGCAGATCTCGTCGGAGATGTGCTTAACGACGGAAAGGTCGTGGGTAATGAAAATGTAGGTCAGTCCGCTCTGCTCCTGAAGGTCCTGCATGAGGTTCAGGATCTGTGCCTGAATGGACACATCCAGAGCTGAAACCGGTTCGTCACAGACGATGAAATCCGGCTGCAGTGCCAGTGCGCGGGCAATGCCGACACGCTGACGGCGGCCGCCGTCAAGCTCGTGGGGGTAGGAATCCGCCAAACGGCGGGCCAGGCCCACGGTGTCCATAATCCGGGCAACTTCCTCACGCTGACGGTCCTTGTCGCCGTCATACATATGGTGAATCTCCATCGGCTCAAGGATGCTGTCGGCAACGGTCATTCTGGGGTTCAGCGAGGAGAAGGGGTCCTGGAAGATCATCTGCATTCTCTGACGCAGAGCCTTCTGCTCCTCCGGGGTGGGCTTGGTGATATCCGCACCGTCAAAGAATATCTTGCCGCTGGTCGGCTCCAACAGATGAATGATGCAGCGGCCAAGCGTTGATTTGCCGCAGCCGGACTCACCGACAACGCCCAGAGTCTTGCCGCGCTCGATAGAAAACGAAACGTCATCGACTGCGTGGACAGTGCCCTTTGCCGTTTTGAAATACTTTTTCAGGTTTTCGATACGCAAATAATCAGCCACGGTTTGTCTCCTCCTTTCCAATGTGGTGGAAGCAGCGGACCAGATGGCCGGGCTCAACTTCCGTGATATTGGGATTCTGTGTCTTGCACTGCTCGGTCGCATAGGGGCAGCGAGGGCAGAAACTGCATCCCTCAGGGAGATTTGCAGGATCGGGCATCAAGCCGGGAATGGGCTTGAGGCGCTTGGCCTTGGAATCCAGATCCGGGATGGAGCCGAACAGGCCCTCGGTATACGGGTGCATGGTGTGGTTATAGATCTGGTCCAGTGTGCCGAACTCCACAACTTCGCCGGCATACATGATGGCAACCTTATCGCAAACCTCCGCCACGACGCCCAAATCGTGGGTAATCAGCACCATGGATGTATTACGCTCTTTTTTGAGCTTGACAATCAAGTCCAGCACCTGCGCCTGGATGGTAACATCCAGGGCGGTGGTAGGCTCATCCGCCAGAAGAAGTTCAGGGTTGCAGGAAAGAGCGATAGCAATGACAACACGCTGCTTCATGCCGCCGGAGAACTGGTGGGGATATTCGCCGTAGCGTTCGGCGGGGATACCGACGAGCTCGAGCATATCCTTGGCCTTGACAGCGGCTTCGGCACGGCTGAGCTTATCATGAATACGATAGCTCTCCGCGATCTGATCGCCGACGGTCATCACCGGGTTCAGGCTCGTCATGGGGTCCTGGAAGATCATGGCGATCTTCTTGCTGCGAATCTGGCGCATTTTCTTTGCACTCAGCTTCAGCAGGTCCTCGCCTTCAAAGAGAATCTCACCACTGCGGATAACACCGGGAGGGTTTGGGATCAGGCCCATGACGCCCAGCGCCGTAGTCGTCTTGCCTGCGCCGGTTTCACCGACGAGGCCGACGCTCTCACCCTTCTCAATGCACAGGTCAAGATGGTTGACCGCCTTGACGACACGTTTGTTTGCACAGTATTCAATGGAAAGATCCTTAATCTCGAGAATCGGTTTCGTTTGTTCCATTTTGTCTACCTCAATTCTTCATACGCGGATCCAATGCATCGCGCAGGCCGTCGCCGAGGACGTTCAGGGCGAAAATTGTGATCATGATGGCAAGGCCCGGGAAGGTCGTCATATGCCAGTACTGACGGATGAACTGACGGGCCGAGGAGAGCATGGAGCCCCACTCCGGCGTGGGCGGCTGGATGCCGAGGCCGAGAAAGCTCAGGGACGCTGCGGACAGGATTGCGCCGGCAACACCCAGCGTTGCCTGAACGATGATAGGCGCCATACAGTTGGGGATGATGTGGCGCAGGATGATCCGCCGATCAGAGGCGCCGATACAGGTGGCTGCCTCGATATATTCCTGATCCTTGATCGTCAGAACGGAAGCTCGGACCACGCGGGCGTAGCCCGGGACTTCCGCGATGGCGATGGCGATGACCAGATTCATAAGGCCCGGCTTCAGCACCGCCGCCAGCGAGATGGCCAGCAGCATGCCCGGAATGGCCATGAGAATATCCATCAGGCGCATCAGGATGTTATCGACCTTACCGCCGTAGTAGCCGGAGATAGCACCCAGCAGACCGCCGACAATGATAGCCACGATGATTGAGGAGAAGCCAACGATCAAGGATACCCGGCTGCCATAGATGATACGGCTCAAAATGTCACGGCCGAAGTTATCCGTACCCAGCAGGTGCTGCGCATTGGGAAGCTGGAATGTTGCGGTCGTATCCTGCAGGTCATAGGGATCGGGCGCGATATAGGGGGCGAAGATGCCGCAGAGAATCAGCAGCACGAGCACACACAGCGCCACCACCGCCGCGCGATCCTGCTTCAGACGCCGCCAGGCATCGCCCCAGAAGCTGGACTTGATGCGTGTCTCTTTCGTGGCATTATTCTTCTGTTTCTGCATGTTTCTTCACCGCCTTTACCTTAATGGACTGCTTGTACTGAGACTTGATTCTGGGATCAAGGAAGCCGTAGAGGATATCCACCGCCAGATTGACGAAGCTGAACGAAAGCGCCAGGAACAGGACGCTGCCCTGAACCACCGGGTTATCACGCATGTTGATGCTGTCGATAATGTACTTGCCGAGGCCGGGCAGGGCGAAAACGGATTCTACCAGAACCGAGCCGCCCAGCAGGACGCCGAACTGCATACCAATGACCGTAACAATGGGGATCATGGCGTTTTTCAGCGCGTGGTACATAATGACGATCCGCTCACTCTGGCCCTTGGCCCGCGCCGTGCGGATGTAGTCCTGACGGATGACTTCCAGCATACTCGAACGGGTCATACGCATGATCGTCGCCGCACCGTGGAGACCCAGGATCGCCGCCGGCATGATCCAATACTTCGGACCGTAGGAGCCGGATGGCGGCAGCCATCCCAGAGTGACCGAGAATACGATGATTGCCATCAGGCCCGCCCAGAAGGTCGGCATAGAGACGCCGATAAGCGCAAACGACGTTGCCAGACGGTCAAAAATCGAATACTGCCTCGTGGCGGAGACAATACCCATGAGTACCCCCACAATGACAGAAATGGCGACACTGTACGATGCCAGCTTCAGCGTGGTGGGGAAACGCTGAAGGATTTCCTGCGTGACGGGCTTTTTGCTGATATAGGATGTGCCGAAGTCAAAGTGGAAGACGATTTTTCCGATATAGCGGCCAAGCTGCTCAATATACGGATCGTCAATACCTAGCTCTTCGTGTACCTGCTCAACGGCTTCTTTGGTTGCGCCGTCGCCCAGCAGAAGACGCGCCGGGTCGCCGGGCGTGAAATATGTGATCGTAAAAACTGCGATCATAACGCCAAGCAGAACCGGAATCATCATCAGAAGACGCTTCAAGATGTACTTATACAAGATAATTCCTCCTCTTTAATTCTGTTGCATCAGCGACTCAGCAAAGGCCGCGTGATTTTGAGAGTTCCAGAAGTGCGCCGCGCATACGGGCAAGGACATTTTCGATTTCCTCGTCGCTGCCGATGGCACCCTGAACAATGCGCAGATGACCACGGCCTTCGTGGCCATAGGGGGTTCCGATGTTGAGTGCGACCTTCGCATTCTTCAGAAGATAGTCGGAAACCTCCTGTTCTGTGCCGAGCTCAGACACATCGAGCCATGACAGGAAACCGGACTCAGAGAGACGCATCGAAACGCCGGGAATATCGTGCAGATAGTCATAGACAAGATGACGGCGCTTATCAAAATGCTTGTAGAAATCCTCAGAAAATGCCGGATCCTGAAGGGCGGCAACAGCGCCGAGCTGTGCTGCGGTGTTGGTTGCGCCAAGCACGGTCACAGCCGCACCGTAGAGTTTATCGATAATGTGGTCATCTGCCACGATGTAGCCTACACGGAGGCCGCTGAGTCCCAGCACCTTGGAGATGGAAAATACACTGACCGTCCGTTCCCACATACCGGGCAGTGCCGCAGCGGTTACCATCTCCACGCCGTCGAACACCGGTTCCTCAAATGCCTGATCGACAACCAGCACCAAATCGTTACGGACGATGAACTCCGCAAGCTGCTCCATGTTACGGCGCCGATAGCTGACGGTGGTGGGATTGTTGGGGTTCGTAAGAACAACCATTTTCGTCTTCGGCGTCAGTCTGGATTCAAAGGCTTCAATGTTGAACTGATAGCCATCTTCCTCATAAACCGGAATACGGACAACCTTGCCGCCGAGGATCTCGGTGTTCTGGAAGTTATTCGGATAACTGGGGTCAATGATCATGACCTCGTCGCCATCGTGGATAAACGGCAGCATCGCATAGAAAAGTGCGGAGTCCGAACCGGGGGTAACAAGGATGTTGCGCTCAGGGACGACATCCAGGCCATTGAACCGCTTGAGTTTTTTTGCCAGCTCACGCTTGAGCTCCGGATTGCCAATTGGCATGGTATAATGGCCTGCTGAACCGTCATTGATGGAATCGATCATGGCCTGAGCGACATGTGCAGGTGTGGAGGCATTGGGATAGAAGGGGTCCGCCCATGATAAAAAAGCGATGCCGCTGGACAGCTTTTCGGCGATGTCACCGACATCCGCCTTTTCTACCTTTGAGAAAAGACCGCCCTGTGTCTGCTGAAACGCAGGAATCATCTTGTCCGTAATCATTGTTGATACCTCTTACTCTTAAATTACTCTTAAAATTGCACGAGACCGGCCTGTGCCAGAAATTCCAGCCAAGACTCGCAAAAACGCTCGCAGGAAACACCTGTCTCCGCTTCCACAAACGAAGCGATCAATCCGATGCTGCGGCTTCCGTCCACGGCGTAGAGAATCCGGTTCGTAAGCCCCATCAGACCTGGGAAGGACTTGCGAATAGAGGAAAGCTCTTCCCGAAGTGCGTCCGAAAGTCCGTTTTCAAAGGGGCGCATAGCCAGCGGCGCGCGGAACAGACGCTGCGGGACACGCCGCAGAGACTCTGTCTTTGGTGCAAGCGGCGTTTCAGCGCTTTGCAGAAGCTGCGCGGCAAGGGCATATTCCGGCGCAAAGAGCAGCTTGGCATTCTCCTGCTCCTGCTGAGGAAGCGTGCGATGCATGTCCTCCAACGTCTTGCGCCATGTCTCCAACAGGAAATACATGGCCGTGCGACTGTTTTCTGCTGAACTGCGGCGAAGCGCATCCGCTCTCGCAAAAAATCTGCGTGCCGTATAGGGAAGAATCTGTTCCGCATCCTGGCGGCAGAAGCTGGCGGCGGTGTAAGCGCCGGAGGCGATCATCGCGGCGACACGCCGCAAAATCGCCGGATCCAAATGTGCAGCATCGTCCGCACTGGTGTGATAAGTGCGGTCAGGCCACTGCGTCATTGCGATGGACGGGATTCCGACCGACGGATCGGAAAAAATCTCATGGTCGCTGCCCGGTGTAAACGGAACGCGTTTTTGCAGGTGCAGCGGAACAAAGCCGCTTCCAAATCGGCACTCCTGTGCAATGCCATCCATTACGCATTCCATCAAATCGCCCAGGAAAGCATGTGCCGCGTCCGGCGTATCGACCATGACCACCGGGCCCGTGCGTCCGTCCTGCCGCGCACCGACCATGTCGGCATTGATGGCCGCGATAGTACGGGCCGCCCGCTCCGGCTCAGAGGCAAGATACGCGTAAGTTCCGGTGAACTCCGGGATCAGCAGCAAACGAATGCCGCGCCGCGGTGTGGGAAGCATCCCCCCCGTGATCTGCTCATGCAGCACACGCATCGCCTCCATAGCGCAGGCCACACCGGATACATTGTCATTAACGCTCGAACGAGGATGGCACAGATGTGCGGTGATGAGCACCTCCTCCTCAGTCTGTCCGGGAAGGAAGGTCATGACATTTTCGACCGTAGAATCGTAAAACTCCGATTTGACACACGCTCTCGCCGTTGGACGCTCGTGCGTCTGCGCCAGTGCGATACAGGCCTCTCTCAGGCGCCGTGCACAGGCAGGAGTGATGGCAAAGCCTGCAAGCGCAGTTTCCTGTGTCTCAGAGAAAGCATGGAAGCTCAGATTTCCGTGTGCATCCTTAAGCTGCGGGTCGTTCGCCAGATCAACGCGGACAGGTGCGATCTCCGGAATGGAACACGTGATAATGCCGCAGGCGCCAAGCGCTGCTGCGCGGCCCAGCCATGCATCGAAGTTGTTTTCCACGAACAGGAGTCCGCCGTGCATATCCTCGCAGAACGTCTCCGGCTGCACACCTTCGGGGGCGTAGAAAATCAGAAGCTCCCGCTGGGCTGCGTCCAGACTTGCGCTTCTCTGAATCAGAGACATCTCCTGCACGCTGTAATCGGCCGCACGCTCGCAGAACGGGGTCGTAATTTCCAGCCATCCTTCACTGCACCGCCAGCCACGGAACATGCCCTGTGTCAGGTATGTGGTTTGAAAGTCCGCGGGATATGTGCGGATATCTGCGGGCAGGCCGACACACGCAAGCCGCCGGGCCGCTTCCTTCGCGGCAAGGCGGTAACCGTCGGTTGCCTGAATGCGGTGGAATGCAGAAAGTGCATGTACAGTTTCGGTTAAAAGTTCTTCACTGCAGCCGCCGAAAAGCTGCCGGGAACGCTCGTTCAGCGTGACAGAATTCATGATGATACCTTTCAAATTATACAATATTTGAGTTTATTCTTTTTGAGTATAGCAGGTTCCCCTGGGTGAAACAATGGTTCGCGCAGTATTCAGAATATTGCGAGCGGCAGAAAAACTCCGTTTTTCACAAAAAGCGATTCATCAAATTGTGCGAATCACCCAAAACATATTTGGAGCTTTCTAAATGCTTGCGATTTGATATACCTTCGGATACAATATATTTTGTATAAGTATGTAGCTCAACGCAAAGGAGATACTGACCCGCGATGGAACGTAATTTTGCGAATGACCTAATTACAAAAATCAGACAGCTTAACAGCATATTTGAAAAATCGACAACGGAATTTCTGCCGCTCGATGCGCTCTGCAAGGAACTCAGTGACATCATTGAATGCAACATTTATGTTTTCACGCCGGACGGCCTGATCATCGCCTATGCGATCGCCAGGAAATTTGTCTGTCCATATTCGGACGCGAACTTGTTCAAAAACACGCTGCTTCCGGCGTATTACTTAGATCTGTTCCACTCCTGCGACACCACGATTTTCAGCCGGTATGAGGATATTCCCGGCTGCACCTACGCAGATGTCGAAAAGTGCCTGTTCCGCAGACGCTACTATTCCCTCTATCCCATCTACTCCAACAATGTCAAATCAGCCGGCATGCTGCTGATCCGCTACGGAAGCAACTTCGTTCCGTCCGACACGGTCCTGTGCGAGTATGCCAGTGCCATCGTCTCCCTCTGGCTGATGCACGAAAAGCAAATTGAAAACCAACAGCGCGTGGCAGAAATGGAGTCCGCACAGCTGGCTTCCAAGGCCCTCTCATTCAGTGAGCTTCAGGCCGCCAATACGGTCATGCAGGAACTGGAGGGCGAGGAAGGACATGTCTTCTTCAATCTGATCGCCGCAAAGGCTTACGTCACGCAGTCGATCGTTACAAGCGCACTGAAAAAACTTGAAAGCGCCGGTGTGATCCAGACCCAAGTGCACGGTGCAAAGGGAAAATCCGTCCGCGTGAGTAACCCCTACCTCAAACAGGAACTGAGTACCGCCCTGCGGGAACACAGAAGGCACGGCCCACACTGATCATCCCCTCAGTACTAACGCCGGCTTAATTTGCATCTCAAACCGTATCGGAAGTTCGTTTTTGCGGTGCAGCACGGAGACACATGTTCCTCCGGGGAGATGCGATTTCAGGCTCGCTTTGAAATGTAAAAAAACGTTGCTTTACAAAAAGCGGTGAAAAACGGTGCTCCCTCAAAGCTGGAAGTATTATCTGATGCCAAGGTTGCCGTTGAAAATATCACCCGCTATGCCGGGACACAAGGCTATCAGGTAGCGGTGGATACTGTTGGAGAGGATTTCAAGCTGACGCTTACAAGATGACATCGGAAAACGCCGGACCGGCGTTTTCTTAATATTGGAATGTTTCACCCGATGGATAACGTGGACCGTAGTGCAGGGTTGCATCTCACCAATCCCCTCCGGATATTACAGCCTCTGACCCACTTTTGACCCAGAACAGGATTGGAGCGGGCAGGACTGGACGGAAACAATGGAAAATCCGCCGAGTGAACGGTGGTAAAAAGCACAAATCGGAGCCGAAATGACTCCGATTTGCCCTTGAGACTGCCT
>UQUC01000061.1 GCA_900544105.1 uncultured Oscillibacter sp. | reverse complement strand
GCCGTCAACGTGCAGTCCATGGCCTTCGGCAACATGGGCGACGACTGCGGCACCGGCGTTGCTTTCACCCGTAACCCCGCCACCGGCGAGAAGAAGCTCTTCGGCGAGTTCCTGACCAACGCCCAGGGCGAGGACGTCGTTGCCGGCGTCCGCACTCCCATGCCCATCGCTGAGATGGCTGAGAAGTTCCCCGAGGCTTTCCAGCAGTTTGAGTGTGTCTGCAAGACCCTGGAGGATCATTATCACGATATGCAGGACATGGAGTTCACCGTGGAACACGGCAAGCTCTACATGCTCCAGACCCGTAACGGCAAGCGCACCCCCGCTGCCGCTCTGAAGATCGCCTGCGACCTGGTGGACGAGGGCATGATCGATGAGAAGCAGGCCGTGGCTATGATCGAGCCCCGCTCTCTGGACACCCTGCTGCATCCCCAGTTTGACGCTGAGGCCCTGAAGAAGGCCGCCATCATCGGCAAGGCTCTGGGCGCCTCTCCCGGCGCTGCCTCCGGTAAGATCGTTTTCTCCGCTGAGGACGCCAAGGAATGGGCTGAGCGCGGCGAGAAGGTGGTCCTGGTCCGTCTGGAGACCTCTCCCGAGGACATTGAAGGCATGAAGGCCGCTCAGGGTATCCTGACCGTCCGCGGCGGCATGACCTCTCACGCTGCTGTTGTGGCCCGCGGCATGGGTAAGTGCTGCGTCTCCGGCTGCGGCGACATCAAGATGGACGAGGAGAACAAGAAGTTCGAGCTGTCCGGCAAGACTTACCGCGAGGGTGACTGGATCTCCCTGAACGGCTCCACCGGCAACATCTATGACGGTGCTGTGCCCACCACCGATGCTGTCATCGGCGGCGAGTTCGGCCGTGTCATGGGCTGGGCTGACCAGTTCCGCCGCCTGAAGGTCCGCACCAACGCCGACACTCCCCACGATGCTGCTCAGGCTCGTAAGTTCGGCGCACAGGGCATCGGCCTGTGCCGTACCGAGCACATGTTCTTCAACGAGGACCGTATCCCCGCTATCCGCCGCATGATCTGCTCCGACACTGTGGAAGAGCGCGAAGCCGCTCTGGCCGTTCTGGAACCCATGCAGCAGAGCGACTTTGAGGGCATCTATGAGGCTATGGAAGGCTGCCCCGTCACCATCCGTTTCCTGGATCCCCCTCTGCATGAGTTTGTTCCCACCGAGGAGGCCGACATTGAGAAGCTGGCCAGCGACATGGGTAAGACCGTTGCCGAGATCAAGAACATCATCGCCGGCCTCCACGAGTTCAACCCCATGATGGGTCACCGCGGCTGCCGTCTGGCTGTCACCTATCCGGAAATCGCCGCCATGCAGACCCGCGCCGTCATCAAGGCTGCTCTGGCTGTTCAGGCCCGTCATCCCGAGTGGACCATGGTCCCCGAGATCATGATCCCCCTGGTGGGCGAGGCCAAGGAGCTGAAGTATGTTAAGGACATTGTGGTCAAGACTGCTGACGAGCTGATCAAGGCTGCCGGTTCCGACATGAAGTACCTGGTTGGTACTATGATCGAGATTCCCCGCGCCGCTCTGACCGCCGACGAGATTGCCAAGGAAGCTGCCTTCTTCTCCTTCGGCACCAACGACCTGACTCAGATGACCTTCGGCTTCAGCCGTGACGACGCCGGCAAGTTCCTGGGCGCTTACTATGATAAGAAAATCTACGAGAACGATCCCTTCGCCAAGCTGGATCAGAAGGGCGTCGGCAAGCTGGTGGATATGGCCTGCAAGCTGGGCCGCGGCGTGAACCCCGACCTGCATCTGGGTATCTGCGGCGAGCACGGCGGCGATCCCTCCTCCGTGGAGTTCTGCCACCGCACCGGTCTGGACTATGTGTCCTGCTCTCCCTTCCGTGTGCCCATCGCCCGTCTGGCCGCCGCACAGGCTGCCATCAAGGAGATGTAATTCTTCCGCAAGGGCGTCAAGCAAACGTATACCCGCAAGCCTCCGGTCATTGACCGGAGGCTTGTTCTTTTCTCTCCAGCATGTTAAACTGAAAGGGAAGCAGAGGTAACAAACCATTTGACAAAGGTGTGTGATGGTATGAAAAAAATGATGCCGTGGATCATTGCGTCGGCCGTGATCATGATGATCTTTCCTTGGCTTGCGGTCACCTTCGTAAAAGGCGACGGCGGAATGGCCGTTTGCTTCATTCTGTTTTTTGTGCTGAACCCTATTTATGCCATATTTGCCGGAGCACAGGCTGGAAAAGATGTCAAACGCTTCTGGGCCTTGCCGATGATCACCGCGATCTTGTTTTTAGCCGGTACATGGCTGCATTTTGATATGGGCGAACCGGCGTTTCTTCTCTATGCGCTGATCTACTTGCTTTTAGGGGTCGCGGCCATGCTGCTCTCCGCGTTTATAAGGAAAATACTTAAAAAGCGCTGAGCCAACTCCAATTTCTCTCGCAGCCGCCTCAGCCGTCCTATTTCAACACTCTTGAAAATTTCTGTCAATCGATCCGTGGGCACCTGCCGGGATCTGTTTTGACCCCTCACTGAAAAAAGTCCGTCTGGAATACTCCAGACGGACTTTTTATCGCATTTTCAAGTTCTCGGTGCTTTTTTCATTCCTCAAAACCGTGGGTACAGGTCTGAACATCAGGATCATTCAAGATTCTGGCTTTCTTATCAGCATTGCTCTCCTCTCTCCAAGTCCCGGCAACGCCCTTTCCGATGATCAACCCTAAAGCGCCCCAAGCTGCGATAGCAAACAGAAAAACAAAATATTTCATAGCGTCTCCTTTCCCGCAGTCCAAACTTCCATTTCTATTATTAACATAACAGCCGCCACAGGAAAAATCAATTCGCTTTCCGCACAGAAATTTCTCTGATATTCTGTACTTTTTCACCGGAAACTAATTTATATTTCCTTAAAAAGCACAAAAAACGCAAGGAATCAGCAAAAAGCTGATTCCTTGCGTTTTTTCGAACACTTTAGGTTTCTGCCGTGGGATTTTCCTCATTTGTGGAGATCTCTGCGGAAACTTCCGCTTCCTCCGTGTCCTCATGCTCCGCCAGCGCCATGGAGATCACCTGGTCTCCATCTTCCTTGAAGCGCATGACGATCACGCCCTGAGTGGCCCGGTTTGCGGTCTCCTTGATGTTCTCCACCGGCGTCCGGATCAGGATACCGGACTGGGTCATCAGCAGCAGGTCCTCGGTACCATCCACCACCTTGACGCCCACGATCTTGCCGGTCTTGTCTGTGATCTGGTAGTTCTTGATGCCCAGACCGCCCCGGTTGGTGATGCGGTACTCCTCCACAGGCGTCCGCTTGCCGTAGCCCTTCTCCGTGATGGTCAGCACGCTCTTGCCCTCTCTGGCTCGGGCAGCGCCTACCACATAGTCGCCCTCCCGGAGACGGATGCCCCGGACGCCCATAGCAGAGCGGCCCATAGGCCGGACGTCATTCTCGTCGAACACCACGGCCATGCCGTCATGGGTGGCGATGAGGATCTTCTGGCTGCCGTCGGTCTCCCGGACAGATACCAGCTGGTCGCCATCATCCATGGTCAACGCCCGGATACCGTTATTGCGGAGGTTCTTCAGCGCCTCCACCGGCAGACGCTTCACCGTACCATTCCGGGTCACCATCATCAAATAGAGCTGCTCCTCGCCAGTCTCCCGGTAGTGAAGCATGGCCTGCACCCGCTCACCCTGCTCGATCTGCAAAATGTTGATGAGGTTGGTGCCCTTGGCGGTCTTGCCGGATTCGGGGATCTGATAACCCTTCTTCCGGTAGACTTTACCGGTATCGGTAAAGAACAGGATATGATCGTGGGTAGAGGCGGTAAACACATCCACCACCGTATCCTCTTCCCGGGTGGTAATGCCCTTCTTGCCCATGCCGCCCTTGGACTGAGCGGTATACTCGCTGACGGGGGTCCGCTTGATGTAGCCCGCCTCCGTCAGAGTAAAGACGCACTGCTCCTCCTCAATGAGGTCCTCAATGTCGATCTCGTCCTCCACGTCTTGGATCTCGGTCTTGCGGTCATCGCCGAACTTCTCGGCAATGGCGGTCAGCTCCTCCTTCAGGATCTGACGCACCAGGCTTTCGTCGGACAGCACCCGGTTGAAGTAAGCGATCCGCTCCTCCAGCTCCTTGTACTCGCCCTCCAGCTTCTCCCGGTCCAGGCCCTGCAATGCTTTCAGGCGCATATCCAGAATGGCCTGGGCCTGGATATCGTCCAGACCGAAGCGCTCCATCAGCTTCTGTTTGGCGTCATCATAGGCGCTGCGAATGATACGGATGACCTCGTCGATGTTGTCCTGCGCGATCAGCAGACCCTCCAGCAGATGTGCCCGCTCCTGAGCCTTTTTCAGATCGTAGCGGGTCCGGCGGATGATGATCTCCTCCTGGAACGCCAGGTATTCGTCAATAATGTGCCGCAGGGACAGGATCTTGGGCTGGTGCTGGTTATCCACCAGAGCCAGCATATTGATGGAAAACGTAGTCTGTAACTGAGACTGGCTGAACAGGCGGTTCAGGACCACCTGAGGATTGGCGTCCCGCTTCAGTTCAATGACCATCCGCATACCGTTCCGGTCGGACTCGTCCCGGATGTCGGAAATGCCCTCCAGCCGCTTATCCTCCACCTGATCCGCCAGACTCTTGATGAGCGTCCGCTTATTTACCTGATAGGGCAGCTCCGTAATGATGATACGGGTGCGGTCATGGCCGAATTCCTCAAACTCATGCCGGGCCCGGACCACGATGCGTCCCCGGCCGGTAGCGTAGGCTGCCCGGATACCGGACCGGCCCATGATGATACCCTTGGTGGGAAAGTCCGGTCCCTTGATGTGCTCCATCAGGTCAGTCAGAGAGGCATTGGGATCGTCCAGCACGCAGATGCAGGCGCCAATGACCTCCCGCAGATTATGGGGCGGGATGTTGGTGGCCATGCCAACGGCGATACCACTGGAGCCGTTTACCAGCAGATTGGGGAACCGGGCAGGGAGGACCCGTGGCTCCTTCCGGCTCTCGTCGAAGTTGGGGTCCCAGTCCACAGTGTCCTTTTCAATATCCCGGAGCATCTCGTCGGAGATCTTGCTCAGACGAGCCTCCGTATATCGGTAGGCCGCCGGGGGATCGCCATCCACAGAACCGAAGTTGCCGTGGCCGTCCACCAGCATATAGCGCATGGAGAAGTCCTGTGCCAGACGCACCAGTGCGTCGTACACGGAGGCGTCACCGTGGGGGTGATACCGGCCCAGCACGTCACCCACGCAGGTAGCAGACTTCTTGAAAGGCTTGTCAGAGGTCAGATTGTCCTCGTACATGGCGTATAAAATACGCCGGTGTACAGGCTTCAGGCCGTCCCGCACATCCGGCAGGGCGCGGCCCACAATAACGCTCATGGCATATTCGATATAGGATTGTTCCATCTCCGGCACCAGAGGAGATTCCACGATTCTTTGTTCCGGATACCGGATCTCCTCGGGGTCGTATTGGGGTTTTTTACTCATTTTTTCTCCTCCTTGAGGGATCAATAATCCAGATTGACCGCATACTGGGCCCGCTTCTCAATGAACTCCTTCCGGGGTTCCACCTTCTCGCCCATCAGGATCGTGAAGGTCTCGTCCGCTTGTACGGCGTCATCCAAAGTGATCCGCCGCAGGGTCCGCTTCTCCGGATCCATGGTGGTCTCCCACAGCTCATGGGGGTTCATTTCGCCCAAGCCCTTGAACCGGGAAATGTCGATCTTCACATTGGGATTGCCGCCCCGCAGCTCAGCGGATACCGCGTCCCGCTCCTCGTCGGAGAAGGCCACCCGTGTGGTCTTACCCCGGGTCAGCTTGTACAGCGGCGGCACAGCGGAATACACATAGCCCTGCTCGATCAGGGGCCGCATAAAGCGGAAGAAGAAGGTCAGCAGCAGCGTCCGGATATGGGCGCCGTCCACGTCGGCATCCGCCATGATAATGATTTTATGATAGCGCAGCTTGGCGGCGTCAAATTCATCGCCGATACCCGCGCCCAGCGCCGTGATCACCGGCTGGAGCTTATCGTTGCCATACACCTTGTCCGCCCTGGCCTTTTCCACGTTCAGCATCTTGCCCCACAGGGGGAGGATCGCCTGGAACCGGGAATCACGGCCCTGGGTGGCGGAGCCGCCTGCGGAGTCACCCTCCACGATATAAAGCTCGGTCAGCTCCGGGTTGTTCTCATTGCAGTCCCGCAGCTTATCCGGCATGGCCGCGCCGCCCAGCGCCGTCTTACGGCGGATGGACTCTCTGGCTTTCTTGGCGGCTTCTCTGGCTCGGTTGGCAGTAAGGGCCTTATCCAAGATCATCCGGCCCACCTGGGGATTTTCCTCCAGGAAGGTGTCCAACTTTTCGGAGACGATGTTGTTCACCAGCGTCCGGATCTCGCTGTTGCCCAGCTTGGCCTTGGTCTGGCCCTCGAACTGTGCGTCCGTCAGCTTCACAGAAATGACGCAGGTAAGACCCTCCCGGCAGTCCTCGCCGGAGACCTTCTCATCGTCCTTCAGCATCTTGATCTTCCGGCCGTAGTTATTCAGCACGGTGGTCAGCGCCCGGCGGAAGCCCTCCTCGTGCATACCGCCCTCCGGGGTATGGACGTTGTTGGCGAAGGAGAGGGTGGTCTCGTTGTAGCCGTCGTTATACTGCATGGCGATCTCCGCCATGGAATCGCCCTTCTGCCCGCAGACGTAGATCACCTGATCGTGCAGCGGCGTTTTCGTGCGGTTCAGATAGGTCACGAACTCCCGGATACCGCCCTCGTAGCACATGGAATGGCGGCGCTCCTCCTCCGGCTTCTCGGCGGAGGCCAAACGCTCATCGGCAATGGTGATCCGCAGGCCGGCATTCAGGAATGCCTCCTCCCGCATCCGTGTATGGAGGATATCGTAATTGTAAACGGTGTCCTCAAACATCTCCGGATCCGGCTTGAAGGTCACGGTGGTCCCGGTATGGTCCGTGGTGCCCACGATCGTCATCGGCTCCGTCACATGACCCCGGGCGAACTTCATCTCGTGGATCTTGCCGTCACGATGGACCTGGACCACCAGCCACTCAGACAACGCGTTCACCACGGATGCGCCCACGCCGTGCAGACCGCCGGACACCTTGTATCCGCCGCCGCCGAACTTGCCGCCGGCGTGGAGCACGGTGTACACCACTTCCAGAGCGGGCTTTCCTGTCTGGGCCTGAATGTCCACAGGGATACCGCGGCCGTTATCCACCACGGTGATGGTGTTGCCCTCGTTGATGGTCACGGAAATTTCCGAGCAGTAACCCGCCAGCGCTTCGTCGATGGCGTTGTCCACGATCTCGTAAACCAGATGGTGCAGGCCGGAGGAGGAGGTGGAGCCGATATACATACCGGGCCGCTTCCGCACAGCCTCCAAGCCTTCCAGAACCTGGATTTCCGATGCGTCGTAATCATTGGCGGCATCCACCGCCGTGGATTGCAGGATCTCGTTTTCTGCCATGTAGGTTCTCCTTTCATCGCGGGACCAGAAGAATCAAGCCGGAGCCATTTCCGGCTCGGTTCTTCTTGCCCCGAAGAAATTCTTACTTCTATTCAACGGCAAGCCGTTTCCGGCCCGCCCCATTTGTCTCACAGTACCAGCTTTTCGCTCTCCGCCCGGTTTTTCAGCGTGGAGGTATTCAACTGGCTCAGATACACGATCTGCGGGTGATAGGGGTGGTCGCACACCACAAAGGACTTGGGCAGGTCGCCGGACACATCCAGCACCACGCCCTCCTTTTCAGCCCGGGTCAGGTACTCCCGGGTGCGCTTTTCATAGCTGCACTTATCCAGATCAAAAATACCGATGATCCGATGGTCCGGTACGATCTCATTTTGTCCCAAATGCAAATACATCGGTCTTTCCTCGTCAAAGCAGGGAAAACAGCCACCGCAGCAGGTGGATCACAAGCCTGCCCGCCAGCAGCACCACACCGTACACACAGCCAAAGGCCAGCATCAGCACAATGGGGATCGTGCCCAATCCCGCGCCCAAGACCGCCAGGACCACCATGCCCAAGGCGCAGGGCAGCCATAAAAGCCACTTCACTGTCCGGAATACGAAGCCGAACAGCAGTTGAATGATAAATGCCAGTCCCAGCAATCCGTCCAGAACCGTCAAAACCGTTCCGGCCACCGTGCCGAACACGGCGATGGCCGGAAGTGCCAGTAAAACATGAAACATATTGCCTCCCGCGGCACTTAATGGCTGCCGCACTCCGTTTCGTCATCAAAATCGTGGGCAAATTCATCGTCCTCCGGACCGCCCATGATCTCCGTGGTACGCATCCGCCGCTTGTCCTTGGCCTCCTCCACGTTTTTATGGATCAGCTCCTTGACCTCCCGGGGATGCTTTACATTTACAAGGTCCAGATGGGGCACGCTCTTATCCGAGGAAATGACGCACACGGTTCCTACTCCCAAAATCCGCTGACCCAGGGACATATTCAGCTGCAAGTCCCGGACCCGGTAGAGCAGCACTTCATCGCATTTCAGGTTCAGAAAGCCCTTTTCGCAGAACAGGCGGTCCTCACTGAGACTGTACCGGGTAAAGGACAGCGGCAGTCCCAGATGGCGTTTCCGATCTTTCCAACGGTATTGGATGGGTTCCATAAAATATTCCCTTTCCATCATAAAGTCTGTAAATTCATGTCTCTCCGCTGTTCCAGTAAACGAACAGTGCCCCAAGAATCCCGGCAATAATGCCAAGCCCGGTGATACCGAGAACATCCAACTGCTCTCCCGCCAGCGTAAGCAGGATTCCCAGCAGAAGCAGGGCAATGCCGTTGAGCTGTTTTTTCATCTGAAGCTCCTTTCAAAAGTGCTGCGCTCTGCCACAAGAAATGCCGCCATACGGCACAGAATTAAACCTTCATTGCGGCAACGCCGCGCTTCCTACAGTAAACCACTTTATTTTACAAAACTAAAATATACTCATCTTTGTTTCAGAGCTATATGCGCATAAACAGACCGACTATAGCCGCCCACAATATGATCTTTACGTTTCCAATTCCGATCGGCTTTTTAAATTTCATTTCCTGGTCGTCCTCGCAGCAGGTGATGCGCCGCGTAACGGCGCGGCATTTCAAAACGCGCTGACGCGCGACTCCGTTCGCTGCGCTCCGTCGCGGTATTCATCACCGCACAGTGCCGTTTCTGACATGGAAGATTCTTCCCCCCAACAGCTGCGGCAGCCGGTCGTCCTCGCAGCAGGTGATGAATACCTGCCCGCCCCGGATGCGGTTCAGTACAAACTCCTGCCGCCGGGGGTCCAGCTCGGAAAGCACATCGTCCAGCAGCAGCACCGGATACTCCCCGGTGTCCTGCTGAAAAATCTCCCTTGCCGCCAGCTTCAAGGAGAGAGCCGCCGTCCGGGTCTGTCCCTGCGAGGCATAGCTTTTCGCGGCCTGCCCGTCGATCTCCACCAGTAAATCGTCCTTATGAGGGCCGGACAGACATTGCCGGCTGGCGATCTCCGCCGCCCGGTGCTCCTCCTGATGCTGTAAAAGCTGCTGGAAGATCACCTGCGGTCCCGCCTCCGGGTCCGTCACCGTAGACACCGTTTCATAACGTAGGGTAAGCCGTTCCCGGCCGCCGGAAAAATCCCCGTGAATGGCCGGGGCCGCCTGACATAGCCGCTTGATAAAGTGCGCCCGGTAATGGATCAGCAGCGCTCCCGCCTTGGCCATGCTCATGGAAAACTCGTCCAGCGCGTCCAGCAGGGAGGGCTTTTCCTCGCTGTCTCTCAAAATGCGGATTTTGTGCTCGTGAAGCCGCTTATACTCCGCCAGCGCCAGGGCATACCGGGGCCGAAGCTGGCAGATGCAATCATCCAGAAATCCCCGCCGGGCGGCGGCTCCTTCCCGGATCAGATACAGGTCCTCCGGGCAAAACAGCACGCTCTGAAAAATGCCGGACAGTTCTCCGCCGTTTTTCAGCTTGACGCCGTTGGACCGCAGCACCCGCCGCGCCCCCCGGTGCAGCTCTGCCTCTAACAGAAAGTCCCTCTCTCTGGCAAACACATTTCCCTTCAAAAAGGCATGGTCCACGCCGAATTGGATCAGCTCCCGGTCATATCTGGCCCGGTGGCTGACGCCGGAGAGATACGCCACCGCCTCCAGCAGATTCGTCTTTCCCTGTGCGTTGTCGCCGTAGATCACATTGATATTCGGGTCAAAAGCAGCGTCTAAATGGACGTAGTTACGGAAAAAATCCAGGCTTAACCCGTCAATCCGCATAGGCCGCCGCGTATTCCTGTCCCCGGAAGGTCACCACGTCGCCGGGGCGGATCTTCTTGCCCCGCATGGTGCACACCTCGCCGTTGACCTGTACTTCGCCGCTCTGGACGCACTCCTTGGCCTCGCCGCCGGTCTCTACCACGTTCGCCAGCTTCAAAAGGTCCTGAAGCTTGATATATTCGGTTGTAATGGTCATTGTTCTCATATTTGTTTACTCCGCGCTCTTCAACCGTACAGGCAATACCATATAAAGGAAGTTCTCCTCGCCCTCCACAGGGACGATAATGGCAGGGGAGACCCCTGTGTTCAGCTCGATCTTCACCTTGTCCGCCGGAGCGTACCGCAGCGCTTCCATCAGATACCGGTTATTGAAGCCGATCTCCAGCTTGTCGCCGTCGCCGCTGACACGGCACACATCCTTGGCCTCACCGTTGCCGGTCTTGGCGGACAGCATCACCTTATCGTGGTCAAACAGGCAGCGCACCGGGCTTTTCAGCTTGTCGGAGATCACCACGGACACGCGGTCGATGCTCTCGATGAGGGCCTTGGTCTCCGCCACGATCTGAATGGGATTCTTCCGGGGGATGGCGTTCTTATAATCCAGGAACTCACCCTCCAGACGGCGGCAGATCAGCTGGGTATCACCAATTTCAAATAGGATATGCCGCTTGCCCAGCGTCACCGTCACCAGATCCTCCGTATCGCCGCAAATGCTCTTTACCTCACTGAGGGCGGAGCCGGGACAGACGAAAGAGAACGCGCCGCCCTCCAGCTTTTCCAGCTTCTCCCGGCGGAAAGCCAGACGGAAGCCGTCCACGGCTACCATGCTGAGGCTCATATCCGCGATCTCAAAGAGAGCGCCGGTATGGACCGGGCGGCTTTCATTGGTAGAGACGGCAAAGGCCACCTCCTCGATCATGCTCCGCAGCACCTTCTGCTGCATGGAAACGGCATATTCATCCTCAACCTCCGGCAGATCCGGGTAATCCGCGGCGGACAGGCCCAGAATGTCAAAATCCGCATCGCCGCAGGAGACATGGACCATCATTTTTTCATCAGCGGTAAAGGTGATCATATCATCGGGCATCCGGCGGATGATGTCACCAAACAGCCGGGCATTCAGCACGATGTCGCCGCCTTCCACAACGTTGGCGAAAACGTTGGTGCGAATACCGGTCTGCATGTTGTAGCCGGAGATGGTCAACTGCTGGTCCGCGTGGATCAACAGACCTTCCAGCGCCGGAATGGAGCTCTTCTGGGCAACGGCCCGGCTGGTGACGGCAATCGCGTTTTGGAGGAAAACTTTTTCACAGGAAAATTTAATCATGAGAGTCGCTTCCTTTCTGTATCAAATAGGGATAAAAGCGCTTTTTAAAAAGAAAAAATAAATTTTTTAGAAGAAAGTAACAGTAGTGAAAAAAAATGTGGAAAAGTGGAAAAACCCTTGAAACCCCAATATTTACAGCCTCCACGCCTTTGTGGAAAAAAGATGTGGAAAAAAATCGGTTTTACACGGACTTTATTTTTCCACATTACAGTTTTTCTTTTTCCCTTGCAAATGTGGAAAAAATACGGTCAATGGCGGTTGTTGATATTGGTCTTGATCTCCTTCACCGTCTCGGCGAAAGCGGGGTCTTTTTTCATCTGCTTTTCTACCTGCTTGAGAGAGTAGAGCACCGTGGAGTGATCCCGGTTGTCAAAGACCTTGCCGATCTCCACCACAGGCAGATTGGTCATGCCGCGAATGAGGTACATGGCGATCTGGCGGGCAGCCACGGCATCCTTGACCCGCTGCTGACCGCAGATGATCTCTTTTTCGATCCCGTAATACTTGCTGATGTAGTCCAGGATGTTGTCCGGCGTGGGAATATACTCGTTGCTCTTTTTCAGAATGTCCTGCATGGCACGGGTGACCGTGGCTTCGTCGGCCTCGCTGCCCAGCAGATCCTTGTAAGCCAGAATTTTATTGACGGTGCCCTCCAGCTGTCGGACGTTGGCAGTGACATTTTCAGCAATGTAGCTGGCGATCTTATCGGGAAGCTCCATACCCAGCGCCGCCGCCTTATTTTTTACGATGGCAAGACGGGTCTCAAAGTCCGGCGGCGTCACGTCCGCCAGCAGGCCCCATTCAAACCGGGTCCGCAGCCGGTCATCCAGCAGCGTCATTTCAGAGGGGGGACGGTCCGAGGTCAGAACGATCTGCTTACCGGATTCGTACAGGTTATTGAAGGTATGGAAGAATTCATTCTGGACCTGTTCCTTGCCGGCCACGAACTGCACGTCGTCCACCAGCAGAAGGTCTGCCTCCCGGTACTTGGCCCGGAAGTCGCTGCCACGGCCTGCCCGGATCAGCTCAATGAACTCATTGATGAAGTCATCGCCCTTGATATAGACGATTTTGGCAGCCGGATCATTCTGCCGGATCACGTTGGCGATGGCATACAGCAGATGGGTCTTGCCCAGACCGGAATCGCCGTAGATCAGCAAGGGGTTGTAGTTCTGGGCGGGATGCTCCGCCACCGCCATAGAGGCGGCGTAGGCCAGCTTATTGCTGGGACCTACCACGAAAGTCTCAAACGTGAAATCCTCGTAGGTGAAGCGATCGCTGTTTTTCTTGGGCGCGCCGCCCTGAAATTCCAGAAGTCCCGCTTCGTCCAGGATCTTCACTTCAAACTCCATGGAGAAGAGATCCTGAAGGGCGGCTTTGATGTTTTTGATAAACAGGGATTCGATGTATCGTTTTTTAAAGTCGTTGGGACAGTGCAGATAGAAGGTATTTTCCCGGATGTCCACCGCCGTCAGTTCATCGAACCAGGTGGTGATGGTCGTCTCCGAGAGATCCTTCTTGAGCTGCTGGAGGACGTTGGTCCACACATCAGCGACAGAATTCAAATCAGAACACCTCTCTTGTTATAAAAGACAAAATCATACCGAATTACATTATATCAAAAACAGGACGTTCAGGCAACAGAAATTACACATATACTAAATAATAAAGTTCAAAAATTTGAGGGCTATCTGGAAACAAAATGTGGTTATCTCTGACAAAAAAAGCACCATATCTGCCAAAACGTACAGGAAACAGAAAAAACCGGATGTTTTTCACGGAATCTGCAACTTTTTCTTGACAGAATTTGAAAAAGTATGTATACTAAACCGTGCGTCATAAGTACGCACTGATATGCTTACTGCGCCGC
>UQUC01000060.1 GCA_900544105.1 uncultured Oscillibacter sp. | reverse complement strand
CGCGCACACCCTTCCTTACCGTCGCGGAGAATTTACCACTTTATCGACAGTCTCACTGCTTGTATGTTATCACATTTTCTGCTTACGTGCAATAAATTTCTGCTTCCGGGCCGCTTTTCTCAGATTTATGCATTTCGCGCTTGCATTTTCCCTGTTTTTATGGTATACATGGGTATGTTATGAGCTGTGAAACGGGAAAATAACCTGAAACGCCGCCGCAGAGAGGGTCGGTCACCGGCTGCAAGCCGACCTGCGGACGCCTGGTTTGGTTCGCCCCGGAGCTTCCATGGAGACATGGCGGTCACCCTCCGTTATCAGGGCACAAGTGTGCGCTTCGGCGCGAATTTGGGTGGTACCGCGGAAGTGAGCCTTTCGTCCCAATGTGGGACGGAGGGCTTTTTTGTTTTCCCGCCCCGATCCGATCATCTCATTCCATACAAAGGAGTTTTGCGTTTATGATGAAAGAACAACTGGAAGCCATCCGCAAGGGCGCGCTGGAAGCTATCGCCGGCACGAAGGCCGCGGCGGAGCTGGACGCACTGCGGGTCAAGTACCTGGGCAAAAAGGGTGAACTGACCGCCGTCCTCAAGCAGATGGGCAGTCTCTCTGCTGAGGAGCGCCCCGTCATGGGCCAGATGGCCAATGAGGTCCGCGCCGCCGTGGAAAAGGCCATTGAAGCCCAGTCCGCCATTCTGGAAAAGGCCGCTCTGGAAGCCAAGCTGAAGGCTGAGACGTTGGATGTCACCATCCCTGGCAAGGAGGTGGCTCTTGGCCACAAGCACCCCATGTACACCGTGCTGGATGAGATCAAGCAGGTGTTCCTTGACATGGGCTTTGAGATCATGGACGGCCCGGAGATCGAGCTGGAAAGCTACAACTTCACCAAGCTCAACGCCCCGGAGTCCCACCCCTCCCGTGACTGGACGGATACCTTCTATCTTACCGAGGATTCCAAGATCCTCCTGCGGACCCAGACCTCTCCCATGCAGATCCGGGCCATGGAGGAGCACGGCGTACCCATCCGCATGATCTCCCCCGGCCGTGTGTACCGCAAGGACGAGGTGGACGCCACCCACTCCCCCATGTTCCATCAGATCGAGGGTCTGGTGGTGGACAAGGGCGTGACCATGGCGGACCTGAAGGGCACGCTGAACGCCGTCATCAAGGCCATCTACGGTGCCAATTCCATCACCCGGTTCCGTCCCCACCACTTCCCCTTCACTGAACCCTCCTGCGAGGTGGATATCCAGTGCCACAAGTGCGGCGGCAAGGGCTGCCCCACCTGCAAGGGCGAGGGCTGGATCGAGGTGCTGGGCGCCGGCATGGTGCACCCCAAGGTGCTGCGCAACTGCGGCATTGATCCGGACAAGTATTCCGGCTTCGCCTTCGGCATGGGTCTGGAGCGCTTCGCGATGGGCCACTTCAAGATCAGCGACCTGCGGCTGATCTTCGAGAACGACGAACGGTTCCTGCAGCAGTTCTGACCATCCTCGTCAAAATGGCACAGCCATTTTGTGCGAATTTTGCAGAGTGCCGCAGCGCACTCGCCGCAAGCGACTCGCACGTTTGCACTCTGAGCGGTGTTTTTTGTGCCGTACACGCCGCCGCAAAAAACAATTACAACTGATGTTTGCCGTGGCAAACATGCATTGACCGTACATCGACTGCGGCGTACCACCAGTGAGCAGATCTCACTGGCGAGGGGATGCCTGATTCCCTTCGGAATAAAAGAGGAGGATAGACAATGATTCTTTCCCGTAAATGGTTAAATGAATTTGTAGATGTTTCCGACATCAGTGACCGGGAGTTTGACGAGGCCATGACCCTCTCCGGCTCCAAGGTGGAGACCGTCACGGCGCTGGATGAGTCCCTGAAAAACGTGGTGGTGGGCAAGATCTTGTCCATGGAAAAGCACCCGGACAGCGACCACATGTGGATCTGCCAGATCGACGTGGGACAGGCGGAGCCTACCCAGATCGTCACCGGCGCATGGAATATCCATGTGGGCGATCTGGTGCCCGTGGCCCAGCACAAGTCCCTGCTGCCCAACGGCACGAAAATCGAAAAGGGCAAGCTCCGGGGCGTGGTGTCCAACGGGATGCTGTGCTCTCTGAAAGAACTGAACCTCACCGCCGAGCATGACTATCCCTATGCCGTCATCACCCCCGCCGCCCTGCTGAACGACTACAAACCTCTGGACCCGGAGAAGCCCTCCATCCCCGCCGACATCCAGCCCGGGGACAAGGTGTTCGGCCCCGTGGTCTGTGGCAAGGTGCTGGAATGTGAGACGCAGTCCTACGGCCGGTACCACACCACGCTGGACATTGGCGGTGCCACCGCCTCCCCCGACACTGCCTGCTCCAACCTCCATGCGGGCGATCTGGTGGCCTACAACACCAAGACCGATTCCATCTGCACGCTGGAGGATCTCCACGCGGAGCAGAAGGAGTTCCCCCACTGCATCGCCGACGGTATCTTCGTGCTGAACGAGGATGTAAAGCCCGGCGACGATATGGCTGTGGTCATCGGCGCGGACGATCATGTGGTGGAATTTGAGATCACCCCCAATCGGCCTGACTGCCTGTCCGTTATCGGCCTCGCACGGGAGGCCAGCGCCACCTTTAACCGGCCCCTGAAGCTGCACACCCCTGAGGTGAAGGGCTGCGGCGGCTCCATTGCGGAGCTTGTGGACATCGACATTGAGGACGGCGACCTCTGCCCCCGGTACACTGCCCGGATGGTGAAGAACGTGAAGATCCAGCCCTCTCCCGCGTGGATGCGGGAACGGCTGCGGAACTCCGGCGTCCGCCCCATCAACAACATCGTGGACATCACCAACTATGTGATGCTGGAATACGGCCAGCCCATGCACGCCTTCGACTTCTCCTGTGTGGAGGGCGGCCACATCATCGTCCGTACCGCTCGGGAGGGCGAGACCATTCAGACGCTGGACGGCAATCAGCGGAACCTGACCACCTCCATGCTCTGCATCTGTGACGAGAACAAGCCCGTCTGCGTAGCGGGCGTCATGGGCGGTGCCAACAGCGAGATTGTGGGCGATACCGCCATGGTCCTCTTTGAATCCGCCAACTTCAACGGCACCTCTGTCCACCGCACCGCCGCCGCACTGAATATGCGCACCGACGCTTCCTCCCGCTACGAAAAGGGTCTGGACCCCATGAACACCCTGAAAGCCGTGGAGCGGGCCTGCGAGCTGGTAGAGCTGCTGGGTGCCGGCGAGGTGGTGGAGGGCGTGATGGACGTCATCGCCAAGGACTCCAACCCTGTCACCGTGAAGCTGGAGCCGGAAAAGGTCAATGGTCTGCTGGGCACCGACGTTTCCCGTGAGGAAATGGTCCGCATTCTGGAATCCCTGGACTTCACTGTGGAGGGTGACACCATCCATGTGCCCTCCTGGCGGTCTGATGTGGAGCACTACTCCGACATTGCCGAGGAGGTAGCCCGATTCTACGGCTACAACAACATCCCTGACACCCTTTCCAACGGCCTCACCGCCCGCCGTGGCCTCACGGATATCCAGCAGACCGAAAACCTGCTGGGCAGCGTGTGCCGCGCCGCCGGGTACGACGAGATCATCACCTACTCCTTCATCAGCCCCACCTATTATGATAAGATCGACCTGCCCAAGGATTCCCCCCTGCGGGATTCTCTGAAAATTCTGAACCCCCTGGGCGAGGACACCTCTATCATGCGCACCACCACTCTGCCCTCCATGCTGGAGATCCTGACCCGGAACTACAACTACCGCAACAAGTCCGCCAAGCTCTACGAGCTGGGCCGGGTATACTTCAAGCGGGCCGACGGTTTGGCCGACGAACCCAAGGTCCTCACGCTGGGCGCTTACGGCGACAGCATGGACTTCTTCGCCCTCAAGGGGGCTGTGGAGGCCGTTCTGAAGCAGCTGCGCATTGAGAACGTCCGCTTCCTGGCGGATACTGAAAATCCCTCCTACCATCCCGGCCGCTGTGCCAAGGTCTTCAGCGGGGACCGTCTGCTGGGTACGCTGGGGCAGATCCACCCCCATGTGGCGGACAACTATGGCGTCGGCACCGAGCTGTACGCCGCCGAGCTGCGGTTTGACGCGCTGTATGAAAGCAAGGGCCCCCAGCCCCTGTATCAGCCCCTGCCCAAGTTCCCCGCCGTCACTCGCGACATCGCCGTGGTGTGCGACGCATCCGTCACCGTAGGCGAGCTGGAGGATGCCATCCGCAAGGGCGCTAAGGGCCTTTTGAAGGACGCGGCCCTGTTTGACATCTACACCGGCACAGGCATTGCTCCCGGTAAGAAGAGCGTGGCCTTCAACCTGACCCTCCGGGCCGATGACCGGAGCCTCACCGCTGAGGAGGCGGACGCTGATGTAAAGAGCATCCTGACCGCTCTGGAACAGGAGTGCGGCGCGGTCCTACGGTAATACGCTCCAGCCTCCTCGCCCCGCAGTGCGGGGACGCGGGACGCCGCGTACAAGCGTTTGCGCAGCAGAACCTTGGCGTAGGCGGAATTCATTTCCGCCGAGCATTTCGATCATTCAGGGTTCCCACAGACTGGCCAGCCAGTCTGTGGGATGGCGGACGCTGACGTAAAGAGCATCCTGACCGCTCTGGAACAGGAATGCGGTGCAGTCCTGCGGTAATCCTATCGTTTTTTCCTTTCAAGGCGGCGAGGTCTCTCGCCGCCTTGATTTTATTACCATTCTGTTACATTTCCGTTTTTCCCTTTACTTCCCCTCAAAAACCGAGTATACTGAGTATAGTTTTGAAGGAAAGGTGGTGTCTGTATGGATGACTATACCCGCAAATTCAGTATTGTGGACGATAAGGATGTGGAGATTTATAACATTCTGACCACAGTCTATCAGGCACTGGAGGAAAAGGGGTATAACCCCATCAATCAGATCGTTGGCTACATTCTCTCTGAGGACCCCACCTACATTACCAATCACATGGGCGCCCGCACCCTGATTCGCAAGCTGGACCGGGACGAGCTGTTACAGGTTTTAGTCAAGAAGTATCTGGGTCAATAATTTACCCGATCAAAGCATGGAGACGTTGTCTCCATGCTTTTTTTCGTATGCGCAAACCGCCGAAATGTCTTGAAAAACCAGCGTTTTGGACCGTTGGAAAAGATTGCCGCCATTCCAATGTTGACAAATTGGATAAAAGATGTTACAATTTGGTTACAATTTTTCCAAGGGAGTGTTTGCATGTCTGAAACAAAAGCAGAAGGCTTGATTTATAAGGGCCATCCTCTGCGGCGGATCGACAATCTGATCTACTACGGAACGATGGCTGATCCATATATCGTTATGATGCAGATCCTGGAGAGCAAAAAGGAAAACGGCCTGGATATGGCTACCAAGGTTTCCCTGCAACTCCAGTTGACAGACCCCACCGTAAAATCCAGAGACCGCGTGGTCAAGAAGGGCGAGAAGAGCAGCCTGTATGAGGCGATGGATTTCGCTTCCATCTGGTTGGAGCGGGCGTTAGCCGGCAAGTAAAGATCCCCTGCCCCCGCACTGACTGACACAAAGGAAAGGAAGCGTTTCGATGAAGCATCTGATGAAAAAGGCCGTGAAGGCCGCTGTTTTTGCTGCCCTCACCACTTTAGCTCTCACCGCCTTCGCCTCTGCCGAGGGGGAGATGTCCATTGGCGCCGGCTGCACCGCCGGTACTTCCCTGCGTATGCGGTCCGAACCCAACACCTCTTCCGCCATCGTCACCACGCTGAACAAATCTGTGGCCGTGGCGCTGCTGGATGACAGCGTCCCCGGCTGGTACAAGGTCAATTATAACGGCAACACCGGCTATGTGTCCGCCGATTACCTTATCATCGATCGGGATAACATCTTCACCACCTACGGCCGCGTGCCTGAGGGCACCGTGAACGTCCGGGCCGCCGCCACCACCGAGAGTGAGAGCCTGGCCACTATTGACGCCGGCACCGTAGTCACCGTCAACGGTCTGGTGGACGGCTGGTACGACGTCACCTGTCAATACGGCACCGAGGGCTATATCCGCAGTGATCTGCTGGTACTGACCAGCAACGCCACCAGCGGCGAGGGTTCCTCTATCGTAGAAACAGCTCTGAGTCATCTGGGCACCCGCTATGTGTACGGCGGTGCCTCTGCCGGTGGCTTCGACTGCTCTGGCTTTACTATGTACGTCTATAAGCAGTTCGGCTATTCCCTTCCCCACTCCGCTACCAGCCAGTGGCTCAGCGGCCTGGGCACCAAAATTTACAGCATTTCCGAGTTGCAGCCCGGCGACCTGGTGTTCTTCAATGATCCCAGCCGCAATAAGGGCAAGGCCTGCTCCCACGCCGGCATCTACATCGGCAACGGCCAGCACGTGCACGCCTCCTCTTCCAGAAACGGCGGCGTCATCACCAGCGATCTGACCTCCGGTTACTACAATACATATTTCGTAGGCGGTCTCCGGCTGAGCTGACTCTATACAAAAATTTCGTTTTTTGAACCCCGGTACAGTTGTACCGGGGTCCTTTCTGCCATTTTCCGACAGAAAATAGGGAATTTCCGCAAAAAACCTTGCCTTTTGGGAACGGGTCTGCTATATTCATACAAGTGTGAAAAATATGACAAAGGAGGCGGTCCCATGCCTGGGGGCAAGCACGTCTTAGGCCAGGGTAAAAACCGGATCTTCGGCACCGCCAAGGTGGGTGACCGGGGACAGATCGTGATCCCCCAGGAAGCCCGCCGGTTTTACGGCATCTCTCCGGGTGACACACTGCTGATCCTCGGCAACGAGGCCAGCGGACTTGTAGTGACCCGGCCGGAGATCCTGAATGATCTGGCTGATGAAATTTTGGGAAAAGAGGAACACAAGACATGAAAATGGAATCCATGTACGAACAGTTGGGCGTCAGCGCGGCTGTCTATGAATACGGAGAGCGGATCATTGCGGAGCTGCGGGACCGGTTTGACGCTATCGACCAGACGTCGGAATACAATCAGGCCAAGGTCCTGTCCGCCATGCAGAAGAATCGGGTGAATGCCACCCACTTCGCCGCCACCACCGGCTACGGTTATGATGACGAGGGCCGGGACAATCTGGAACGGGTCTATGCAGACGTGTTCCACACGGAGGCCGCGCTGGTGCGGCCCCAGATCACTTGCGGCACCCACGCCCTGACTGTGGCCCTGTCTGCCAATCTGCTGCCGGGAGACGAGCTGCTCTCCCCCGTGGGCGCACCCTATGACACGCTGGAGGAGGTCATCGGCATCCGGGAGAGCAAGTGCTCTTTGAAGGAGTACGGCGTTACCTACGCCCAGGCGGACCTGAAGGCCGACGGCACCTTTGACTACGATGCCATCCGCTCCAAGATCAACGAGCGCACCAAGCTCATCACCATCCAGCGCTCCAAAGGGTACGCCACCCGCCCCAGCTTCTCGGTGGAACAGATTGGAGAACTGATCCGCTTCTGCAAAGAGATCAAACCTGACGTCAAGGTCATGGTGGACAACTGCTACGGCGAATTTGTGGAGCGCATGGAGCCTTCTGATATGGGCGCCGATATGGTAGTAGGCAGTCTCATCAAAAACCCCGGCGGCGGTCTGGCCCCCATCGGCGGCTACATCTGCGGCACCAAGGAGTGCGTGGAGCGGTGCGCTTACCGGCTATCCGCCCCCGGTCTGGGGCAGGAGGTCGGCGCAAACCTGGGTCTGATGCCCGCCTTCTATCAGGGCTTGTTCCTGGCCCCCACTGTGGTATCCGGTGCATTGAAGGGCGCCGTCTTTGCCGCCAACGTCTATGAAAAGCTGGGCTTTGCCTGCGTCCCCAACGCCACGGAAAGCCGCCACGACATCATTCAGGCGGTGACGCTGGGCAGCCGGGAGGCTATGGTGGCCTTCTGTGGCGGTATCCAGGCCGCCGCACCGGTAGACAGCTATGTGACCCCAGAGCCTTGGGCCATGCCCGGCTACGATTCCGATGTCATCATGGCGGCAGGCGCTTTCGTGCAGGGCAGCAGCATCGAGCTGTCCGCCGACGGCCCCATCCGCGCCCCTTACGCCGTCTATTTCCAGGGCGGCCTCACCTGGTATCACGCCAAGCTGGGCATCCTCATGAGCCTGCAAAAGCTGGTGGACGCCGGTCTCGTGACCCTGTAAGTCCAATTCTAATTTTTCAATTTCAATAAGGAGACCTTCCCCATGTGGCTTTGGCTTTCCCTGACTGCCCTCCTGTGCTGGAGCGGCAGCGACCTCTTTTCCAAAATCGGCTGCCGGGATGGCAGCGACCGTTACAGTCATCTGAAAATGGTCATCGCCGTGGGCGTGGTGATGGGCCTTCACGCCGCCTTTGAGATCTTCGTAGGCGGCACGGCTATCAGCTGGTCCGTCATCTGGACCTACCTGCCGGTGTCCCTGCTGTATATCAGCTCCATGGCCCTGGGCTATCTGGGCCTGCGATACATCGAGCTGTCCGTTTCTTCACCCATCTGCAATTCCTCCGGCGCATTGGTGGCCGTGCTGACGCTGCTGTTCGTCGGCGGTGACGATTACTCTCCTCTGGCCCTGGTTGCCATTCTGCTGGTGTGCGCGGGCGCCATCGGTCTGGGTGTGGTGGACGCCACGGAGGACCCAGAGCTTCGTCTGGAGCGGCAGAAGGCCAGCAACTATAAGTACGCCAAGAGCTTTCTCGCCCTCGCCCTTCCCGCAGCCTATTGTCTGCTGGATGCCGCCGGTACCTTTGCCGACAACCGGGTGCTGGAGATCCTGATGGACCGCTACATGATCGCCGGTAGGTTTGCCACGCTGAGAGAATGTGCCGATCAAGCGGCGGCCTCCGCCAACTGCGCATACGAACTGACCTTCCTTGCAGCCGCCGTGTTCTGCTTTGTCTATGTGGTGGTCATCAAGAAGGATCGGTTGGTTCCCAAAATGGAGGCCCCCAAGTACTTTGGCGCCATCTGCGAAACTGCCGGCCAGTTCGCCTATATCTACGCCATTTCCGACACCGCCCATCTGGCCATGTCCGCTCCCATCATTTCCTCCTACTGTGCCGCCTCCGTGCTGTGGAGCCGCATCTTCCTGAAGGAAAAGCTCTCTTGGAAGCACTACGCCATGATCTGCCTGGTGGTCATCGGCATCGCCATCATGGGCTTCTTCGACCTGTAAGCCCACTGTATACGACACAAACCCCCCGCCGCTCATTGTGAGCGGCGGGGGCTTTTTCAGAACTTTTATAAAGTTCTGAAAATGTTTGATTTCAATGGCGCAGGGAAACAGGCGAAGCGCCGCCAGTGGCGGATGAAGCAAGCCTGTTTCGAGGAAGGCTCCCAAACAGCGGATACTTTGTATCCGCTGTTTGGCTTGAGCCGACGGTGTATCCCCTCTTGGGTTTCCCGCGCACACTCTTCCTTACCGTCGCGGAAAATTGACCGTTTAATGATAGGCTCACTCCCTCGCCGCTCATTGTGAGCGGCGGGGGTCTTTTTCAGGCACGGATTCAGGCGCGGGGCAGAGCCCGGTCCAGCTTTTCCAGAAAGAAGGCTAGCAGGAATCCGGCGGCGCAGCAGAGCAGCGACGCCACGACCTCGCCTACGCTGTCATACCGGATGGGAACGATCACCAGTGTGGAGGCCGCCACAATGCCCAAGATTCCGTGGAAGGTCACGGCGTAATGGGTTTGCAGCAGCCATGTAACACCCCGGGCCAACAGCAGCATGGTCAGCAGCATTCCCGGCAGGCAGGCGGACAGGGCCAGCAGCCGCATTTCCGCAAGGCTGTTCAGCAGCGGCTCATACAGCCCCAACGCCATCATAATGGAGGAGCTGGTCAATCCCGGCAACACCACGCTGGCACCCCAGAGCGCGCCGCAGAAGTTGTACCAGCCGAAGTTCGGCGTCACCGTCACGTGAAGCACATGGCGCACATAGAAAAGCGTCAAAAACACTGACAGGGCGCAGACGCCGCAGGCGATCCACGCCGCCCGGCCATGGCCCTCCTTTCCTGCCTCCCGCCAGAGGGCAGGAAACGTTCCGGCAATAAGGCCGATAAAGAGCCAGATGGTAGCGGCGTCCGACAGGGCATACGCGGCGCTGATCCCCTTGGCGAGACCCAGAAAGCCCACAGCCCAGCCGATCCCCAGGGGAAGGAAAATATGCCAATATTTTCGGATCCCCCGTCCGGGATGGGACAGTGTCTCCATCATGGGGCGGTATACGTCGAACACCACAGCCAGTACGCCGCCGGAGACGCCGGGCAGGATCGCCCCTGCGCCGATCAGTGCACCGCATAGCAGATCCCGCAGCCAGCGTGCCCGATCAGCCCGTTTATATGGGTCCGTCATATTCCACCTCCTCACTCAAACTGTATAAAGGGTATCATATCAGCATTCCCCGTTCCGCGCAATCCGAAACTGTAAACGATTTGAGAATTTTGGTGATTTTTGAAGATTTGGCCCATAAAAGCCCCGGTTTCCCCATTTGGGAAGGGCATAGTGATCTTTCGCTAAAAGCCCTTGCGTGTCCACAAAAAAAATGGTAGAACTTTTTTAAAAAAGGGGTGGCTTTTCCGCTATGGCGGTGTTAGAATAGGGGCACTGCCCTGAAGGGCGACCCTTTTCTGTATTTTTGACAGTATTTCAGGAGGTTTCCCATGATGCGGAGCGCAAAGAAAACCTACGAGATCGACATGCTGCATGGCGCGATCCTGCCGAAGCTGCTGCGCTTCGCCGTCCCGCTGACCCTCTCCACCATGCTGCAACTGCTGTTCAACGCGGCGGACGTGGTGGTGGTCGGCCGCTGGGCCGGTGACAATTCCCTGGCGGCGGTGGGTTCCAACACCTCCCTGATCGCCCTGCTGACCAATATGTTCTTAGGGTTGTCCATCGGCGCCAACATTCTGGCTGCCCGGTACTTCGGCGCTCATGAGGACGAGGAGCTCAGCAAAACGGTCCACACCTCCATCCTGCTCTCCCTGTACAGTGGCGTGTTCCTGACAGTGGTCGGTATTCTGGGTGCCCGGACCATCCTGATCTGGATGCAGTGCCCCGCCAAGGTGCTGGATCTGGCCACGCTCTACCTGCGGATCTACTTCGCCGGCATGACCGCCACCATGCTCTATAACTTCGGCGCCGCTCTGCTGCGGGCCAGCGGCGATACCCAAAGACCTCTCTATTACCTGTTCGCCTCCGGCGTTGTCAACGTGATCCTGAATCTGGTCTTTGTCATCTACTTCCACATGGATGTGGCAGGCGTGGCATTGGCCACCGTGATCTCCCAGTGTATTTCTGCCGCACTGGTGGTCCGCTGTCTCATGAAGGAGACCGGTCCTCTGCGGCTGAAGCTTCGGCAGCTGAAAATCTACCCCATCAAGCTCAAGCAGATCATGCAGGTGGGCATCCCCGCCGGAATCCAGGGAATGTTGTTCTCTCTGGCCAACGTAACGGTGCAGTCCTCCGTCAACTCCTTCGGTGAGGTCATTATGGCCGGCAGTTCCGCCGCTATCAGCATCGAGCAATTCATCTACGCCAACATCAATGCTTTCTATCAGGCCAACGTAGCCTTTACCAGCCAGAATTACGGCGCCGGTGACTATCGGCGCATCAAGAAGATCGCCTGGATCAGCGTTGTGACCGGCGTTGTGACCACAGAGCTTCTGAGCGTTCTGGCCGTCTATTTCGGCCCGCAGCTTCTGGGGATCTATTCCCCCAGCGCCGAGGTGGTGGCAGCCGGTATGGTGCGCCTCCGCTGGATCGCCCTGTTCTATGGTCTGGACGCCATCATGGATGTGATCGTCGGTTCTCTGCGTGGCGTGGGGTACAACATTCTGCCCATGCTGGTCACGCTGATGGGCGCCTGCGCCTCCCGGCTTATCTGGCTGTCTACCGTGTTCCGGCTTCCGGCCTACCACCGGATCGAGATGGTCTACATCGTCTATCCCCTCTCCTGGGCTCTGACGGCCGCCACCCACCTCATCTGCTATTTCTTCGTTTCCAGAAAGGTGGACCGGGAGCTTCGTGCCCACGAAGCGGAGCTGGCCGCCCAAGTGGAAGAAAGCCCGGAGGAAGCGGACTCCTGAGCACATTCGCCACACAAACAAAAAAAGCCGCGGAAACCGACTGGTTTCCGCGGCTTTTTCTGTTTTAAATCCTGTTTGGGCTTCAAAAGCGCAGACTTATTTCGTCCGCAGCTCCACTAAAACGGCGTCCTCGACGGCAAAATAATCCGCTGTGTCACTGCTAAGGCCCGATGCCTTTGCAGCCTGTTCAAGGGAGATATCCGGCAGGTTGCTGAGGTACACAAACACGGAATCTCTTTCCGCGTTTGGCAACCGTCCCCTGCGTTCAAGGCGGTATTCGTAGGACCGGTCATTGCAGGACCAGGTACCATCCTCCATTTCGCAATAGGTGTTTATATTTCCATCGTAGGTCGCCCTGATCCCGTTCCTTTTCCCGCAGCCGAGGGTAGTGGACGCAAGGAGCAGGCACAGAAAAATGACTGTCAGCTTTTTCATAGCGGCGTCCTCCTTCGTTCTGTTGATCCTGTACGAATATGGTCATATTTTACCGTTCGCTGTCAAGAATTGCGGTTCAGAGAGATCACTTCCGCTCTGGGAACCGAGCGCAGGCCTGATCCAGATCCTCAATGAGCGCTTTCAGCTCCGGTCCGGTAAGGGTGCAGTTCAGCTCCGCCGTATCGTCTCCATCCATGGTGTTGGGCAGATAAAAGGAGATATACACCCGGAACAGCTCACCCTCCGCCCATGCAAACAGGCTGAGATCCGACGAAATGAAGTCGCTGTCATAGCGGTCCTTGATCCCGGCGGCCAGCACCTTTAGCCCGGCGGTCATCCCCGCCAGCTCCTGAGCCAGCAGGCAGGCGTTGGAGTCCTTATGGGTATATCCGTCCTCATCCACCCAGGTGCAGCGCAGTTGCAGCCAGTTCTTATCGTATTCATCCATTCCGTATTCAGTTTCCGGAAATTCGTAGCTTACAAAATCCAGTCGAATACTGGCGTTCTCGTTTTTCAGCAGCATAGTGTTCTCCTTACCGGCTCTATGGCCTGATTTTTGACAGTCCAATCATACCACGTTCTTTTCCCGTTTGCAATTCCGGTGGAATATGATACAATGATTTTATCAAGCCGACGGGAGGTATACCATGGAATTGAAGCTGACACCCCGCTTTCTGCAAAATGGACAGCGCTTTTTCGGTCCCGGCGTGGCGGAGCTGCTGGAGCGGGTCCGGGAGCACCGGTCCCTGCGGGCCGCTGCCGCCTCCATGGAGATGGCCTATTCTAAGGCATGGCGCATCATACATGAGGCGGAGGAGGGCTTTGGCTTCCGGCTGCTGGACTCCACCATCGGCGGCCGTCACGGCGGCGGCGCGTCCCTGACGCCGGAGGCAGAGCGGCTTTTGGCGGATTACCGCCGCTTTGAAGCGGATATTTTCGCTTACAGTCAGGCCCGTTTTCAGGAGATCTTCCCCCAATCGAAACCGTAATCAAAACACCGCCCCGGTCAGAAACCGGGGCGGTCAGCGTGTCGAAAAAGTATTTTCGCCCCGCTGAGCAAGTTTTCAGAACTTTTATAAAGTTCTGAAAACTTAGAATTTCAATGGCGCAGGGAAACAGGCGAAGCGCCGCCAGTGGCGGATGAAGCAAGC
>UQUC01000059.1 GCA_900544105.1 uncultured Oscillibacter sp. | reverse complement strand
CCGTTGCGGCTTACATCCTTGCAAAAGAGACAGAGGCAAAATGCGTGCGGATTATTATGACCTGCAAGCTGCATAATATTGATGCAGATACAATTAAAGAAAGGGTGAGAGAAGCGTATGTCTAAGGTTGGTATCATTGGCGACAAAGACACCGTTATGGGCTTCCTTGCTCTTGGGATTGATATTTTCCCTGCCTATTCCGCGGAGGAAATTAAAAAAACAATCCATAAGCTGGCAGAAAAGGAATATGCGATTATTTACATCACAGAGGGAGCCAGCCTGAAGGCGAAGGAAAGCCTTGCAAAATATAAGGATATGGAATTGCCCGCCATTATTGTGATCCCCGGTATCGGCGGCAGCATGGGGCTGGGCATGAATGAGGTGCGTGAATCGGCAAAGCGTGCCATCGGCGCAGATATATTGTTTAGCGAATAATGAATGATTGTAGGTGAATGAAGATATGAAAACAGGCACGATCGTAAAGGTATCCGGTCCACTGGTCATTGCGGAGGGCATGAGAGATGCCAATATGTTTGACGTGGTTCGTGTATCTGATAAGCATTTGATCGGTGAAATCATCGAAATGCACGGAGATAAAGCCTCTATTCAGGTTTATGAGGAAACGGCAGGGCTTGGCCCCGGAGAAGAGGTTGTATCCGTTGGGATGCCTATGAGCGTAGAGCTTGGCCCCGGGCTGATTTCTACCATCTATGACGGTATCCAGCGTCCATTGGAAAAAATGTACGAGGTGGGCGGCACAAACATCCGCAGAGGTGTTGAGGTGCCCTCTCTGGACAGAGAAAAGAAATGGAAATTTGAACCCACAAAGCAGCCCGGCGATGCAGTAGTTGCAGGGGATGAAATCGGTTTTGTGCAGGAAACGGCTGTGGTGCAGTGTAAAATCATGGTTCCCTATGGCCTCAAGGGCGTTATTAAGGAAATTTTTATCGGCGATTTCACCATTGAGGAAACCGTTTGTATCATCACAGATGAAAAGGGCAATGACGTGAACGTAACCATGATGCAGAAATGGCCCGTACGTCGGGAAAGACCCTATAAGAAAAAGGAATCTCCCGATGCGCCTCTGATTACAGGGCAGCGTGTCATTGATACATTCTTCCCTATTACAAAGGGCGGCGTTGCGGCAATCCCCGGCCCCTTCGGCTCCGGTAAAACAGTAACACAGCATCAGCTTGCAAAATGGGCGGATGCGGATATCGTTGTTTACATCGGCTGCGGCGAGCGTGGGAATGAAATGACAGACGTACTGAACGAATTCCCTGAGCTGAAGGACCCCCGTACAGGAGAATCTCTGATGCAGAGAACCGTTCTGATTGCAAATACCTCCGATATGCCCGTTGCGGCGCGTGAAGCATCTATTTATACAGGGATTACGATTGCGGAATTCTTCCGTGACATGGGCTACAGCGTTGCATTGATGGCGGACTCCACCTCTCGTTGGGCAGAGGCGCTGCGTGAAATGTCCGGTCGTCTGGAGGAAATGCCCGGTGAAGAAGGCTACCCCGCTTACCTTGGCTCTCGTCTGGCGCAGTTCTATGAACGTGCAGGGCGCGTCGTCTGCCTGGGCAATGATGACAGAATCGGCACACTGACGGCAATCGGTGCGGTATCCCCTCCCGGCGGTGATATTTCCGAGCCTGTATCGCAGGCAACACTGCGTATTGTAAAGGTATTCTGGGGGTTGGATTCCTCTCTGGCATATAAGCGTCACTTCCCTGCGATCAACTGGCTGACAAGCTACTCTCTGTATCAGGCAAAGGTTGACGCATGGGCGGATGAAAACGTAGAGCCGAACTTCTCTGCGCAGAGAACAGAGGCAATGCGTCTGTTGCAGACAGAGGCAGAGCTGAACGAAATCGTACAGCTGGTCGGCGTAGATGCACTGAGCCACAGCGACAGACTGATTCTGGAAACAGCACGTTCCATTCGTGAGGACTTCCTGCATCAGAACTCCTTCCATGAGGTGGATACCTACACCTCCCTGCATAAGCAGTATCGTATGATGAAGCTGATTCTGACCTTCTATAAAGAGGCAAATGAAGCAATCAAGCAGGGCGTTACGATTCAGAAGCTGACAAAAATGGATGTGATCGAGCGTATCGGCCGTGCAAAATATGTAGAGGAAATGAACGTAGACAAGAGCTACGATGAAATTGAAAGAGAAATCAAAACAGAGGTAGCAGAGCTGATCAGAAAGGGGGCAGATGAATTATGATAAAGGAATATCGTTCGATTCAGGAAGTAGCCGGCCCTCTGATGGTGGTTTCCGGTGTAGAAGGCGTTACCTATGATGAGCTGGGCGAAATCGAGCTGGCAAACGGCGAGATCAGAAAATGCAAGGTTCTGGAGGTAAACGGCGACACGGCTCTGGTACAGCTTTTTGAAAGCGCAACAGGGATTAACTTAGCGGAAAGCAAGGTTCGTTTCCTTGGTAAAAGCTTGGACTTTGGCGTTTCCCCTGATATTCTGGGGCGTGTATTTGATGGTATGGGCAACCCCATTGACGGCGGCCCGGCTATCATTCCCGAAAAAAGACTGGATATCAACGGCGCACCCATCAACCCTGCGGCCCGTGAATACCCTGCGGAATTTATCCAGACAGGTGTATCCGCGATTGACGGGCTGAATACACTGGTTCGTGGGCAGAAGCTGCCTATCTTCTCTGCATCCGGTCTGCCGCACGCAAATCTGGCGGTTCAGATTGCAAGACAGGCGAAGGTTCGTGGGACGGATTCTAAGTTTGCGGTAGTTTTCGCTGCAATCGGTATCACCTTTGAGGATGCGGAGTTCTTTATCAATGACTTTAAGCAGACAGGTGCGATTGACCGTTCCGTTGTCTTTGTAAACCTTGCAAATGACCCTGCAGTAGAGCGTATCTGTACGCCTAAAATGGCACTGACCGCAGCGGAATATCTGGCATTTGAGCAGGATATGCACGTTCTGGTTATTCTGACGGATATTACAAACTATGCAGAGGCGCTGCGTGAGGTTTCTGCGGCAAAGAAGGAGGTTCCCGGTCGTCGTGGGTATCCCGGTTATCTGTATACAGACCTTGCAACGATGTATGAACGTGCAGGCAGAATGAAGGGGCATCCCGGCTCTATCACAATGATTCCCATTCTGACCATGCCAGAGGAGGATAAGACACACCCCATCCCCGACCTGACAGGCTATATCACAGAGGGACAGATTATTCTGAGCCGTGAGCTGGATAAAAAGGGCATTAAGCCACCCATCAACGTACTGCCTTCCCTGTCTCGTTTGAAGGATAAGGGTATCGGTAAGGGCAAGACCAGAGAAGACCATGCGGATACGATGAACCAGCTGTTTGCGGCATATTCCCGCGGGAAGGATGCAAAGGAGCTGATGGCAATTCTGGGCGAATCCGCTTTGTCCGAGGTTGACCTGATTTATGCAAAATTTGCGGATGAATTTGAGAAAAAATATGTTTCTCAGGGCTTCCAGACAGACAGAACCATTGAGCAGACACTGGAAACAGGCTGGGATTTGCTGCGGATGCTGCCAAAGAGTGAATTGAAACGTATTCGTGACGAATATCTGGAAAAATATTTGAACAGCGGGGAGTGATGAAGTGTGGCTAGATTGAATGTCAACCCCACTCGTATGGAAATGACCCGTCTGAAGGGGCAGCTGAAAACTGCAACCAGAGGGCATAAGCTGCTGAAGGATAAGCGGGATGAGCTGATGAAGCAGTTCCTGGATACGGTCCGGGAGGTGCGTTCTCTCCGCGCCGAGGTGGAGGAGGAGCTGATGGCTGTCCACAAGTCCTTTACGGTGGCCTCTGCCCTCATGTCCTCCGAGGCACTGGAACAGGCGCTGCTGTATCCCAAGCAGAGTGTGGAGCTCACCCGCACCACTCAGAACATCATGTCCGTCAACGTGCCGGTGTACGATTTCCAGACAAAGACAAAGTCGGATTCCGACATCTACCCCTACGGCTTCGCCGCCACCTCCGGTGAGCTGGACGATGCAGTAGAAGCCCTGGGCCTTGTGTTCCGGAAGATGCTGAAGCTGGCGCAGATCGAAAAATCCGCCCAGCTGATGGCGGAGGAGATCGAAAAGACCCGCCGCCGGGTCAACGCTCTGGAATATGTGATGATCCCCAACACCCAGGAGGCCATCCGCTATATCACCATGAAGCTGGACGAGAATGACCGTTCTACCACCACCCGGCTGATGAAGGTGAAGGATATGCTCCTGAAGGATGCTATCGAGGCTAAGCGGGCGGAAAATGCCAGAGCTATGGAGGCATTCGGCAAGTCCGGAGAGACCGCTGCTGAGACGTAAGTCGAGAATTTTACGGTCTTGATGCACAAATGAAAAACGAAACAGGCAAGGTTCCGCATATCTGTGCGGAACCTTGCCTGTTTTGTGCTGTGGTTCCCAAAGGGGAAGCGGAATGATGAAACCACGCCGCTTTTACAAAGATCAAACTAAGCAAACGCCCCCGGCCAATGGCCGGGGGCGTTTTGTCAATACTGATATTCGAATTCGTAGCCATCCAGAGAAACGGTGTCGCCGTCCTCGATGCCCCGCTCCTCCAGCTGCTGATACAGTCCGGATTCCCGCAGGGCCTTGTCGAACCACATGCGGCTCTCGTAATCGTCGAAGTTGACGTTGGACATAAGCCGCTGGAGCCACGGACCCTGAACGAGCCAGGTGTGGCCATCGTCCAGCCGCTGAATGTCCAGAGGCTCGCTGGTGTCCACCACCGGCGGCTTGGGGACATATTCCGGCTCGTAGACTGTGACCGGCGGCAGGGAAGCCAGAGCCTCTGCTACCTTGCCCACCAGCTCCCGGGTGCCCTGATGGGCTGCTGCGGAGATCTCCATCAGCGTGAAGCCCTTGGCCTCCACGTGGGCGCGGAGCCGCTCCAGATTTTCCGGGTCGGTCATGATGTCTACCTTGTTGGCGGCTACGATCTGGGGCCGCTTGGCGAGGTCGGGGCTGTACTGCTCCAGCTCGGCGTTGATGGCGTCAAAATCCGCCACCGGGTCCCGGCCCTCGCTACCGGACACGTCTACCACATGGACCAACAGGCGGCAGCGGTCGATGTGCCGCAGGAAATCGTGGCCCAGACCGGCGCCCTCGCTGGCACCCTCGATGATGCCCGGAATGTCAGCCATGACGAAGGACACGCCCTCGTCCACCCACACCACACCCAGGTTGGGATACAGGGTGGTAAAGTGGTAATTGGCGATCTTGGGCTGGGCCTTGGAGACCACGCTCAGCAGTGTGGACTTGCCCACGTTGGGGAAGCCAATGAGCCCCACATCCGCCAGCAGCTTCAGCTCCAGAAATACATCATGGCTCTCACCGGGCAGGCCCGCCTTGGCGAAGCGAGGCACCTGCCGGGTGGGGGTGGCGAAGTGCATATTGCCCCAGCCGCCCCGGCCGCCCTTGCAGAGGACATACGGCTCGCTGCCGCTCATGTCCTGAATGATCTCGTTGGTTTCGGCGTCCCGCACCAGTGTGCCACGAGGAACGCGGATCACCAGATTGGCGCCGTCCTTGCCGGACTTGCGGCCGCCCTGACCGTCCACGCCGTTTTCTGCCACGTATTTGCGCTTGTAGCGGAAGTCCATCAGGGTGGACATGTTGTCGTCCACCTGCAAAATGATGGAGCCGCCCTTGCCACCGTCGCCACCGTCCGGGCCGCCGGCCGCCACATATTTTTCGCGGTGGAACGCCACTGCGCCGTTGCCGCCGTTGCCTGCCCGGACCGTGATCCGGGCCTTGTCGATAAATGTTGTTGCCATAAAGTGCCTCTCAATTCAAGTGTAAAAACAGGTTTCCCTACATAATTGTTCCTATCATACCGGAAAATAGGGGGAAATGTCAACTGTAAAGGTCAATCCGGCAGGCATCCGAAGTGGAGGAGTGCCTCCAGTACGCCGCCGCCGATGGCGGTGGCCTTGTCGGAGGCAGTAAAGCAGTTGGCCTGCTGGCCCCGTGGGTCGATGTCGCCGCATTTCATGCCCTCGTGGACCTGTAAGCCGCCCTGGAGTAATCCCCGGAGACAGCCGGTGAGGGTGCAGAGCATAGGCTTGCCGTTCACCATGGCGGCGATCTCTCCCTCGTGGACCAGTTGTCCAATCTCCATGCGCGGCTCAAAAATGCCGTCCGCCGGGGCCCGGAGGACCCGCTCGCCGCTGCGTCCGCCGATGAGGCCGGGGATGCCGGTGTTGGGCAGGGGGCTGCCGGAGTACAGCGCCCGGCCCAGCGTGTGGCCCCGCATGGTCTCTACGGCGGCGTGGCAGTCGGTCCCCACGGTGAAGCCGGGGCCTACACCGATCACCACCGGGGCGTCCGTCAGGGCGGTGCCTAAATTTTTCTTCGCCAGAATAGCGTCCACCACCGCGCCGGGGCGGAGGGCGGGGATACAGGCTCCCGCCGGGTCAGCGAGAACGGCCACGATACCGGACTGAGCCAGAGCCAGGGCTTCCTCCGGGGTTTCGGCTTTCCGGGCGGAAATATCCTCCACTGTCATCTCTCCCAAGCGAATGGCCTCGGAGAAGCAGACGGTGCGGCGGATGGAGGTGGGGGCGGGGAGATCCGTCATAACGATTTGATACCCGGCACGGTGGAGCCGCAAAGCGATGCCGGTGGCCAGATCTCCGGCTCCTCGGATGACAACGAGCATAAGATCCCTCTTTTCCGTATTTGAAATGGTATGGTCAGACCATGGGACGGGCATGATGAGCCGGGTCCTCTCGGCGGCAGGCCCGCTCATAGATCATTTCCCCTGCAATGCTCACGGCGATCTCCGCCGGGGTCACGGCCTTGATAGGCGTTCCCACAGGGGTGTGGACAGTGCGGAGCTTTTCCTCGGAGATACCGGCCTCCCGGAGCCGGGCGTTGATGGCGGCGATCTTGGCCCGGGAGCCGATGACGCCGACGTAGGCCAACTCCTGCCGCAGGATCTGCTCCTGAATTTCCAGGTCGTGAAGATGGCCGGCGGTCATCACCACCACATAATCCTCCGGGGACAGGGGCAGCGTGTCGGCGATGTTCCGAAAATCGCCGCACACCACCCGCTCTGCGTCGGGGAAGGCGGCGGGATCGGCCAGAGCGGGCCGGTCGTCATACACCACCGGACGGAACTCCACGCTGCGCAGCAAAGGGACCAGCGCCCGGGCGATGTGTCCCGCGCCGAAGATCACCGCCCGCTCCCCAATGGGGAGGGGGAGAGAAAAGTCGGTTTCTGTCAGGACGCAGCGCTTGGAGAGATGGGCTGTACCGCTGCTGCCCAAAAGGGCCGTGCCCTCGCCGTTCAGCAGCGCCGGGGCGGAGCCGTCCGTCCGCAGGATCAGCCAGCCGGGCTGGGCAGCGGTAAGCCGGGCCAGTGCCGTTTCCAACACGCTCCGCCAGAGAGCATCCTCTGGGGAGATGAACTGAAACAGCACCGTTACATCCCCGCCGCAGGCCATGCCGAGACTGTCCGCCCCGGCTTGCGTCAGGGCGAAGTGCTGCATCTGGGAGCGCTGCTCCTTCAACAGAGACAGGGCCAGCAACTCGGACTGCCGCTCTACCTGCCCACCGCCGATGGTGCCCGTTAGCTGACCATTCACACCCACCAGCATTTGACTGCCGGGGCCCCGGGGGGCGGAGCCTTGCTCCGCAACGATGGTCACCAGCACCACACTCCGGTGGGCGTTCAATTCCGCCAGCGCTCTGGATAAAATAGTTCGCATGGCGCGCTCCTTTCTGGCAGATGATCCAAACTCTGATTTTATTGTGAACTTGATGGTAGTCTATTATGCTTTTCTTGGAATGTCAAGCGGAGACGGGGGAGTGTGGAACGGAAAAACAGGCTGAGACCGCGGTCTCAGCCTGTTTGTTTTGCGGGTCTGGATCAGTACATCAGCTTGATGTAATCCTCCACATCCTGACGGGTGCCAGTGAAGGGGCCCGGCGTCTCCATTTTCAGGGAGACCAGAGCGGTGGCGGTCTGAAGAGCGGTGGGGATGTCTTTGGTCAGCCGCTCATTGATGTACCCGGCAAAGGTGGTGTCGCCCCGGCCGGTGCGACCGGAGAGATTCCGGGCCTTGATGGGGCAGGTGTAGATCTCGTGACCATCGTACACCAGGACCTCCGTGTTGTGGGTAATTAAAATCTCCTTGGCACCCCAGCCGTAGAGGACCTTGGCGGCCTCCGCCCGGTCTGTCAAGCCGGTGAGGATCTCCGCCTCGGCAGCGTCGGTCTTGAGGAAGCGGATGTAGGGGAGCAGCTCCTTCTTTTCTTTCCAGTCATGATACACCATGCCGCCGTTTTCCACCCAACGCAGCATCGTCTGCACGTCGATGGCTACCATGGCATGCTTGGCGGCGAAGGGGATCATCTCATTGGGGATGTCACCGCCGGCCAGACCAGCCAGATGCCAGATAGCGGCGTCGATCTGATCTACCGGCACCTCGTCGGTGGTGTAGGGGGCGATGAGGCTGTCTACGGTGGAGGTCCGGCGCTCCCGGTCCGCCGTGTGGTAGACGTTTTTCGTCACAAAGGAGTGGGGGCTGTTCAGAGGGAACACACTGATGGAGGGAGCCTTCTCGTGGAAGGCCGCCGTCACGTCCAGCTGGCTGAGGTCCGCCTTGGGCAGGACGGCGATCTTATGTCCCATGTTGGCTGCCGCGCAGCCGGAATAATACACCGCGCCGCCGACGGCCTGGACGACAGTGCCGTCAAAATCCACGTTGGTGTCCTGAGCAACCTCGCCGATGATGAGAGAGTCGAATTTTTCCATAACGATCATCCATTCCGCCGCCCTGCGCCGGCACAAGAAGTTGATGGGGCGCTCCGTCCACAGGGTAGAAAAGCTGACGGACCGCCTGCTGAGATACATGGGAAAATAGAACTGGATCAGAGAACTCAAACGTTTGCGCTGCTTACTGCCATCAGTATAATAGGTGAGGAACAAAAAGTCAACGGTTTTAGCGGCTTGAAACAGCAGCCACCGTCATTCCGCGGGAAACCGGAAATTCTTTGCAGAGGGGCTGGAAAAAGGGATTGTAAACAACGAAAAAACCGTGTATAATAACCGCAAAGCGGCGGAGGATCTCCGCTGTCCGGCACGTTTTGGAAGAGCCGGTGTATGGCCGTGAAAATTCCGCCGTCACCGGACCGTTTATATGCCGCACCCGATAAGGAGGAGTTTACCATGAATAAAACTGCCCGTTTTGTATTGAAGACTGTGGCTGCCGGCCTGGCGTTCTGCGCATTTGTCTGTCTGGTGGTTGGCAGCTGGAGCGATGTGTATGAGGCGATCGAGCGCCGCCGGGCCTGCCGTTTGAGCAAGCAGGAGAGCAGAGATTACGCCGATGAGGAGCTTTATCAGTAAAGCAAAATTGGCAAATGAAAAGAGCGGCACACGGATTTCCGTGTGCCGCTTTTTGACTGTAAAGGGACCGGGGCTGTCTGGGGATATGCCGGAGGATTCGGCGGGGAAGCGGTCGTTTTCTGAGTTTGAATGGGGAATACAAGACGGGAAAACGATTTTTCGGGGGATAAAAAATAAAAATCCCTTGACAGACAAAAGATTTCGTGATAAAATAAGTCGCTTATATAAACGGAAGCGGATGGAATCCCATCCTGATTACGAACACAGGATAGCACATCTGCCAACGAAAGGCAATAGGAAACTGAAATAAATTTAACAACTCACCCGAGCGTATCGGATACAATACTTGCCCCGCGGCCGGACAGGGCGGCGGGGCAAAAGAAAGGTGAAAGTGAAGATGGCTAAGGACAAGTACTACGGCAAAACCCTCCGAAAGAATTTTGCCCGGCACGAGGAAGTCATGCCCATGCCCAACCTGCTGGAGATCCAGAAGACCTCCTATCGGGAATTTTTGGACACCGGTCTGCGGGAGGTTTTCGCAGACGTTGGGGCGATCTCTGACTACCAGGGCAACCTGGAGCTGACCTTCATCGACTTCCGGATGGATGAAGCCCCCAAGTATAACGTGGAAGAGTGCAAGGCCCGTGACGCCACGTATGCCGCACCCCTGAAGGTAACGGTCCGTCTGCGGAACAAGGAGACAGAGGAGATCAAGGAGCAGGAGATCTTCATGGGCGATTTCCCCCTGATGACCCACTCCGGCACCTTCGTCATCAACGGCGCGGAGCGCGTGGTGGTCTCTCAGATCGTCCGTTCTCCCGGCGTGTATTACGGCAAGGAGATCGACATCAAGACCGACCTGCCCATCCTCACCTCCACGGTGATCCCCTACCGGGGCGCCTGGCTGGAATATGAGACGGACGCCAACGAGGTGTTCTGGGTCCGTATCGACAAGAACCGCAAGCTGCCCGTCACCAGCCTGATCCGGGCACTGGGCCTCAAGACCGACGCGGAGATCCTGGACCGCTTCAGCGACGATCCCCGCATCGCGGCTACTCTGGAGAAGGACCCCAGCAAGACGTATGAGGACGCCATGCTGGAGATCTACCGCAAGCTCCGTCCCGGCGAGCCCCCTACGGTGGAAGCTGCCGAGACCCTGATGAACAACCTGTTCTTCGATCCCCGGCGCTACGATCTGTCCGTTGTGGGCCGGTACAAGTTCAATAAGAAGCTGTCCCTCTGGCAGCGGGTCACCGGCTACAAGCTGGCACAGCCTGTGGCAGACCCCGCTACCGGCGAGCTGCTCTTCGATGAGGGCCACCTGCTGAGCAAGGAGGATGCCCGCCTGCTGGACACCGTCGGCGTTGCCGAGGTGGTCATCCTGGTGGACGATCAGCCTCTGCGGGTGCAGTCCAACAAGATGTGCGACCTGAGCCACTATGTGGACTTCGATCCTCTGGCTGAGTGCGGCATCAAGGAGCGTGTCCGCTTCGACGTGCTGCAGGAGCTGCTGGGCCAGTACTCCGGCGAGGAACTGAAGGAGCAGATCAAGCTCCATAAGGACGATCTGGTGCCCAAGCACATCATCATCGACGATATCCTCTGCTCCATCAACTACATGAACGGTCTGGCCCGCGGCATCTCCGTGAAGGACGATATCGACCACCTGGGCAACCGCCGTCTGCGCTGCGTGGGCGAGCTGCTGCAGAACCAGTTCCGCATCGGCTTCTCCCGCATGGAGCGCGTGATCCGGGAGCGTATGACCATTCAGGATCTGGACGTGGTCACCCCCCAGAGCCTCATCAATATCCGGCCTGTCACCGCCGCCATCAAGGAGTTCTTCGGCTCCAGCCCCCTGAGCCAGTTCATGGATCAGACCAACCCTCTGGCGGAACTGACCCATAAGCGCCGTCTGTCCGCTCTGGGCCCCGGCGGTCTGAGCCGCGAGCGCGCCAACATGGAGGTCCGAGACGTGCATTACAGCCACTATGGCCGTATGTGCCCCATTGAGACCCCTGAAGGCCCCAACATCGGCCTGATCTCCTACCTGGCCACCTATGCCCGTATCAACGAGTACGGCTTCATTGAGGCGCCCTACCGCGCTGTGGACAAGGAGACCGGCAAGGTGGCTATGGAAGCCACTTATATGACCGCCGACGAGGAGGACAACTTCATCGTCGCTCAGGCTACCGAGCCCATCGGTGAGGATGGCTGCCTGGTGAATACCCGTGTCACCGCCCGGTACCGGGACGAGATCGTGGAAGTGGAGCGGGAGCGCATCGACTACGTGGACGTGTCTCCCCGTATGATGGTCTCCATCGCTACCGCCATGATCCCCTTCCTGCCGAACGATGACGCAAACCGTGCTCTGATGGGCGCAAACATGCAGCGTCAGGCCGTGCCTCTGCTGAAGCCCCACGCGCCCATCGTTGGCACCGGTATGGAGCACAAGATCTGCATCGACTCTGAGATCGTAGTCCTGGCCGAGGGCGACGGCGTGGTCACCTCTGTGGATGCCCGCCATGTCACCGTCAAGTATGACAGCGGCGAGACCAAGGATTATAAGCTGACCAAGTTCCTGCGCTCCAACCACACCACCTGCATCAACCAGCATCCCATCGTGGATGTGGGCGAGCGGGTCCACGGCAAGCGCCTGAATGAAAAGGGCGAGTGGGAGGATCCCACGGTTCTGGCGGACGGTCCCGCCACCGATCAGGGCGAGATCGCTCTGGGCCAGAACATTCTGGTCGGTTTCATGACCTGGGAAGGCTACAACTACGAGGACGCCGTTCTGCTGAACGAGCGCCTGGTCCGCGAGGATCTGTATACCTCCATTCATATTGAGGAATTCGAGATCGATTCCCGGGATACCAAGCTGGGACCCGAGGAGATCACCCGTGATATTCCCAACGTGGGCGAGGATGCGCTGAAAGATCTGGACGAGCGCGGTATCGTTCGCGTGGGCGCCGAGGTCAAGTCCGGCGACATTCTGGTGGGCAAGGTCACGCCCAAGGGCGAGACCGACCTCACCGCTGAGGAGCGCCTGCTGCGGGCAATCTTCGGTGAAAAGGCCCGCGAGGTCCGCGACACCTCTTTGAAGGTGCCCCACGGCGAGAGCGGCATCGTGCTGGATACCAAGGTCTTTACCCGTGAAAACGGCGATGAGCTTGGCCCCGGCGTCAATCAGGTGGTCCGCGTGTATATCGCTCAGCGCCGTAAGATCCAGGTGGGCGATAAAATGGCAGGCCGTCACGGAAATAAGGGCGTTGTGTCCCGCGTGCTGCCTACCGAGGATATGCCCTTCCTGCCCGATGGTACCCCGCTGGACATCGTGCTGAACCCCCTGGGCGTGCCTTCCCGTATGAACATCGGTCAGGTGTTGGAGGTCCACTTGGGCTATGCTGCCCATGCGCTGGGCTGCAAGGTCGCTACGCCTATTTTCGACGGTGCTACCTACGAGGATATTCAGGCAGAGCTGGTAAAGGCCGGCCTGGATCCCGAGGGCAAGAGCGTTCTGTATGATGGACGTACCGGCGAGCCTTTCGACAACAAAGTCACCGTTGGCTATGTGTACTTCCTGAAGCTGCACCATCTGGTTGATGATAAGATCCATGCCCGTTCCACCGGCCCCTATTCTCTGGTTACCCAGCAGCCCTTGGGCGGCAAGGCCCAGTTCGGCGGCCAGCGTTTCGGCGAGATGGAAGTTTGGGCTCTGGAGGCTTACGGTGCCGCTTATACCCTGCAGGAGATCCTGACCGTGAAGTCCGACGATGTCACCGGCCGTGTCCGGACCTACGAATCCATCGTCAAGGGCCACAACGTTCCCACTCCCGGCGTGCCGGAGTCCTTCCGCGTGCTGCTGAAGGAGTTGCAGTCCCTGTGCCTGAACATCCAGGTGCTGGATAAGGACGGCAACGTGGTGGATCTCAAGGAGGACGAGGACGCCCTCGATACCTTCAACCTCTCCCGTATGGATGCGGACGATGACCGCCACCGCAACGTTGCGGAGGACGCCGAGTTTGAAGCGTCCGGCTTTGAATTTGAAGACGCGCCGGAGGATGCCGGCGCCGATGTGGATGTTGACTTCGACGACGAATGATCCAGAAGACACATTCGTCACCACAAAACTGGATCATTTGAATCATTGAAGGAGGATAACGCAACATGATCGAAACCAATAACGGCAACAAGTTTGCCTTTGACGCGATTAAGATCGGCATGGCTTCCCCGGAGCAGATCCGGGAGTGGTCTTACGGCGAGGTAAAGAAGCCTGAGACCATCAACTACCGCACTCTGAAGCCCGAAAAGGACGGCCTGTACTGCGAGCGTATCTTCGGGCCTACCAAGGACTGGGAGTGCCACTGCGGTAAGTACAAGAAGATCCGCTACAAGGGTAAGATCTGCGACCGCTGCGGCGTCGAGGTCACCCGTTCCAAGGTGCGCCGGGAGCGTATGGGCCACATTGAGCTGGCCACCCCCGTTTCCCACATCTGGTATTTCAAGGGCATCCCCTCCCGGATGGGTCTGCTGCTGGACATCAGCCCCCGGATCCTGGAGAAGG
>UQUC01000058.1 GCA_900544105.1 uncultured Oscillibacter sp. | reverse complement strand
ACCGACGCCCAGCGTCAGGCCACCAAGGACGCCGGCAAGATCGCCGGTCTGGACGTGAAGCGTATCATCAACGAGCCTACCGCAGCCGCTCTTGCCTACGGCGTGGATAAGGAGCAGTCCCAGAAGATCATGGTCTATGACCTGGGCGGCGGCACCTTCGACGTGTCCATCCTGGACATTGACGACGGCGTCATCGAGGTTCTGGCCACCGCAGGCAACAACCGTCTGGGCGGCGATGACTTCGACGAGTGCATTATGAAGTGGATGGTCAGCGAGTTCAAGCGCACTGACAACGTGGACCTTTCCGGCGACAAGGTTGCCATGCAGCGCCTGAAGGAGGCCGCTGAGAAGGCCAAGATCGAGCTGTCCGGCGTGACCACCTCCAACATCAACCTGCCCTATATCACCGCGGACGCAACCGGCCCCAAGCATCTGGATCTGACCTTGACCCGGGCTAAGTTCAACGAGCTGACCGCTCATCTGGTGGAGGCTACCGCCGGCCCCGTCCGTCAGGCCCTGGGCGACGCCGGCCTCACCGGTAATGACATCCACAAGGTCCTGATGGTGGGCGGTTCCAGCCGTATCCCCGCTGTGCAGGACATGGTCAAGAAGCTCACCGGCAAGGAAGGCTTCAAGGGCATCAACCCCGACGAGTGCGTGGCTATGGGCGCAGCCCTTCAGGGCGGCGTGCTCACCGGCGACGTGAAGGGCCTGCTGCTGCTGGACGTCACCCCCCTGTCTCTGGGCATTGAGACCATGGGCGGCGTGTGCACCAAGCTGATCGACCGCAACACCACCATCCCCGTGAAGAAGAGCCAGATCTTCTCCACTGCCGCGGATAACCAGACTTCTGTGGAGGTCAACGTCCTTCAGGGCGAGCGTGAAATGGCCGCTGCCAACAAGTCCCTGGGCCGCTTCCATCTGGACGGCATTGCTCCCGCCCGCCGCGGCGTGCCTCAGATCGAGGTCACCTTCGATATCGACGCCAACGGCATCGTGAACGTCTCCGCTAAGGATCTGGGCACCGGCACCGAGCAGCACATCACCATTACCTCCTCCTCCAACATGAGCAAGGATGATATTGAGAAGGCTGTCAAGGAAGCTGAGCAGTATGCCGCTCAGGACAAGAAGATGAAAGAGGACGTGGAGACCCGTAACCAGGCCGATCAGATGGTCTATCAGAGCGAAAAGACCCTGAATGAGATGGGCGACAAGATCCCCGCCGAGGATAAGAGCAAGGTCCAGGCCGGTATCGACAAGCTGAAGGAGGCCCTGAAGGGCACCGATACCGCCGCCATCAAGACCGCTACCGATGAGCTGACTCAGGACTTCTACGCTGTCAGCGAGAAGCTCTATCAGCAGGCCAACCCCCAGGGCGCTCAGGGTGGTGCCCAGGCCGGCCCCGATATGGGCGGCCAGCAGGCTGGCGGCGCGCAGGACGGTCAGTATTACGACGCCGACTACAAGGTCGTGGATGATGACGACCAGAACAAGAAGTAAAAAACCTATACGGATCAAAACCGATGGGACGGGGATCATTCCCCGCCCCATTGGGGCCGTTTGGGAGCAAACTTAGAGATGAGGAATCCGGAACGGGGAAGCCGGTTCCTGATTCCTGATCCTTAAGTGATTCCTGAGAGGAGCAGCAAGTATGGCAGCAGAAAAACGTGATTATTATGAGGTCCTGGGCGTTGACAAGAGCGCATCCGAGGACGAGATCAAGCGCGCATATAAGAAGATGGCCCGGAAGTATCACCCGGACCTGAATCCTGACAATAAGGAGGCGGAGGAGAAGTTCAAGGAGGTCAACGAGGCCTATGAGGTTCTCTCCGACTCTGATAAAAAAGCCCGCTATGACCAGTTTGGCTTTGCGGGCGTAGACCCCAACTACGGCGCGGGTGCCGGCGGCGGTGCTTACGGTGCCGGCGGCTTCGACTTTGGCGATCTGGGGGATATTTTCGGCAGCTTCTTTGGCGGTGGCTTCGGCTCCGCTCAGCGCCGGAACCCCAACGCTCCCCAGCGGGGCGAGAGCATCCGCCTGAGTGTGACCATCAGCTTTGAGGAGGCGGCCTTCGGCTGCGAGAAAGAAGTCAGCGTGGACCGCTATGAGACCTGCGCTGTTTGCCACGGCTCCGGCTGTGCCGATGGCACCTCTCCTGAGGTCTGCCCGGACTGCCACGGCTCCGGTCAGGTGCAGGTGCGGCGGCAGACACCCATGGGCGTGTTCGCCACCACCTCCCCCTGCGGTCACTGCGGCGGCAAGGGCCGGATCATCAAGACCCCCTGTACCGCTTGCCGGGGCAGCGGCTTGGAGCGCAAGCGCCGCACCATTCAGGCCAAGATCCCCGCAGGTATCGACAATGGCCAGACCATCTCCATCCGGGGGCAGGGCCACGCCGGAAAGAACGGCGGCCCGTCCGGTGATCTGCTCATCACCATTACGGTCCGCCCCCACGAGCTGTTCCGCCGGGAAGGTACCTCCGTCCTCTGCGAGGCGCCCATCACCTTCGCACAGGCAGTTCTGGGCGCGGAGCTGGAGATCCCCACCATTGACGGCAAGGTAAAATATGACCTGCCGGAGGGCACTCAGTCTGGCACCACCTTCCGGTTGAAGGGCAAGGGTATTCCCGAACTCAACGGCCGGGGCCGGGGCGATCAGTATGTGACCGTCTACATCGAAACGCCCCGGAACCTGAACCGGGAGCAGAAGGAAGCTTTAAAGAAGTTCGCGGAATCCGTAGGCGATAACAACTACGAGGAACGGAAGAAGTTCTTCAAGAAGTTTAAGAAGTGAGGCAAGGTATGTATCTGGCAGATTACCATACCCATACGCAGTTTTCTCCCGATGCTCATGATCCCATGACGGTGATGGCCCAGGCCGCGCTGGATGCCGGGATGGACGAGATCTGCTTTACGGATCATGTGGAGCCCCTGACCTGGGGATCCAATGAGCTGCGCCCACCCTATGACTGGTCGGGGCTGACAGCGGATTTCGCCAAAGTTCAGGCCGCGCTGGGGGACCGCATCCATCTGCGACTGGGCATGGAAATGGGCGACGCGCAGAAGGCACCGGCCCACATGAAAAAGCTGTTGGAGGACGCGCCGCAGTTTGATTTTATCATCGGCTCGGTGCACCTGTTGTCGGAGCACCTCGGAAGCGAGGATCTGTATCTCTACACGCCCAAGGATCAGACGGAGGCTCAGACCGCATTGGGGGATTATCTGGAAGAGGTTTTGGCGCTGGCAAAGCTGGGCGGTTTTACGGTTCTGGGCCATCTGACTCTGCCCCTGCGGTATTTCAATGAGATGCGGGGACTTCATACCAGCTTTGATCCCTATGAGGCTGAGATCCGGGAAATTTTAAAGACTCTGATCGAAAATGGGCGAGGCATCGAGTTAAACGTCAACCGGGGCAATACGCCCTTGCCGGATGCCAAGTGGCTGCGGATCTACCGGGAGCTGGGTGGCGAGCTCATCACCCTGGGGACTGACGCCCACAGCCCGGAGCATGTGGGCCGCTTCATCCGGGAGCGGCAGGCTCTGTTGAAAGAATGTGGCTTCACCCGGTTCTGCACCTTTGAAAAGCAGATCCCTGTCTGGCACGCACTGTAATAAAGAATTGATTTTTGCCGGAGAGCGGTGTATACTGACCCTGCATCATCCGAAAAAACGATTATTTGGAGGAAATGACTATGAAAATCGCATTGGGCTGTGATCACGGCGGTTATGAGCTGAAGCAGTTTATCATGAAGACCCTGGAAAAGCTGGGCTATGAGTATGAGGATTTCGGTTGCTACTCTCTGGAGAGCTGCGATTATCCCGATTTCGGCGCTGCCGCTGCCCGTGCCGTGGCTGAGGGCAAGTGTGACCGCGGTATCGTGATCTGCACCACCGGTATCGGCATTTCCATTGCTGCCAACAAGATCAAGGGTATCCGTTGCGCCCACTGTGCCGACTGCCTGGAGGCAGAGATGACCCGCCGCCACAATGACGCCAACATGATGGCCATTGGCGCAGGCTTTACCGGCAAGAACATGGCAGAGCGCATGGTGGAGGTGTTCCTGACCACCGAGTTTGAGGGCGGCCGCCATGAGCGCCGGGTCAACAAGATGATGGCCCTGGAACAGGAATAACAGACCGAAAAGCAGAAACGGGGTGAGGCGGCATGGCATCAGGCACCAGAGGATACAGCAGCTATCGCGGGAGAGGCCGGAAGGGAAAAATTTTCCTGGCCATCCTGCTGATCCTCATTATCCTGGGTTCCGTGGGCTTTATTATGGCCCGGGAGCACATGACCTATGACGCTAACGGTAATCTCCACTTTGACCTGCCTTGGGACAAAGGGACTTCCGACCCTGTCGAAGCCCCCAGAGATCCGGATGTGGTGATCCGGGAACCGGAGCAGACCGCTGTCAAAACACCGGTCCGGGGGACGCTGCTGGCGGCAAAACCGCTGACGATGGAAGATCAGGAGACCGCTGAGACGCCGCTTTCCAAAACGACTGTGACGGCAGTGACGCTAAAGGACAGCGCTGGCCGGGTGTATTTTGGCAGCAGCGCTGCTGTGACCGGCGCAGTCAGCGTGAAACCGGACACCGGGGAGGCGCTGAATGACCTGACGGCCCGGGCGGGTGTGACCGCTGCGGCCCGGATCGCCTGCTTCCACGATCCCAAGGCCGCCAACGCCGACGTGGAGGGCATGGGCCTGAAAAACACCGGCGGTTATATCTTCTATGACGGCAACAACAGTCAATGGCTGGACCCCGGCCATGAAAAGGCCCGGACGTATCTGCTGAATATCATCCGGGAAGCTGCGGAGCAGGGATTCCGAGAGATCATTCTGACGGATGTCAGCTATCCCACCGCAGGCAAGCTGAATAAGATCGATTTTTCCAACGCCATGACCGCCGGGAACACGGCAGAGACGGGACGGCAGGCACAGATCGAGGGCTTCCTCCGGGAAGTGAGGGACGCGCTGCCAAGGAATGTGATCCTTTCACTGGAGCTGCCTGCGGAGACTGTTCTCGCTGGGGCGAACAGTGACGCTGGGCAGGATCTCAGCGCCTTGGCACCATTGGTAGACCGTATCTATGCGGAGACCACCGAGGCGGAGGCTCCTGCATTGGAGACTGCTGTCAAAGCAGCGTCCGCTGCCTGCGGCTTTGTGCCAGAGCTGACGGAACAGCCTGCCGAAGGTACGGAAAACTGGCTGCTGATCCAAAAGTAAATGAGCAAGTGAAAAGATCCCGCATTGTGAAAACAATGCGGGATCCTTTTTTACAGCTCGCCGAGAAATTCTCCGTCCCGGTGGATTTTTACGGTGATGGGGGCAAACTGAGGGTACGCGGACAAAAATTCGTCGGTAAAGGCGAAGTCCTCCCACTGGTGCATGGGCAGAAACCGGCGGACCTCCATCAGATTCAAAAAATAGTTGGGTCCCAGATAGCCGTCCGTTTTCAGCCGGGAGTCCAGGGGAAGCATGGCCAAATCGACGCGGCGGCCCCGGAGAGGTTCAGTGTACCGCTTGAAATTAACCTCCATATTGCGGTTCCAAGCAAAGTCCTCTTCCGCCCAGTGCCACCAGTTCAGGTCTCCGGCGTGGAAGATGGACTGCCCCTCGGCCGTCACCATCCACGCCACGCCTTCGTCGGTGGAGGGGAAGGTCTCCACGGTGACGCCGGGGAGAGGGGCAAAGGTGTCATGCTTGCCGCAGCGACGGCATTTTGCGGCGGTCTCCGGAGAAAGCTGCCACTTTGTCAAATTGCGGGGCGTCAGGCGAAAGTCACTGCCTAACAGGAATTGAATGTCTGCCTTGCGGCCCGCCAGTGCGAACACCGCCGGATTGAAATGGTCCTCGTGGCGGTGGCTGACGAACACCAGCAGCGGCTTGTCCGGCAGGGGCGGGAGAACGCCCTTCCACCAGTCGAACAGTAGGCAGACCTGATCCAGTTCGATGAAAAAACCGTCGTGGGCCAAAAATGTGACACGCATGTAAATTTTCTCCTTGATTCGCAAAAAGGGGTGGGAAGCCGTCTCACCTTGTGGTAAGATTATAACATGAAACAAACAGATTCGACAACTGAAAATCTATTGCGGGCGCTGCCGGAGCCGCTGTTGGACTGGTACCGGGAAAACGCCCGGGACCTACCCTGGCGGCACACGGAGGACCCTTACCGCATCTGGGTGTCGGAGATCATGCTCCAGCAGACCCGCGTGGCGGCGGTCCTGGGCTATTATGCCCGTTTTTTGGCGGTGTTTCCCTCTGTGGAGATGCTGGCGTCAGCGGACGAGGAGCGGCTCATGAAGCTGTGGGAAGGCCTCGGCTATTACAGCCGTGCCAGAAATCTGCAAAAGGCGGCACGGGAGATCACGGCGCTGGGCGGCTTTCCGGACACCTATGACGGCTTGCTGGCCCTGCCGGGCATCGGAGACTACACCGCCTCCGCCATTGCCGCCGCAGCCTTCGGACGGCGGGAACCGGCGGTGGACGGCAACGTGCTCCGGGTCATGACCCGGCTGACGGACTGCCACGATGACATTTCTGATCCGAAAACCAAGCGGGCTGTCCGGGCGGCGCTGGCGGAGGTCATGCCGGAGGAACTGGCGGACGTCCGCATTTTCAATCAGGCCATGATGGAGCTGGGGGCCACGGTCTGCGGACCCAACACCGCTCCCCGGTGCGATGACTGCCCTGTGAGCGGCCTGTGTCTGGGCCGACAGCGGGGAACGGCAGAAGCCTTGCCGGTGAAAAAGGCAAAAAAGGAGCGGCGGGTGGAGGAAAAAACCGTGCTCCTACTGAAACGAGACGGAAAGATCGCTCTGCGGAAGCGGCCTAAAACCGGCCTGCTGGCAGGACTTTGGGAGTTTCCCAATGTAGAGGGCGCTCTGGATGAAACAGCCGCCGGCGCGACGGTGGAGGCCATGGGCCTGTCGGTGATCGACTGGCAGAGCCGCCTGACGGCCAAGCACATCTTCACTCATGTGGAGTGGCACATGACCGGCTACGCGCTGACCGTCCGGGGTGACGGCCCTGCGGAACTGGAATGGGTGGATGCGGCGGGCCTTGCGGCGCGCTCTGTGCCGTCGGCGTTTGCCCGGTATTATGAGAAAGCAAAGCATGAATTGGAGATGAAGTAAAATGGGATTCTTACTGGGACTGCCTTTGAAGCTGTTGGTGCTGGTCTTTGGCCTGCTCCGGGTGTTGATCCCTGTCTTGCTGCTGATTTTGGTCGTCCGTTGGCTGTGGCGGAAATACGGTGGCTACAAGCGCTCGGAATCAGCGAAAAAAGACGAACCCCACTTCAAGGGACCGGTGTATACCGTGGACTACAAGGAAGTCAAGGACGATGACAAGCACAAGGAATGATCCTGCTTGCCGCCCTGATGCTATAAGGAGAAATCATGCTGAAGGTTTTTAATGTCGTCGGCGTTATTGTGTTGCTTTTGCTGCTGCGGAAGCTGATCTGGTGTCTGCGGTGGCTGTGGTGCTGGAAACACGACCGGGAGACCCCGCAGCCCATCGACTGGTTGCCCAGCCGGGACGGGGGCCGGTTTGACGCCCATGTGCAAAAGCGTGACGGGGAGGGCTGACAATGGCTTTCTGGAAAAAGAGCGAGGACCCCTGGGACATCGCCCCCAATCAACGCCGCACGGCTTCAGAACCGGCGGAAAAAGAACCGGGTTTGCTGGATACCCTTCGGGGGGACTGGGACGCTATGCGGGCGGAATGGCAGGAGACACGGGAGAGTCTGAAGCTTCCACCGGAGAAGTGCCCCTGGTGCGGCAAGGACATGGAGCAGGGCTTCCTTATGGGCGGCAGGGACGTTGCCTGGCACCGGGGCATCCCCACCGGAAAGGCGCGGTGGCTCAGTCCCGGACGTGAAAATATCATGCGGGTGGACACGGAAGGCTTTTTGACTACCTACCACACGGCCTGGTACTGCCCGGACTGCAAAAAGATGACTGTTGACGCCGCTGATCTGCGGACGCTGGCGGAGGATGGCTTCTTTTCCTGACGCGCAGACAAAGCGCCGGAAGAACGGAACGAAACAGAAGAGGGAGAATAGGAAGAATGGCACAGCTTTATTTCAAATACGGGGCCATGGGCTCCAGCAAAACGGCCAACGCACTGATGGCCCGGTTCAACTACGAGGAGCGGGGACAAAAGACCCTGCTGGTAAAGCCCCGGATGGACCAGCGGGACGGAGACCACATGGTCCATTCCCGTATCGGTCTGGAATACCCCTGCGTCTACTTCGATGAAATGCGGGCGCTGTCCGAGGACGCGTTGAAAGAAAACGCCTGTATCATCGTGGACGAGGCCCAGTTCCTCTCCAAGGAGGAAGTGGACTATCTGGTGCATGTGGTGGACGATCTGGGGGTCCCCGTCATCTGCTACGGTTTGCGGGCGGACTTCAAGGGAGAACTGTTCCCCGGCAGCTACGAGCTGCTGGTGATGGCTGACAAGCTGGAGGAGGTCAAGACCATCTGCTGGTGCGGCAAAAAGGCTATGTTCAACGCCCGGTTCGACGAAAACGGCAAGGTCTTGAAGGAGGGCGCCCAGGTGGTCTTGGGGGCCAATGACAAATACATCGGCCTGTGCCGCCGCCACTGGCGGGCCGGGGATCTGGGCCCGGACTTCAACGGAAAGGGTACGGGAGACTGATGATCTGTAATCTCTGTCCCCGCCGCTGCGGTGTGGAGCGAACGCCGGACAAGGCGGGGGGCGTGTGCGCCATGCCCGCTTGGCCGGTGGCGGCACGGGCCATGTTGCATCAGTGGGAGGAACCATGCCTGGTGGGGGAGCACGGCGCGGGCGCCGTGTTTTTCTCCGGGTGCAATCTTCGGTGCAAATTTTGTCAGAACGGCGTGATCTCTCAGGAGGGCTACGGCAAGCCCATCACCCCCCGGCGGCTCCGGGAGGTTTTTGAGGAACTGGTGGAGCAGGGGGCGGCCTGCTTGGATTTAGTGACGCCCACCCATTTCACGGACGCGGTGCTGGAAGCCTTGGGCGAGGAGCGCTGGCCGGTGCCGGTGGTTTGGAACTGCGGCGGGTATGAGTCCGTGGAGACCCTGAAACGCTTGGAGGGCCGGGTGCAGGTGTACCTGCCGGACCTGAAATACGCCCTGACGGAGCCGGCCAAAGCGTATTCCGGTGCGGCGGATTACCCGGAGACGGCGAAAGCGGCCATTTTAGAGATGTTCCGCCAGACCGGGCCTTACAGAATGGAAAACGGCCAGCTGAGAAGCGGCGTGCTCATCCGGCATCTGGTGCTGCCGGGAGAATTGGAAAACACGAAGGCCGTCATCGACTGGGTGGCGGAGACCTTCCGCCCCGGGGACGTGCTGTTCTCCCTTATGAGCCAGTACACGCCCCAGCCGGGGGCCGAGGGCAAGCTGGCCCGAAAGGTGACAAAGGCGGAATACCGGGCGGCGGAACGGTACATGGCGGATTGCGGCATTGCCGACGGCTTCACTCAGGAGCGAACCTCCGCCAAGGAGGAGTATACCCCGGATTTCCATTTGCAGGGGATCTGAGACACCGGGCGGAATAAACAGGGATTTGATGGAGGCTACATGGCTTTTGATTTCAAGAAAGAATACAAAGAATTTTATATGCCGAAAAACAAACCGGAGATTATTACAGTTCCCAAAGCAAATTACATTGCGGTGAGGGGAAAGGGTGATCCCAATGAAGAGAGCGGGGCATATCAACAGGCGATCAACGTATTATACGCAGTTGCCTACACACTGAAAATGAGTTATAAAACGGATCATAAAATTGCCGGTTTCTTTGAATATGTCGTTCCACCGCTTGAAGGCTTCTGGTGGCAAGAAAATACAGATGGAGTGGATTACACCGATAAGTCCACATTCAACTGGATCTCCGTTATCCGCTTGCCTGATTTCGTAACGAAAGAGGATTTTGAATGGGCGGTTGAGACCGCAGCGAAAAAGAAAAAACTGGATTGTTCCTCGGCGGAGCTTATGACGATTGATGAAGGCTTGTGCGTTCAGATCATGCACTTGGGAGCATTTGATGATGAGCCTGCGACCGTTGCGCTTATGGACGCGTATTTGGAGCAGAACGGATATGCGAATGATCTGAATAAGGAAAGATTACATCATGAGATCTATCTGTCCGATGCAAGAAAGGTCGCTCCGGAAAAATGGAAAACGGTTATCAGACATCCTATAAAGAAAATGTGAACGTCCATTTGACGAAGAACTATGGCAACGCCCCTGTATGATGTTTCATACAGGGGCGTTGTTTATACACTTTTCAGATACCCAGCAGGAAGGAGGCGAAGCGGAAGTAGATCAGCAGGGAGAGGGCGTCCACGATGGTGGTGATGAAGGGAGAGGCCATCACCGCCGGGTCAAAGCCGATCTTTTTAGCCAGCAGCGGCAGCATACAGCCTACGATCTTGGCGGCGAACACGGTGCACACCAGCGTCAGGCAGATGACGGCGGCCACGGTGACGGTAATGGGATTGTGGAATACCATCCGGTCCAGCAGCATCAGCTTGACAAAGTTGGCCCCGGCCAGAACGGTGCCGCACAGCAGCGCCACCCGGCACTCCTTCCAGACCACCTGGATCAGGTCGGAAAATTCGATCTCTCCCAGAGACAGGCCGCGGATCACCGTGACGCTGGCCTGAGAGCCGCAGTTGCCGCCGGTGTCCATCAACATGGGGATATAGGCTGTGAGGATGGTGAAGGCGCTGAGGGCGTCCTCAAAGCTGGAGATGATCTGGCCGGTAAAGGTGGCGGAGACCATCAATAGCAGCAGCCACGGAATACGGGATTTGAAGGTGTCAAATGCACTGGTGCGGAGGTAGGGCTTGTCCGTCGGCAGCATAGCCGCCATCTTTTCCATATCCTCCGTGGTCTCTTCCTGCAAAACGTCGATGGCGTCATCGACGGTGACGATACCCACCAGACGGTTTTCCGTGTCCACCACGGGGAGGGCCAGAAAGTCATACTTGCCTAAGGCACGGGCGGTCTCCTCCTGGTCATCCAGGGTCTGGACGCAGATGTAGTTCCGCTCCATGATGTCCCCGATGATGTCGTCCTCCTCCGCCAGCAGCAGGGTACGGATGGAGAGGACGCCGATGAGGTGCCGGCCATCGTCAATGACATAGCAGACGTTGATGGTCTCCTTGTCCGGTCCGGTCCGGCGGATGCGCTTTAAGGCGTCCTCCACCGTCATGGTCTCCTTCAGATCCACAAACTCCGTGGTCATAATGGAGCCGGTAGAATCCTCCGGATATTTCAGGATCTCGTTGATGCTTTTGCGCATATCCGGGTCGGAGTGCTTCAGGATCCGCTTGACCACGTTGGCGGGCATTTCCTCCACGATGTCAACGGTATCGTCCAGATACAGCTCATCCAGCACTTCCTTCAGCTCCGTGTTGGAAAAGCCGCGGATCAGCAGCTCCTGCTGGTCGCTTTCCAGCTCCACGAACACCTCTGCCGCCTGTTCCTTAGGCAGCAGACGGAACAGCAGGGGCAGCGTCTTTTCATCATCCAGATCGTCCGCCAGAATAGCGATGTCCGCAGGCTCTAACGGCAATAGGAGGTCCCGCAGTTCTGTATAGCGTTTTCGGTTCACCAGATCCTCAATTTTTTCGATCAGTTCCCCACGATTTTCCATTTCAAACATAGCGTGACCTCCTTTCCGGGCTTTCCACCCGGTATTTCTGCATGGTGCGGAGCAAAATAATAGACCTCGCCGCTTCCCATTCCGGTGCGGTGAAGTCCTGCTTCCAGGAGCGTCTCAGAGGACAGCATCCTTACCGTTCAAGCTTTAGCCTCACAGGGCGGTGAAATCGCGTTAGATGATACCTTGTTGTTCGATATCGCCTGTTCAAACCCTCTCATGATGTCTCCATCACTCCGCGGCAGCGATCCATATCCCTGTGGTAGCCTTACCTACCGGAACTCTATGCGGTTGTCATTTCATAACACACTTATAGTATGCCAAAAAACAGGCGCTGTCAACCCGGCCGGACGAAAAAATTTCACAGAACCGGGAGAGCGGCCATCCGGCCAGTCTCCCGGATTCAGTTCAAACTGTTTTCGCTCTGCTGAAACAGCTTTTGTACCCGTTCCGCCGTGGTGGGGTGGTGTGTCAGCGCCGGATCCTCCGCCAGCAGTCCATCGGCGGCGGACTGCGCTTCCGCCAGCAGTCGGGTGTCGCAGCCGAGATCCGCCACCCGCAGACCAGGTAATCCGTGCTGCCGGAGACCGAAGAAGTCGCCGGGGCCCCGGAGCCGGAGGTCCTCCTCGGCGATCTTGAAGCCGTCGGCAGTTTTCGTCATGGCCTTCAGCCGTTGGCGGGTCTCGTCATTTTTATTGTCGGATACCAGTACGCAGTAGGACTGGTGCTGCCCCCGACCCACCCGGCCCCGAAGCTGATGGAGCTGACTGAGGCCGAAGCGCTCCGCGTTCTCCACCACCATCAGATTGGCGTTGGGTACGTCCACGCCCACCTCGATCACGGTGGTGGACACCAGAATGTCCGTTTCCCCGGCGGCGAAGGCGGACATGACGGCGTCCTTCTCCCTGGCTTTCATCTTGCCGTGGACAAAGGCTACCTTCAAGTCAGGGAAGATCTCCGTTTGCAGCTTTTGGGCGTATTCCGTCACGGCCTTCCGCTCGTCTGGCAGCTCGTCATTTTCACTGACCATGGGGCAGACGATGTACACCTGCCGCCCGGCCTCCACCTGCTTGCGGATAAAGGCGTACAGCCGGGGGTGATAGGCGGAGGTGACGGCATAGGTTTCAATAGGCTTCCGTCCCGGTGGGAGTTGGTCGATGACGGACACATCCAGATCGCCGTACAGAATCAGGGCCAGCGTCCGGGGGATGGGGGTCGCGGACATGACTAAGGTGTGGGGGTGCTCTCCCTTTTCCGCCAGCGCCGTCCGCTGGGCCACGCCAAAGCGGTGCTGTTCATCCGTCACCACCAACCCCAGGTCAGCGTAGGCCACGCTGCCGGAGATCAGGGCATGGGTGCCGATGGCGAAGTCGATCTCTCCCGTGGACAGTTGGGCGGTGACGGAGCGTTTTGTTTTGGCGGGGGTGGAGCCGGTGAGTAGGGCGCAGCGGATATTCAGCCGCTCCAGCAGCGGGGCAAGGCCCCGGTAGTGCTGTTCTGCCAGCAACTCCGTGGGGGCCATCAGCGCCGCCTGACGGCCATTTTTGACGCAGAAATACACGCAGGCGGCGGCCACCATGGTCTTACCGGAGCCGACGTCCCCCTGACAGAGACGGTTCATAGGCTTGCCGCTTTGCATATCGGCAATGGCTTCCTCTACACAGCGGCGCTGGGCGTCGGTGAGGGTGAAGGGGAGGGCGTTGTAAAACGGGGCCATATCCACCGGCTGAAACGGTTCCACGGAGACGGTCTCCCGCCGGGAGCGCAGCAGCTTCAATCCAATGGCGAAGAAAAATAGCTCCTCGAAAGCCAGTCGCCGCCGGGCAATGTCCAGCGCCTCCGGGGACTCCGGGAAGTGGATGTTCTCGTAGGCATAATTTACCCGGCAGAGCTGGTGGGCCTGACGGACACCGTCCGGCAGGCAGTCCGGCAGAATATCGGCGCAGCTGTCCAAGCCCTGCTGGATGGCCCGGGACAACAGCAGCTGACTGATCCCGGCAGTAAGGGGATAGATGGGCACGATGCGGCCGGTGTGCTCCCGCCGTCCCTCTGGCTCTACAATGGGACTTGCCATACTTTTCCGCAGGAGGCTTCCCTCCGCCCTGCCATAAAAGGTGTAGGTTGCGCCCACTTGCAGTTGACTTTTCAGCCAGGATTGGTTGAAAAAGGTCACATCCAGCGCGCCGGTGTCGTCCACGGCCCGGACCTTCACCAGATCCATGCCCTTGCGAATGTGGGACAGCTTTGGCTCCGAGGCGATCATGGCGGAGACGCAGGCTGGTTCGCCAGGGATGAGCTGGCTGATGGGCTTTATTTCCCGGCGGTCCTCATAGCGCCGGGGGAACCAGTTGATAAGGTCGCCCAGCGTGGCAATGCCCAGCTTGCCCAAGGATCTGGCCTTGGCCTCGCCAATGCCCTTGATGTACCGCACATCGGTGTTCAGACCCGCCATGTGCCCGCCTCCTTTCCGCAGTTTTTATAAGGCTATTATAAACGGCGGCGGCGATTTTGAAAAGAGGGGCAGAGAAAAGAACGAGGAGACTGTCGATTAAGAGGCAAATTCTCTGCGATGGAAAGGTAGGGCAGCCGTTAGCGGCTTTGCCGCTCTACGGATGCCGCATACCCTTTGTGGGTAAAGGGTGTGTGCGGGACTACGCCCGCAGGCGTGTTTCGGAGCGCAACCGCCGCAAGGCGGCTCTTAGCGCGGGAAACCCAAGAAGGGGAAACAGGTGAAGCGCCGCCAGTGGCGGATGAAGCGAGCCTGTTTCGAGGAAGGCTCCCGTTTT
>UQUC01000057.1 GCA_900544105.1 uncultured Oscillibacter sp. | reverse complement strand
ATGTGTTAAGCACGCCGCCAGCGTTCGTCCTGAGCCAGGATCAAACTCTCTATAATATGGTATCTAAACAGCCTCAGCTGCTTAAATCAATCATAGAGTCATTTATCATGACTTCATTTACTTCTATTTTATAGTTGCTGCTTTCAGCCGAATTGACTACGGCCTATTCACCCACAACTTCGTCGCGAGCCTCGTGAAAAGCTCGCTCCGCTGGTGCTTTCTTTTCTCACGTTGTTTAATTTACAAGGTGCACGTCCCTCAAGCGGAACAGTCACTATTATATCAGGCTCAGTTTCATTTGTCAAGTACTTTTTTCAAATCTTTTTCAGATTTTTCTTTCCGATCTTTTCAGATCTTCAAGTCCTCGACTCATTCACTTCATCGCCGTCAAACAGCTTAGTTAGAATACCAGACGATCAAGGAAAAGTCAACATGTCTTTAAATGGTTTGTTCACTTTTTTCTTGTCTCTCAAAAGTAGTTTACATAACATTGTTATTTTTTGTACTTAGCTAATGTAAATTATAGTTATTATTATCTGTACTTATCAATTTTTCGACATGTTTCGTCATTTTGCCTTATCAGGTAAATTGGCTGTCAACTCTATGTAAAGGGCCGGACCCTGTTTTCCCGTGTCCAGCCCTCCAAAAAACTACTTTAAGAGCAATGGTTGAAGCTGTTTTCCCTCCAGTGCAGCCTCTACCGTTTTTCCGATCAGCCCAAAATTCGCAGCTAAGGATGTAGGTTTCTTCTCCGGATCATCCTGTCCGAAGGGCACGAAATAATAATGCTTTCGGTTGAGCAGTTCCCCAATATTCTTCGCCGAGGCGGAAAGGCCATCATTGGTAGAGAAGGCGATCACCACTGGCCTGCCGCCCCGCAGGTGGGATTTGGCCGCCATGGTCACCGTTGTATCGGTGATGCCGTGGGCCAGTTTTGCCAGTGTGTTGCCAGTGCAAGGAGCGATAACCAGCACGTCGATCATCCCCTTCGGCCCCAGCGGTTCTACCGACGGAATATCACAAAGGACCGCATGGCCTGTCAATTCCTCTAACTGCTCCAGCAGCGCGTCGGACGTTCCAAACCGCGTATCCGTAAAGGCGGCATTCTCCGACACGATGGGAATGACTGTCTCGTATTCCTCCGTCAGCCGTTTCAGCGCCGCAAGCGCCTTTTCATGAGTGCAAAAGGACCCGCACAGAGCAAAGCCTACCCGCTCCGTTCTCATAAAATGACCCCCTGTTCTTTTATAATAGTATAAACCGTGTCCCGGATCACGGCCCCTGCCGTCTTTGGCATCAGTTTTCCCGGCAGTCCTCTGGCCCAGATACATTCCAATCCCAAGGCTTCGGCGGCACTCAGATCGATTCCCGGAACGGACGCCACATCCACGCAGAGACAGCCCGGCTTCAATTCCTGCAGGCGGTCCTCTCCGAACACCAACTCCGGGACGGTGTTGACCACCACGTCAAACGCTCCCAAACTCCCTTCCAGCTTTCCAATGTCCACCGTTTCGTATCCATACGCCTTGGCCCATGCAAAGCTTTCCGGCCGCCGGGCTGCCGCCGTCACATGGGTGCCTATGGCCGTCAGCCGATGACACAGCAACTTTCCGATGCGTCCAAACCCCAGCACCAGACACCGGCTCCCCAAGAGAGACCGTTCTAAATGCTCCAAAATCACTTGGACCGTCCCCTCCGCCGTGGCAGCGGCGTTGGCCACTGTCAATTCTTCTCGTTGGAAATAGTCGATGAGCTTCAGATCTCTCTCCGCCGCAAGCGCCGCCTGAGCGGGTCTTACCTGTCCCGCCAGGATCAGCTGATCCCGCCGAAGCTGGCGGAACAGCGCTCCCACGCCCCGCTGCGGGCCTTCTATGTTCAGAGTATCCCCTTCTTTGCATAGTGGCAGAGGCAAAACCACCACCTCTGCCGCAGTAGCAGCGTCCCAATCCATTTCTCCGGCCACGCCGCAGGCCGCCGCCGTGTATCCGTCCCGACGCAGCAGCGTCAGCAATTCCTCCTGCCGGCGGTCACCGCCGATGATTCCAAATAGCAAGATCCACGCACCCCCTTGCCCCAGCGTATGACGCCGACGCAAAGCTGTGCGTGGATCTCATCTGATTTTTCCAGCCGCCGTCAGCAGCGCATCCCGGTCATTGGGCAGCGTTCCGTCCATGACCCGGTCCAATAGTCCTTGCAGCGTCCGGCCCACTGCCGGGCCGGAGAATCCCAGTCCCAGCAGATCATTTCCGTTCACCGCCAGCTGCTTCAGGGAAAAGCAGCTTCCCTTTTCCAGTTCCCGGTCCAGCATGGCCTCGACCCGGTCGATCTCCTTCTGTCGGCCACGAAATTTCTCCGCCTGGCCCATATTGTCCGCCCGCTGGATAGTGAGGAGCGCTCGGAAATTCCGCTCACCAAAGTGGTTCAACATCCGGCGGACGCCCTTTTCCGTCTCCACTCGATGATCATGCCACTCCACCAGCTCACCGATCCGTTCCTTAGCGGCATTGTCGAACCGCAGCCGGTCCATCACGCCATCGGCAATGCGGCGGGAAACCACCCCGTGCCCCATAAAATGACCAACGCCCCGTGTATCCAACGCAAAGCACTCCGGCTTGCCCATATCGTGAAACAGCACCGCCCAGCGGAGCACCGGGTCCGGCGGTGTAGCGTCCAGAGCATGAAGTGTATGCTCCCAGACGTCATAACAGTGGTGGGGATTTCGCTGGTCAAATCCCACCATCGGTAAAATCTCCGGCAGTACCACACCCACCACCTGCGGATACTGACGCAGGACGGCCGGGGCCCACGGGCCGCAGAGCAGCTTCGTCAGTTCCTCGTGGATTCGTTCCGGGGCCATCTCCCGCAGCAGATCCCGACAGGTCATCAGTGCTTTGCCGGTTTCCGGTTCGATCGAAAAGCCCAGCACCGCTGCAAAACGCAGGCAACGCAGGATCCGCAGGGCGTCCTCTGAAAACCGCCGCTTCGGATCTCCCACGCAGCGCAAAATTCCCTCTTGCAGGTCCGCCTGTCCGTTGAAGGGATCATACACCGTCCCCCGGAGGTCTGCTGCCATGGCGTTGACGGTAAAATCCCGGCGGGCCAGATCTTCTGTCAGATCAGGGGTAAAGGTGACCTGTTCCGGGTGGCGGTGGTCTGCGTAAACGCCGTCCCGGCGGAAGGTGGTGGTCTCCACCCTGCCAGACGGCCAGCAAACAGTCACGGTGCCGTGCTTCAATCCCGTGGGAATGGCCCGATCGCCAAAGGCCCCCATGGTCTCCTCCGGAAGTGCGGAGGTAGTAACATCCCAATCCTCCGGCGCGCGGCCCAACAAGCTATCCCGGACGCAGCCGCCCACGCAGTACGCCTGATGTCCCTCCGTTTCCAATGCCGCCAGCGTTTCCCGCACGTAGGCGGGAATTTTTAAGTCCACTCGTTTTTCCCGCATATTTCCCGCCCCTTTCAGTTGCATTTTCCAAAAACACATACTATAATAAGTTGATTTGGAATCGGTACTACTATACACCATTTTCCGCCGTCACGCAATCACGGCGTTTTTTGAAAGGAAGATCCTTTATATGATGAACAATCCCAAGCCCATTTCCGAATTTCTGGTCCCCGGCAAGCGCGCCCACCTGGTAGGCATCGGCGGCGTATCCATGTGCCCGCTGGCAGAGGTGCTGGCCGGCAAGGGCCTGCTGGTGCAGGGCTCCGATATGACGGAGAGCGATTCCGTCAAGCATCTGCGGTCCAAGGGCATTTCCGTTGCCATCGGCCACAACGCGGAGAACTTAGGAGACTGCGATTTTGTGATCCGCACCGCCGCCGTCCATGACGGCAACCCGGAGATCGCCGGCGCCATCGCCCGGGGCATCCCCGTCTATGAGCGGGCGCAGGCCTGGGGCGCCCTGATGCGGAAATACCCCAACGCCCTGTGCGTTTCCGGCACTCACGGCAAAACCACCACCACCTCCATGTGCACGCACATTTTCATGGCGGCGGAGCAGGACCCCACCGTGATGATCGGCGGCACATTGCCTCTGCTCCACTCCAGCTACCGGGTGGGCCACGGTGACACCATTATTCTGGAATCCTGCGAATACTGCAACAGCTTTCTCAGCTTTTACCCCACCGTGGCAGTGATTTTGAATGTAGAGGCCGACCATCTGGATTTCTTCAAGGATCTGGGGGACATCCAGCACTCCTTCCGTTCCTTTGCGGAGTTAGTACCGCAGGAGACCGGTCATGTGGTTGCCAACTATGATAACGCCAGCGCCAGAACAGCTCTGAATGGTCTGGACCGCCCTCTGTTCTGGTTCAGCCTCCACGATCCCAAGGCCGACTGCCACGCAGAGCACATCACCTGGACCGACGGTCTCCCCAGCTTCGACATCGTGATCCACGGCCAGATCTACGCCCACGTGGAATTGAAGGTGGGCGGTGAGCACAACATCTGCAACGCTCTGGCCGCCGCCTCCGCCGCCTATGTGCTGGGTCTGCCCGGCAGCGCCGTTGAGACCGGTCTGGCCGGCTTTACCGGCGCGGGCCGCCGCTTTGAGTACAAGGGGGAGTATCACGGCGCCAAGGTCTACGATGACTACGCCCACCACCCCGACGAACTTCACGCCCTCCTGTCCATGGCTCGTCAGCTTGGCTATCAGCGGCTGGTGGTGGCCTTCCAGCCCCACACCTATTCCCGCACGGCCAAGCTGTTTGACCGGTTCGTGGAGGAATTGAAATTGGCAGATGTGGCAGTTCTGGCGGAGATCTACGCCGCCCGTGAGCAGAACACCATGGGCATTTCCTCCGCTGATCTGGCCCGGAACATTCCCGGCAGCGTCTACTGCTCCACTTTAGATAAGGTAACTGCCCAGCTGCGGGAGCTGGCCCGTCCCGGCGACCTGATCCTCACCGTAGGCGCTGGAGACATCTACCGGGCCGGCGAAAAGTTACTGAGCGAATCGGAGGATTGACCGTGACCGTTTCTAAGATTTACACCACCGCCCCCACTCAAGGCCCCGAAAAGGTTCTGGAGAGCTTCGCCCTGTTGGACCAACTCCACATCCCGTACAGCCGGGTGGAGCATGAGCCTGCCGAGACCATGGAGGCCTGCGCCGCCATTTCTGACGCGCTGGGCATCCGCATCTGCAAAAACCTTTTCCTCTGCAACCGTCAAAAGACCGATTTCTACCTGCTGACCATGCCGGAGGACAAGCCCTTTCACACCAAGGACCTCAGCGCCCAGATCGGCTCCTCCCGTCTCTCCTTCGCCCCGCCGGAGCTGATGGAAGAACTGATTCGCTGTACCCCCGGCTCCGCCAGCGTGTTAGGGCTGGCCTATGACACAGAGCATCGGGTCCGGCTGCTGATGGACCGGGAGACCTACGAGGCGGTGCAGTTCGGCTGCCATCCCTGCCTGAACACCGGCAGCCTGCGGATGGCCACCGCCGACCTTCTGAACGTGTTCCTCCCCCACACCGGCCACACGGCCACGGTGGTGGACTTGCCCAATGAATAAGGAGGCGCCATGAAAAAGTTGATTGCCGCACTGTCCCTGCTCTTTGTTCTCTCCCTCACCGCCTGCGGCAGCTCCGATGCCGCGCTCCAACAGGAAAACGAAGCCCTCCGCCAGCAGATATTGGCTTTGGAGGCTGAACGGGACAATCTTACCAAAGAAAACAAGGATCTGACTGAGGAAAACGCCGCGCTGGACGACACAGCCCCAGAATCCGGGGACGACGAGGCCAATCCCATCGACCGCTTCTTTGAAGGTGTGGATGTCGGTTCCTCCACGGCAGAGATGAACGCCGTGGCCGACAGTTGGGCCGGTGCTTGGGAATCCGAATGTCGGAATGTTGCCAAGTGGCTAAAGGGACAGCTCCCGCTTCAGGAGGATCAGGCATTGGTGGATGCTTACGTCGCCTCTGCCGAGGAACAGTCCGCCCGAATGGACATTATGGCTATCTATCCCATTGCGGACCTCACTCTTCCGCAGACTGACCGGATCGCTTCCAGTGGCAGTCTCCGGGGCGTCCTCTGGGCCGGCGCCCACCAGCAAGTCTGGAAAGACACCTTTTATCAGCTGCTCTATGTGGCCCCGGACTATGCCGGCGGTGTGGATTCCGCCGTGTCCTATCAGTTTCTCTTTGACGTAGAGGCAGCACAGACACAGCTGGACTCGTTGCTTTCCGCAGATTGAAAAACGTTGTCCATTGTAACCGAATTATAGTTGACATAAAATCCACCCCATATGCTGTTCCCAAAAACAGATGTGGGGTGGATTTTATGGAGCATACGTGCTTGCATTGTTGGCCGCAGCATTACCTCCACTCCCTCACCGCCTACGGCGGCTCCCAACCGGACGCGCCGGCACTGGAACCGGCAGGCTGACCGCTCCCGGTTTCCGTGCAAAGCCCCCCGCTCAAGCGCAGCACTTCTTATAAACTACAAAAAAATTCCTGCCGCAATGCGGCAGGAATTCTTATTATAAGGATCTTTACTTGCTGAGAGCCTCGTCGATGGCCTTGGCAGCAGTCTTGCCTGCGCCCATGGCCAGAATGACGGTAGCAGCGCCGGTCACGGCGTCACCGCCGGCGTAAACGTGCTCGCGGGAGGTCAGGCCGTCCTCGTTGACCACGATGCCGCCCTTCTTGTTGATCTCCAGGCCCTTGGTGGTGGACTTGATCAGGGGGTTGGGGCTGGTGCCCAGAGCCATGATGACGCAGTCCACGTCCAGCTCGAACTCGCTGCCGGGAACCTCGATGGGACGGCGGCGGCCGGAGGCGTCAGGCTCGCCCAGTTCCATCTTGATGCAGCGGATCTTGTTGACGTTGTCGTTCTCGTCAGCCAGGATCTCCACAGGGTTGTTGAGGGTCTTGAAGATGATGCCCTCTTCCTCGGCGTGCTCCACCTCTTCCTTACGGGCGGGGAGCTCCTCCATGCCGCGGCGATAGACCACATAGACCTCAGCGCCCAGACGCTTTGCGCAGCGGGCGGCGTCCATAGCCACGTTGCCGCCGCCCACGACAGCCACCTTCTTGGGGTGCTGGATGGGAGTGTCGGAATCGGGCTTATAGGCCTTCATCAGGTTGATACGGGTCAGGAACTCGTTGGCGGAGAGAACGCCCTTGTAGTTAACACCGGGGATGTTCATGAACATAGGCAGACCAGCGCCGGAGCCGATGAACACGGCCTCAAAGCCCTGCTCCTCCATCAGCTCGTCCACGGTGATGGTACGGCCCACCACGGTATCGGTGGCGATGGTAACGCCCAGTGCCTTCAGACCGTCCACTTCCTTCTGGACGATGGCCTTGGGCAGACGGAACTCGGGGATGCCGTACACCAGAACGCCACCGGCCAGATGCAGAGCCTCAAACACGGTGACATCATAACCCTTCCGGGCCAGGTCGCCGGCACAGGTCAGACCAGAGGGGCCGGAGCCCACCACAGCCACACGGTGACCGTTGGAAGCGGGCTTCTCCGCAGCGCCGGTGGTATGCTCACGGTGCCAGTCGGCCACAAAGCGCTCCAGACGGCCGATGCCCACAGGCTCGCCCTTGATGCCGCGGACACAGTGCTTCTCGCACTGGCTCTCCTGAGGGCAGACACGGCCGCAGACGGCGGGCAAAGCGGAGGTAGCGGCGATGATCTGATAAGCCGCCTCAAAATCGCCCTTGGCGACCTCGGCAATAAACTCAGGGATATGTACCATCACGGGGCAGCCCTGCATACAAGGCTTGTTCTTGCAGTTCAGGCAGCGCTGGGCCTCGTCCAGAGCCTGCTCCTCGGTGTAGCCCAGAGCGACCTCGTCAAAGTTCTTGTTGCGAACGTTGGGGTCCTGAGAGGGCATGGGATTCTTCTTCAAAGACATATTGGCCATGGTTATTCGGCCTCCTTCTTGAACAGGTTGCAGGTCTCCTCGTATTTGTGGGCCTCGAAGTCCTTATACATCTGGTTCCGCTTGACCGCCAGATCCCAGTCCACCTTGTGACCGTCAAAGTCAGGACCGTCCACGCAGGCGAACTTCATCTCGCCGCCCACGGACAGGCGGCAGCCGCCGCACATACCGGTGCCGTCGATCATGATGGGGCTCATGGAAACGGTGGTGGGGATACCGTAAGGCTCCGTGGTCTTGGAGACGAACTTCATCATCACCATGGGTCCGATGGCGAACACTTCGTCATACTGGTTGCCGGCGTCGATCAGCTCCTTCAGAGCCTCGGTGACCAGACCCTTGCGGCCATAGGAACCGTCATCGGTGCAGACGATCAGCTTGTCGCTGGACTTCTTGAAGTCCTCCTCCAGGATCACCAGATCCTCGGAGCGGAAGCCCACGATGGCATGGACCTCAGCGCCGTCGTCATGGAACTTCTTCAGCACGGGATACGCAATGGCGCAGCCCACGCCGCCGCCCACAACGGCGACCTTCTTCTTGCCCTCAGTCTCGGTGGGCTTGCCCAGGGGACCCACGAAGTCTGCCAGGCAATCGCCTTCCTTCATGTGGCTGAGCTTCACAGTGGTAGCGCCAACCGTCTGAACAATGATGGTGACGGTGCCCTTTTCGGGATCATAGGCGTTGATGGTGATGGGGATACGCTCGCCGTTTTCGTCCGTCCGCAGGATGATGAACTGACCAGGCTGAGCTTTTTTGGCAATGAGGGGCGCTTCGATCTCATAGAGAGTTACGGTGGGCCTCAGTGCCTCTTTTCTCACGATTCGGTACATATTGGTGTCTCTTCCTTTCCTATCTGAAATTCTTCCAACATAATAAATCGCACATTGTCTGAATTTTAACATAGGTACTTTCATCCGTCAACTGCTTTGGAGAAAAAAAGCGCGAAATTCTGAGAACCCGTGCAAATTCTTTGCCATCCCACCCTTTTTAACGCTTCTGCGACCGATGCTGCTCTGCCAAAACCGCTTTCCGGGCCTGAAAACCACCGAAAAGCCGTTTCAAAACCAGAATTCTATGGTATACTACTAAACAGGCGCAATTTTTCCTCGGAAAAATTTTTTCAATTTTTCGGGAACTTTTTTCGTTCCCCTGCGTCTATGGTATACAGTGCCGCTTCGGCGGCCATTTAAAAAACTTTCTGCAAGGAGAACACACATGAAAAAAATTACTTCCTTGGCGCTGGCTCTCGCGCTGGCCCTGACCCTCACCGCTTGCGGCAAGAAGGACAACACCGCCGGAAGCGGCGATTCCAGCGTACCCGCTGATGCCACCGCTCTGCTGACCGCCGTGTGGGACGCTCACTCCGACGATGAGAAGTTCCCCGCTGCCGGCGGCGACTATGAAAATCCCGTGGAGGACGCCCCTGGCGCCGTGAGCATTGCCGACGCTGACAATCTGAACTACATGCTGACCCTGCCGGTGGAGGACGCTGGCAAGATCGACGGTGCCGCCTCCCTCAGCCACATGATGAACGCCAACACCTTCACCTGCGGTGCTTTCCACGTCACCAACAAGGACGATGTGGAGGCCGTTGCCAGCGACCTGCGGGATGCCATCCAGTCTAAGCAGTGGATGTGCGGCTTCCCCGACAAGCTGGTGATCTTCACCTATGATCAGTATGTGGTGTCCCTGTACGGCGACGAGGAGCTGGTGAACACCTTCCGCGACAAGTTCACCGCCACCTATTCTGACAGCACTATCGCTTACGACGAGGCGATCCTGTAACATTTCTGCTTTTCTCACAGCGTCCGCATGATTCGGTGCGGACGCTGTGAAATTCAATTTTGGAGTTGCCCTATGCTGTTTTCCAGTATTCCGTTTCTCTATATTTTTTTACCCTGTGTCCTGATCCTGTACTTTCTGGTCCCCGGCTGGCTGAAAAACACAGTACTGCTGCTCAGCAGTCTGTTCTTCTATGCGTGGGGCGAGCCTCGCTTCGTGGTGTTCATGGTCATTGCCATCGTACAGGGTTATGTATTCGGCCTGCTGGCTGAAAAATTCCGCGACCGGCCCAAAAAGGCGAAGCTGTGCCTGTGGGCCTCCGCCGCCATCAGTCTGGGGCTGCTGTGCTACTGCAAGTACGCCGACTTTTTCATCAGCGGCTTCAACACCCTCACCGGGCTGTCCCTTCCGCTGCTTCATGTGGCCCTGCCTATCGGCATCAGCTTTTACACCTTCCAGATCCTGAGCTACGTCATCGACGTATACCGGGGCGATGTGACTGCCCAGCGGAATCTCATTGACCTTGCTGCGTATGTGGCCATGTTCCCTCAGCTCATCGCCGGGCCTATCGTCCGGTACGCGGATATCGCCCCCCAGCTGAAGCATCGCACCCACACGCTGGCCGATGCCGCCTACGGCGCCCGCCGCTTCATCCTTGGCCTTTCCAAAAAGGTACTGCTGGCCAATGTCCTCTATGAACTGATCTCCGCCTACAAAAGCGCCGCGAACGTCTCCGTCCTGTTCGTCTGGCTTTACGCCGCAGCCTATGTGCTGCACCTTTACTTCGACTTTTCCGGTTACAGCGATATGGCCATCGGTCTGGGCCGCATCTTCGGATTCCATTTTATAGAAAACTTCAACTATCCCTACATCTCCGCCAGCGTCACGGAGTTCTGGCGGCGGTGGCACATGAGTCTGGGCAGTTGGTTCCGGGACTATGTATACATTCCGCTGGGCGGCAACCGGGTCTCCAAGGCCAAATGGTTCCGCAACATTTTTATTGTCTGGCTGCTGACGGGCCTGTGGCACGGTGCGGCATGGACCTTCATCCTGTGGGGGCTGTTCTTCGCCGTGTTCCTGACGGCGGAAAAGCTCTGGTACGGCGAAGCTCTGGCCCAGACACGATTCCTGAAGCATCTCTATGTTCTGCTGCTGATCGCAGTCAGCTTCGTTATCTTTGATGCCGCCAGTGTGTCGGACGCTTTCCGTACCATCGGTTCCCTGTTCGGCCTGGGCAGTCTGCCCCGTTCCGACGTCCTGGCTCGCTATTATTTTGACAGCTACTCCGGCGTGTTCCTTGTAGCCATCGTGGGCGCCACGCCGCTGCCCGCCAAGATCGTCCGGCAGTTCTCCGAGGATGGCCCCGGCAAAAAGATCATGTCCGTTGTGGAGCCAGTGGTGCTGCTGGGCCTGCTGGCGGTGGTCACCGCCTATCTGGTAGACGGGTCCTTCAACCCGTTCCTGTATTTCCGCTTTTAAAGGAGGTCCCGCCATGTCTGAAAAATGGAAAAACATCCTCACGGTGGGGCTCCTGTCCACGTTTGTTCTGGGTTTTGGCATCTGGGCGGCGGTCAAGCCCGCCGATGCGCTCTCCACCAGTGAGCGCCGCCCGCTGGCCCAGATGCCGGAATTGTCCGCAAGCAGCTATCTCTCCGGCAAATTCATGTCCGGCTACGAGGATTACGCCACGGACCAGTTCCCTCTGCGGGAGCAGTTCCGCACCCTGAAAGCCCTGATGGGGCTGTATGTGTTCGGCCAGAAGGACAACAACGGCGTCTATCTGGCAGACGGCTCCGCCGCCAAGCTGGAATATCCCCTGAATGAAGGCTCCGTTGCCCACGCCGCCGACCGGTTCCGCTATCTCTACGAGATCCTCATGGCCGGGACCGACGCCAAGGTCTACCTCTCCGTGATCCCCGACAAGAATTATTTTCTGGCGGAGGCCAACGGCTATCCCGCTCTGGACTATCAGGCCCTGACGGACGCACTTCGGAAGCAGACGGAGTTCGCCGCGTATATCGACCTGTTCGGCACGCTGACCGCAGATGACTACTACCGCACCGATTCCCACTGGCGGCAGGAAAATCTGCTGACCACAGCGGATACGCTGGCCGCTGCCATGGGTGTTACGCTGCCGGACGGCCGCTATACGGAATGGACACTGGACCGGCCATATTACGGCGTGTATTACGGTTACGCCGCCCTGCCTATGGAGCCAGACCAGCTGACTTACCTCACCAGCGACTTTCTGGACGCCTGCACGGTGTACAATTACGAGACTGGTAAGACCGGGCCTATTTATGATCTGGCAAAAGGTGCCGGCAAGGACCCTTACGAGCTGTTCCTCTCCGGGTCCGTGTCGCTGCTGACCATTGAAAATCCCAATGCGGATACAGACCGGGAGCTGGTGATCTTCCGGGACTCCTTTGGCAGCTCTCTGGCCCCTCTGCTGGTCCCCGGCTACGCCAAGGTGACGCTGGCGGACATCCGCTACCTCCCCAGCAGCCAGATGGGAAAGTACCTGACCTTCACCGATCAGGATGTGCTGTTCCTTTACAGCGCCCCGGTGCTGAACAACAGTGAAACTCTGAAATAAGCCGCAAAGCGTCTGCCGGAAATGGCAGGCGCTTTGGACTTTTCTACGGAAATAAGGCAGTTTCCTTTTTTATCTTGTACTTTTGAAAGAAATCATATATAATAATAGCCTGATAATTATGCTCCGGAAGTGCGCTCTGCGTCGGAGCAGCGGAAAGGAAGGTTATCCTATGCTGAAATTTCATTCGGAACAGGGCGAGATCTCCGTCTCCAGCGCTGTTTTTTCCAACATTACCGGCATGGCTGCCACCAACTGCTTCGGTGTGAAGGGCATGGCCTACCGCTCCATGACGGACGGTCTGGTCCATCTGCTGCGGCGGGAGGCCATGAGCAAGGGCGTCAACGTGATCTATAACGAGGACGAATCCATTTCCATTGAGCTCCACATTATCGTGGAAAACGGCGTCAACATCCCCGCGGTGTGCCGCTCCATCATGAACGAGGTACGCTACGTGGTGAATAAGAACACCGGTGCGGAGGTTCGCGCTGTGGATGTGTTCGTAGATTCCATGATCCTGTGAGGAGGACAGCAGAAGAATGAGTAAAGAAATCACCGGTGCGCTTTTCAAGCAGATGATCCTGCACGGGGCCGCCGCTATCACGGCCCAGAAGCAGGCCATCAACGATCTTAATGTATTCCCCGTGCCGGACGGCGACACGGGCACCAATATGTCCATGACCATCGCCACCGCTGCCGAGGCGCTGCGCAAGGCCGCTCCCGCCTCTGTGGGGCAGGCATCCTCCGTCACCGCCTCCGCTCTGCTTCAGGGTGCCCGGGGCAACTCCGGCGTCATCCTCTCCCTGCTGTTCCGGGGCCTTTCCAAGGCTCTGAAGGGCATGGAGACCGCTGACGCCGCCGCCTTCGCCGCCGCTATGCAGGAAGGTGTGGCCGCCGCTTATAAGGCCGTTATGAAGCCCGCCGAGGGCACGGTGCTGACGGTTTCCCGTCTCGCTGCCAAGCGAGCCGTGGACACTGCCGCCGAGGGTGCCGACGTGGAGGCCACCTTAGCCGCCGCCATCGAGGAGGGCTACGACGCGCTGGCCCAGACCACGGATATGAACCCGGTACTGAAAAAGGCCGGCGTGGTGGACGCAGGCGGTAAGGGCTACCTGCTGATCCTGGAGGGCATGCTGGCGGAGCTGCGGGGCGAGCCTATCCCCGAGACCGCTGAGGAGCCTGCCGAGCACAAGGAAAAGGCCGACTTCAACGCCATGGCGCAGGAGGAGATCACCTTCACCTTCGACACCGTGTATGTGGTGCGCAAGGCCCGGGAGGACATCGACCTCATGCCCCTGCGTGCCTACCTCAGCAGCATCGGCGACAGTCTGGTCATCGGTGAGGATGACGAGACCTTCAAGGTCCATGTCCATACCGACATTCCCGGCGCAGCCCTGACGGAATCCCAGAAATACGGCACGTTGGAGCTGGCGAAGGTCGAAAACATGCGCTCTCAGGCCGACGCACTGGCCGCCGGTCAGACCGCCCAGAGCACCGATGATCTGGACGCCATCGAGGAAGAGTTGGAAAACGGGGAAAGCGGCCACAAGGTAGCTGCCCCTGAAAAGGCCGTGGGCTTCCTGGCCATCTGCGCCGGCGACGGCCTTGCCGCCGTGTTCCGGGATCTTGGCTGCGACGCCGTGGTTTCCGGCGGGCAGACCATGAACCCCTCCACGGAGAGTATTCTGGCCGGGATCGATCAGGTCCCCGCTGAGACCGTGTTTGTTCTGCCCAACAACGGCAACATCATTATGGCCGCTCAGCAGTGCCAGGGACTGACGGAGAAAAACGTGGTGGTCATCCCCAGCAAGACTGTTCCCCAGGGCATCACCGCCATGATGAACGTAGACCCGGAGGCAGAGGTCGCATCTATTACGGAGGCCATGACTGAGGCGCTGTCTACCGTCACCACCTCTCAGATCACCTATGCCGCCCGGGACTCCGACTTCGACGGCTTTGAGATCCATCAGGGCGACTATCTGGCCTTGAAGGAGGGCAAGCTGTTCGGCACCGACACCCAGCTGGACACTCTGCTGGAAAAGCTGGCAGAGGAAGGGAAGGACGCCTCCTTCATCTCCCTCTATTATGGTGAGGACGTCACTGAGGACGCCGCCCAAGCTGCCGGTGCCCGGTTCCAGGCCGTCTGTCCTGACGCGGAGATCAGTGTGCTCTCCGGCGGCCAGCCTGTATACTACTATATCATTTCCTTTGAATAATCCATCAATTACAAACAGGGCAGTCCATCGGACTGCCCTCAGCGTGTCGAAAAAGTCTTTTCGCCCCGCTGAGTAAGTTTTCAGAACTTCAT
>UQUC01000056.1 GCA_900544105.1 uncultured Oscillibacter sp. | reverse complement strand
CTGCCGGGAGCAAATGCTCCAAAAGCTGATGGACTATGATCCTGCCAAGGGTGCGAAGTATGCTACATACATTTTTCCATTCATTCGGGATGCTATGCTACGTTTTCGCATGGGAGAAGAAAAATGGTCGGTATCCTCCCTGACCAATTACAAAATGGTGCGGTCAATGGCTTGGCTCTACCATAACAGCAAGGATGCAGTCAGCGAATTTGCCAAGAAGTACAACTGTGATCTTGCCCTTGCGGAAGAATATCTGAAAGTTGTCCGTGGCATCCGCAATCAGCAGCCTTTCTATGTGACAGACGAGGACGGCGAGGAAACCGACGAAGATGTTGCCCTTGATGATACTTGGAACTATGCCGACATTCTCTGGAACGGCATACAGGCGGAAAAGGTGCAGCGGGCTTTTGAGAAACTGAACTACCGGGAGCAGACCTTGCTTGAAAAGCGGCTGGCAATCTGCATGACCTGTGGGCGTGTCGGCTCATGGAAAGGTCGTCCCACCTTTGAGGAACTTGCAGTTATGTTCGAGGGCAGCACAGCCAGCGGTGCAGAGCGAGCCTACCGGAAAGCGGTGGACAGGCTGACGGAATTATTGGTTGCCGAGGGCGCAATCCATGCTGTCCGGCTGAAACAGAAGTCCAAAACCAAGCGCAAAAAGAAAATTGCCGCCGCAATCTACGAATACCAGGCAGACTGCGACGGCGAATGGGGCGAGATTTCCTTGGATTTTGAAAACGGCACAGCGGAGATTATCCGACTTGCCGATTGGGATACCATGAAAACAAACCGCTTTGCCAACAAGGTAATATCCTACCTTTTGAGCTGCGAGAATGAGAAGCTGCCAAAGGAAACTACAGTAGCGTTTGAATAAGCTTATAAATATTAAAAATCATTTCTTTTGACACAGAGAATACAAATCGGTGTTGTACAGTAAGGGCGAAAGGAGGAAAAGTATTATGAACAGTAAGATTTTGATTGTAGAAGATGAGGCCAAGTTGCGGGAAATCCTGTGTGACTATTTCAGCAGCAAGGGAGAACTGCCTGTTGAAGCAAGCAACGGAATACAGGCGCTTGAGCTGATTGATGAAAATGAATTTGACGCAGTTTTGCTTGACATTATGATGCCGGAGCTTGATGGGCTTTCTGTCTGCCGTGCTGTGCGCAGAACAAACGATGTTCCTATCATTTTCCTCACAGCCCTTTCCGACGAGGAGGACAAACTGCTGGGTTATGAACTCGGTGCAGATGATTATGTGACGAAGCCATTCACCATGTCTGTCCTTTATGCAAAAACTATGGCGCTCATCAAGCGTAATCAGCGCAGTGTCCTTGCCGGTGACCGGATGGAGGTCAGCGGGATCACTCTGGAGCTGACTGCAGGCAGAGCTTATGCTGGAGGCAAGGAAGTCTTTTTGACGCCGAAGGAGTTTGCTCTCCTTCGCTGCCTGATGCAGAATAAAAACCTTGTCATGAGCCGTGAGCAACTTCTGGTTAAGTGCTGGGGTTACGACTACGAGGGCGAATCTCGGGCTGTAGATACCCATATTAAGCGATTGAGAGAAAAACTTGGCGACTATGCCGAATGCATCAAGACCGTTATTAAGGCGGGTTATAGATTGGAGGGGTGACGATGAAAAAAATCTCCAAAGGCTATCGGATTGCATCAGCTCTTTTCCTAATCTGGGCGATTGTTGATTTCCGCAATTATGCAACAATCGGGAAAGACCTTGTAGCTTATTATTCTGGTGAAAGCATTATTTGGGAATTAGTACAGGATAAACTGTTTCAAGGAATTGTAAAGGTTGTTTTGGCTGTCGCCATCATCGTGGTTGGTCTAATCAGAGCAAGGAAAAAGAAACAGCGTACCGCTCTGACAGCTATTACTTGCCTACTTTCCCTCGCATTGTTTGTAATTTGGGGAGCAGGAATGTTCTGCTTGACCTCCGTTACTGCTGAGTATGCCGCCACAAGATATCTAAATGGCTATCGCGATTTTGCATCTACCATCGCAACTCGAAGCTTTGAACACTGGTTGGGGAAAGGTTTTGATTCCAGTTATGCGAACTACGATGCAAATCGCCGGTGGGAGGCGGTAGACGACGGCGGACATGCAGATACTTTTTATGGTGCGAGATTTATAGTTGGTGAAGATGATGAATTTCTAAAGCGGCCAAACAGCAACAAGGTATATTCTGCTACTGCTGTTTATGATGCAGGAGGAAATCTTCTTGAATGTAGTTGGTCGGATTTCTTTTACTTCGAGTATTTGACAGAAAACCAATGGGATAATCGAGAGGAAAGATCCGGGAATAATGCCCGTGCTTTCTTTGATAGAGAAATGCTTACTGAGAAAGGTAAGGAGATACTCAGCAACAGCGTTCTGACATTCGATGCTGCCGCAATGCGCTTTACCGGGACTTTTGATGGTGTCGAGTTCACACCCATCAAAATTGAATATATCGATTGGGACGAATTCCAGCATGCCTTAGATTCAAAGGGAAGTGGTCAGTATACCGTTTCCGGCATCGTAGAGGATTACGATCTTCAATGGAACACCATGTACGAAGATGCCTCTGACGCTTTATCCAGTGAGGACGTTGTTGTATTCTACTCTGATTGGTTTGATGTTTGCTATAATGAGATATCTCCTGCTTTTTCGTACAAAGGAACAGACTATGAAAATGTAGCTTCCCTTGTTGCCAAACTTGGACCGGAACTGGCTGCCGGAGCAAAGAATTTGACTTTCTACGATGGCCTTGACCTTTTAATCCCAAGTGTGAACTACTGTCACAGCTTCGATGGAGAAACCTATTATGACCCATACTATTATGGGGAGGCTGCCTATGCAGAAGAAGCGCCTGATCTCCATTTTTATACCGTGAGTGTCGTGTACTGCTCTCCTTGGCGCACCGCATTTGGCGAACTGAGCGTTGTGTACTTAATTACACTTCTTATTGCAGTGGCACTTGTGTTCGTATTACGCTCCATAATAAAAAATCATTTAATCCAACCTGTCCTATCGGTTGGAGAAGCGCTGATGAGCGAAGAAGAGAAGAACTACCTATATCCGGAAATGTCAAAAGCTTGGTATGAAAGCAAGTTGCTACAAGAGGGTTTCGCCAAGCATAGCGATAAGAGCCGGATGCAAAGAAACGAGATTACACGCTTGAACACGGCACTTGAGTATGCAAAAGCAGCTGAGGAAAACCGTCGTCAGATGACCTCTAATATTGCCCATGAACTGAAGACTCCGCTGGCGGTGATTCACAGCTATGCAGAGGGACTGAAGGAACACATTGCAGAAGACAAACGTGATAAGTATGTGGATGTGATCCTTGCGGAAGCCGAGCGAACGGACGGTATGGTTTTGGAGATGCTGGATTTGTCCAGACTTGAAGCGGGTAAAGTGAAGCTCTCACGGGATGAGTTTTCGCTTGCCGATCTTACGAAAGCCATCTTCGAGAAACTCCAAATGGCGGCAGAGGCAAAGGAACTGCAGATCAGCTACGAGTTCCCGGAGCAAAGCACCATCGTTGCGGACGAGAATCGAATTGCACAGGTGGTTGAGAATTTTGCGACCAATGCAGTCAAGTACACCCCCGCCGGTGGCAGTGTCACAGTACGGATTCAGAACAATCGTGGTAAAACCACATTCTCCATCGAAAATGACAGCAAGCCTCTTTCCGCAGAAGCTTTGGCTAAAGTATGGGACACTTTCTATCGAGTTGATGAATCCCGCTCCGGAGGCGGCACGGGGCTTGGTCTTGCTATTGCGAAGAATATCGTGGAACTGCACGGCGGCAAGTGTTCTGTCCGAAACACGAAGACGGGTGTGGAGTTCCAGTTTACAATTTAAAACCTTGTTAGAAACAACACGGCCCACCGATCATTTTGACCGGTGGGCTGCGCTATGTTTATTCAGTTCAATCCATCAACTGATGTTCCGATACGCCTTGCACAAACCGTTCTAAATCACCGCCAAACACAAGCTGTGCATATTCCAGCGGCTTGTTGTAGATTAGCCAGTCCAGCTCCGACCGCTGATACATATTATCGGCAACCTCATTCTCCACGGCAATCGTGTCAATCGCAATCATGCTGCCATCTGCAAATTTCAGCTCCACACAGGCGTTATCCATGTTGAACTCACAAGAAATCAATCTATCCATAAGAAACCTCCATTCTGCGGGATGTTAGATCATCCCAAAATATTTGAATGCTTCTCGGATTGCTTTCTCTTTTTCCGGTGGACACTGGGGCTGTCTGGAATCCTCGGACTTCGGCAGATTATAGTTCTTACCAACCCCAATCCCACATTTTCGTTTAATCTGTGAGATATAGAGGTTGGACACCTTTAACCCGGTATGCTCCAACACATACTCCTTGATCTGCGGATAGGTTGCCCCATCCTGAAATTCGGACATATCCATATCTTCCAAAGAGAACTCAACCCGAATCTTTTTCGAGTCGACCTCGCCCTTGGAAAGCAAGACAACCGTCTCGACATGCGCTGTGCCGGGGAACATATCCACGGCGGCGGCTCGCTTGGCTTCGTAGCCGAACTCCCGGAAGATCTTCACGTCCCGGCCCAGCGTTGCCGGGTCGCAGGAGACATAGACCACCTTCTCCGGCCCCATGGCTGCCACGGAAGCGATGACCTCCGGAGCCAGTCCCTTCCGAGGCGGATCCACCGTCACTACATCCGGGCGCAGGCCGTCGCTCTCCAGCTTGGCGGCGATGTCCGCCGCGTCTCCGCAGAAAAACTCCGCGTTTTCGATGTGGTTGCGGAGGGCGTTCTCCTTGGCGTCCCGGATGGCGGGGGGCACGATCTCCGCACCGATGACCCGCTTGGCTGCCTTCGCGAGACACAGGGTAATGGTACCGATACCGCAATAGAGGTCCAATACCGTTTCATTCCCGGTAAGGCCCGCGAATTCCAGCGCCTTGCCGTACAGCACCTCCGCCTGATCCCGGTTCACCTGATAGAAGGACGGCATGGACAGCTTGAATTCCAGGCCGCAGAGGGTGTCCATCAGATAATTCCGGCCGAACAGCGTCCGATATTTGTCCCCTAAGATCACATTGCCCCGGCGGGTGTTGCTGTTCAGCAGGACGCCTGCGGTATGGGGCACGGCGGCGGTGACATAGGCCGCCAGCTCCGGCTCCCGCGGCACCTTATTGCCGTTGACCACCACGCAGCAAAGGCTTTCGCCCTTCCGGTTCACCCGGACGCAGACATGGCGCACGAGGCCCTTTCCTGTGGTCTCATCGTAGGCGGAGATCTTGTAGCGGCGCATCCACTCCCCCACCGCCTGGGCAGTGCGGTCGGCGGCCTCCGTCTGGATCAGACAGCGGCGGATGGGCACGACCTTGTGGGTCCGGGCCTGAAAAAAGCCGATGGAGCCGTCAGCCCCCACGGGGTACTGACTCTTGTTGCGGTAATGCTCCGGGTTTTTCGCCCCCAGGATCTCCTCCACAGTCAGATCCAGCCCGCCGATACGGGTCAGTGCATCCTGCACCCGCTGGCGCTTGGCCCACAGCTCCTCCGGATAGGTGAGGTGCCGGTAGGCGCAGCCGCCGCACTTCCCGGCATAGGGACACTCCGGCTCCATGCGTTCGGGAGATGGGTCATGGATCTTTACGATCTCGCCGGCGCAGGAGGTTTTCATCACCTTGGTGATCCGGAGGTCGATCTCCTCCCCCCGGACGGCGTGCGGCACGAACACCACAGCCCCGTTTACCCGGGCGATCCCCAACCCCTCGCTGGAATAGCCGTCAATAACGGCGGTATAGATATTACCTTTTTCCAATACTTCCATGCCTTTTATCCTCATTTAGATTCAGTTGGTTCGCGATCCCGCAGGGACAAAGAGGGTGTGTGGGAAAATCCTGTTTGGGTTTCCTGCGCCACTTGAACCGATCCGTTTTCGGTGGCTTGCAAGTCTCAAAAACGCACGGCAGCAGGGAGCATCGCCCCCGCTGCCGTGCGGCGTACCCTGCGGGTAGGTATATTCTATCAGGATTCCTCCCACTTGTCCAGAAGCTGCCGGAGCTGATCCGCCCAGCGTCCAAGGGTCTTGTTGTCCCGGCCCTTGGAGCGGCGGATGACGTCCACCATCCGCTGACCCAGCGCCACCAGACGCTCGTAGGCAGAGCTGACCCGCTGACCGCCCACAGCCTTGGCCTTTCGCTCCGGCAGATAGCCGGGAGCCACGATCTTATCCTCGATCAGATCGTAGACCTCGGTGTACTGGGGTGCATGGGCGGTGAAGCCCAGCTTTTCCACACTCTCGGCAAAATAGGGAGCTACCTCCCGGTCGCCGTGGACAATGAACACATGCTGAGGCTTCGGGGCCTTGATGTCAGCGATCCACGCCAGCAGATGATCCCGGTCAGCATGGGAGGAAAGGCCCTGGAAGTTCACAATCTTGGCGTGAACGGCGATCTCCTCGCCAAAGAGCTTCACACTTCTGACGCCCTCCAGCAGGGAGCGGCCCAAGGTTCCCTCCCCCTGATAGCCCACGAACACGATGGTGCACTCCGGCTTCCAGAGGTTATGCTTCAGGTGGTGACGGATACGGCCCGCGTCGCACATACCGGAGGCGGAGATGATGACCTTGGGGATGCCGTCCTCATTCAGCCCCTTGGATTCCTCCACCGTCTCCGTCATGCGGAGGTTGGAGAAATTGAACATATGGGTGCCGTCCTGCACCAGCGCCAGCGCGTCGGCATCCAGATAACCGTCCAGATCGCCGGTAAAAATGGTGGTGGCACGGCGGGCCAGAGGCGAGTCGATGTAAACCGGGAAATCCGGGTTGGACTTCACAAGGCCCTTGTCCTTGATCTCCCGGATGAAGTACAAAAGTTCCTGGGTGCGGCCCACGGCGAAGGCCGGGATCACCACATTGCCGCCCTGGGCCATGGTATCATCGATGATCTTTGCCAGATTCTCGGTGTAGCTCCACACCTCGGTGTGGTTGCGGTTGCCGTAGGTGGACTCCATGATGACGTAGTCCGCGCCCTCGAAGTGGCTGGGGTCCCGGATGATGGGCTGATCCACGTTGCCCAGGTCGCCGGAGAAGATCAGCTTCTTGGTGACGCCGTTCTCCGTGGCGGTCACGGTGATGCAGGCGCTGCCCAGCAGATGCCCCGCGTCGGCAAAGCGGACGCTGACGCCTTCGCACAGCTCCACGTCCTCGCCGTATTCGCAGGTGGTGACGTACTGCTTCACATTTTCCGCGTCCTCAATGGTATACAGCGGCTCCACCTTGGGGGCGCCGGAACGGGCTGCCTTGCGGTTCTTCCACTCGGCGTCGGACTCCTGAATGTGGGCGGAGTCCAGCAGCATGATATCCATGAGGTTTGCCGTCACACGGGTGGTGAGGATGCGGCCCTGGAAGCCCTGCTTCACCAGCATGGGCACCCGGCCGGTATGGTCGATATGGGCATGGGTGATGAGTACGAAGTCGATGCTGCCGGGATGGAAGGGCAGGGCTTCGTTGTTTACCTCGTCCCGTCCCTGCTGCAAGCCGCAGTCGATCAGGATGTTTTTGCCGTTGACCTCCAGACAGTGACAGCTGCCGGTCACGCACTGGTCAGCGCCGTAAAAGCTCAGCTTCATAATGGGCCTCCTTCTGTTTTTCATCCGGGTTTTCCGCGTTGTTTCCTGTTAAGATCATCTTAACACAAGGCCTCGGAAAGCACAAGAAAGGTTTCGTGAACTTCTCCAGTCATTTTATCAGATTTGCCGGAGTGCGCCTGTGTTTTTCTCGGCTGTTCTCACCTTTCTGCACAAAAAACAGGATAGATTAGCTGCGGCACGGTCCCGTAGTCCGCCGTTGATGGATGTCGGTTCAAGAAAAAGATTGAAAACTTTTCTCTGGCAAACTCCGTATCCCCGCTGAACGGTCCACACTTTGTAAACTTTTTTCGCATCTTTCCCATTTTTCTTTGCAATCCAGGAGCGAATATGATATAGTATGTTTGTTTTACTGTGGGTGCTTATGTGCGCACCCACTTATACATGGTATATTTTCCTTCCGCCCGGAAACGGACGGGAGTGCGAAAGGATGTTTTATAACCTATGGGACTTTTGAAATCCATCTTTGGTGATTACAGCTCCCGGGAGCTGAAATCCATCTACCCTATTGTGGATAAGATCGAGGCGCTGGGCGATGAATACAAGGCCCTCACCGATGCGGAGCTTCAGGCCAAGACCCCGGAGTTCAAGGAGCGCCTTGCCAACGGCGAGACCCTGGACGACATTCTGCCGGAGGCTTTTGCCACCGTGCGGGAGGCCGCGGACCGTGTGCTGGGTATGCGCCCCTACCGGGTGCAGCTGGTGGGCGGCATCGTGCTGCATCAGGGCCGGATCGCCGAGATGAAAACCGGTGAAGGTAAGACCCTGGTAGCCACCCTCCCCGCCTATCTGAACGCGCTGACGGGCAAAGGTGTCCATGTCGTCACCGTCAATGACTATCTGGCCAAGCGTGACTCCGAGTGGATGGGCAAGGTCCACCGCTTCCTGGGTCTGAAGGTAGGTCTCATCATTCACGGCCTCACCGCTCAGCAGCGCAAGGATGCCTACGCCGCCGACATCACCTACGGCACCAACAACGAGATGGGCTTCGACTACCTCCGCGACAATATGTGCATCTACTCCAGCGAGCTGGTACAGCGGGGCCACAGCTTCGCCATCGTGGATGAGGTGGACTCCATCCTGATTGATGAGGCCCGTACCCCCCTGATCATTTCCGGTCAGGGTGAAAAGTCCACCCAGATGTACGATATGGCGGAGATGTTCGTCTCCCGCCTGAAGAAAAAGGTAGTTGTGCAGGTGGACGATAAGGAGGAAGAGGACTCTCACATCGACGCCGACTATATTGTGGACGAAAAGGCCAAGACCGCCACCCTCACCGCCTCCGGCATTGCCAAGGCGGAGGAATTCTTCCATGTGGAGAACCTGTCCGACCCCTCCAACGCCACGCTGAACCACCACATCAATCAGGCGTTGAAGGCCCACGGTACCATGAAGCGGGACATTGACTACGTGGTGAAGGACGGCGAGGTCATCATCGTAGACGAGTTCACCGGCCGTCTCATGTTCGGCCGCCGGTACTCCAACGGTCTGCATCAGGCCATCGAAGCCAAGGAGCACGTCAACGTCAACAGTGAAAACAAGACCCTGGCTACCATCACCTTCCAGAACTACTTCCGTCTGTACGATAAGCTGTCCGGTATGACCGGTACCGCCATGACTGAGGCGGAGGAATTCGGCACCATCTACAACCTGGACATCGTGGAGATCCCCACCAACCGCCCCAACCAGCGTGTGGACCACCACGACGTGGTATACAAGACCGAAGCGGGCAAGTTCCGGGCGGTCATCCAGCAGGTGAAGGAGTGCCACGAGAAAGGCCAGCCCGTTCTGGTGGGCACCGTGTCCATCGAGAAGAACGAGCTGCTGAGCCACCTGCTCCAGCGGGAGGGCATCCAGCACAATCTGCTGAACGCCAAGAACCACGAGAAGGAAGCCGAGATCGTGGCTCAGGCCGGTAAGCTGGGTGCCGTCACCGTGGCCACCAACATGGCCGGCCGTGGTACGGATATCATGCTGGGCGGCAACGCCGAGTACCTCTCCCGGGCCGATCTGGTGAAGGCCGGCTACTCCGAGGAGGTCATCGTGGACGCCACCGGCTACGCCGACACCGACAACGAAGATATTCTGGCCGCCCGGAAGCTGTTCGCCGAGCGGATGGCCTATCACAAGGCCATCATCAAGGAAGAGGCTGAAAAGGTCCGTGCGGCCGGCGGCCTGTTCATCATCGGCACCGAGCGCCACGAATCCCGCCGGATCGACAATCAGCTCCGTGGCCGTGCCGGCCGTCAGGGCGACCCCGGCGAGACCCGGTTCTATATCTCTCTGGAAGATGACCTCATGCGTCTGTTCGGCGGCGACCGCATCCAGAACATGATGGAGAAATTCGATCTGGACGAGGACACCCCCATCGAAAACAAGATGCTGACCCGTGCCATTGAAAATGCCCAGACCACCGTGGAGAGCCGCAACTTCCAGTCCCGTAAGTCCGTTCTGGAATACGACGACGTCATGAACAAGCAGCGTGAGATCATCTACGCCCAGCGCCGTCAGGTGTTGGACGGTCTGGACATCAAGGAGACCGTGCTGAACATGATGCACACCTCCGTCAGCAACCATGTGGCGCTGGCCTTCGGTGAAAATCAGCATCTGGATGCCGCCCAGTATCACGAGATGCTCAAGGGCATGGAGGGTATCTACTTCGCTAAGGGCGCTGTGGAATTCTCCGACGATGAGATCCCCTCCAAGACCCAGGAGGACTTTGACGAGGCGTTTATCGCCGCCGCCGAAAAGACCTACGAAGCCAAGGAGCAGGAGGTCACCACGCCCATCATGCGGGAGCTGGAGCGTGTCATCATGCTCCGGGTGGTAGACGAATACTGGATGGATCACATCGACGCCATGGACGATCTGAAGCAGGGCGTCCGGCTCCAGGGCTACGGCAACAACAACCCCGTGGACGTCTACAAGCGGGAATCTTTGGATATGTTTGAGGAAATGGTCTCCGCCATCCAGGATGAGACCGTCCGCCGCCTGTACTCCGTCCGGCTGAAGAAGGACGAGGAGGTCAAGCGGGAGCGGGTCGCCAAGGCCACCGTGGAAAACGTGGGCGGTGATGGCACCACGCCTAAAAAGCAACCCGTGAAAAAGACCGTGAAGATCGGCCGCAACGATCCCTGTCCCTGCGGCAGCGGCTTGAAGTGGAAGAAGTGCACCTGCAAGGAGTATCACCCGGATCTGTAAGATCCCGTGCAAGCCGCGCCGCCCTGCGGCGTCGATAAGACCCCCGTTTCCCTTTCCCATTGCCGAAAAGGAAACGGGGAACTCCAGAAAATATCATATCCCTGCCCTCTGGCTTTCCAGAGGGCATTTTTTAAGAAAGCAAGCGAGGTTAACTATGCCCTTTCAACAGCATGAGCAAACCGGCCTGGTGTGGTTCACCGCCGATGTTTTGAATGATGTCCCTCACGGCTTTTCCACCCGGAAGGGCGGCGTATCCCCCGCACCGTGGGACAGCCTGAACCTCCGCCCCGGACAGGGGGACGGCCCGGAAAAGCTGCGGGAAAATTACCGCCGCTTTTTCGCCGCTTTGGGCCTGGACGAGACCCGTGCGGTCCTCAGTCAGCAGACCCACACAGCCAACATCCGCCCCGTTACGGCGGAGGATGCCGGGAAGGGCCTGTTCCGTCCCCGTGACTACTCGGATGTGGACGCCCTTATCACCAACGTCCCCGGCCTGCCTCTAACGGTCTTTTCCGCCGACTGCGGCACCGTGTTGCTGTGCGATCCCGTCCATCAGGCCATCGGCGCCATTCACGCCGGTTGGCGGGGCTGCGCCGCCGGGATCGTGGAGAAAACCGTGGCAGCCATGGGTGCGGCCTATGGGAGCCGTCCCGCCGATCTGCTGGCAGCGCTGGGTCCCTGCATCGGCCCCTGCTGCTTCGAGACAGACGGAGATGTGCCGGAGGCCATGCAAGCCGCATTGAGAGCGGATGCCGACGCCTATATCACGGTCAAAGGCCCCAAATTCCATGTGGATCTGGCCGGACTGAACCGCCAATGGCTGCTGCGCGCCGGGCTGCTGCCGGAGCGGATCGAAGTCTCCGGTATCTGCACCGCCTGCCGCCCCGACTTGTTCTGGTCGCACCGGAAAATGGGCGATCAGCGGGGCGTCCAAGCAGCCGTCATTTCCCTGAAGGAGGGCCTATGAAACGAATCACCGCCTGGACAGCGGTCCTGGCCCTGGCTCTTTCCCTCCTGACCGGCTGCGCCCAGATCGATGAATCCTCCGCAGATGAGCTGCCCTTTCCGGCGGAGGTGACCCCAGCAGAGGAAGATCACAGCGGTCTGCCCGCCGTGTTCGCCCTGCCCTATCTGGAAGGTCAACCTCTGAATCCCCTCACCTGTCCCGATGGCATTCAGCAGACGGTGGCCTCCCTCCTTTATGAGGGACTGTTCCGGCTGGATCAGACCTTCACGCCCCAGCCGCTGTTGTGCGCGTCCTACACCTATGATTCGGAAACACTGACCTACAAGCTGACCCTCCGTGACGGCGTGGTGTTTTCTGACGGCTCTCCCCTCACCGCCGCCGACGTAAAAGCTACCCTCAGTGCCGCCCGCAGCTCTGCTCGCTACGGCGGGCGGCTGTCGGATATCAAAAGTGTTTCCGCCGGGGACGGCACGGTGACCCTGACCCTCACCCGGCCCAATACCGGTCTGCCCGCCCTGTTGGATATTCCCATTCTGAAATCTGGCACGGAGAAGCACAGCGTCCCTCTGGGGACCGGTCCCTACCTCTATGACGAAAGCGGTGAAAGCTGCCTGATCGCCAGTCAGAACTGGTGGCAACACATCAGTCAGCCTGTGGAGCGGATCTCCCTCACCGGTACAGCAGATCAGGAGTCTATGCTCTACCGGTTTTCTTCCCGGGACGTGCAGCTGATCGTGGCGGACCTCACCGGTACGAATCCCACCGCCGTCTCCGGCAGCGTCAGCTACGATGATGCCGACACCACCGTATTTCAGTACCTGGGAATCAATATCTCCGTAAAAGGTCTGGACGATGCCGCGTTCCGCCGCTGCCTTTCTCTGGGCGTCAGCCGCAGGGCCTTGGTGAGCAGCTTACTCTCCGGCCATGCTAAGGCGGCTCAGTTCCCTGTCTCTCCCGCCTCGCCCCTCTATCCAGCCGACTTGGAACAGGCGGAGTCCGTGGTTGCCTTCTCCGACGCCCTGAACGCCTGTGAGATCCGGCCCAGCCGCACGCTGCGCCTGCTGGTCAACAGTGAAAATAGCTTTAAAGTCTCTATGGCCCGGCAGATCGCCGCTGCTTTCACCGCCGCCGGCGCTGCCACAGAAACCGTGGAACTGCCTTGGGAGGAATATACCGCCGCACTGACTGCCGGCCGCTTTGACCTTTATTATGGCGAGGTACGTCTGACGGCGGACTGGGACGTTTCCTCCCTGCTCGCCACCGGCGGCAGCCTCAATTACGGCGGATGGAGCGATCCCCAGTGCGATCAGCTTTTGGAGGGCTGCCGCTCCGGAGGAAACCGGGAGGCAGCGGTCCGTGGCCTGTGCCGGTATTTGCAGAGCCAGGCTCCCATTCTGCCCGTCTGCTTCAAGACGGTCTCCACGCTGTACGAGTCCGATGTGCTGGAGGGACTGACCCCCACCGCCGCCGAGCCTTTTTACGGATTGGAGAACCTCTCCATCCACCTCCGGGCGAACTGAGCGAACTTTTTCCATTGAAAGCGCACCATGGAAAAGATTCCTTGCGTGACATTTCTCCCGATTTCTGATAGGCTGACAGTGAGGTGAGGCATAATGCGTGACATTGGAAAAAACATCCGGGATCTGCGTCAGCAAAAACATCTGACGCAGGAGGAACTGGCAGAGCGGCTGTTTGTCACCCGGCAGACGATCTCCAACTATGAAAACGGCCGCACCCGGCCCGATGTAGATCAGATCCTGCGGTTAGCGGAGATTTTTGATACAGACGCCAACGCTGTTCTCTATGGCCCGCCAGTGGCAGAAGAGCGAAAAACTGCTCTGATCCAAGCTGCGGCAGGCTGCGGGCTGACCGCGGCCATCTATCTGCTGTATCGGTTTTTCCTGCCCACAGCCCAGGATATCCAAAGCTTTCACTATGACCCGCGTTGGACCGCAGCTTTGATGTATGTGGTGCGGCCCGTATTCTTATTGCTTCTGGGCTGGTCGCTGGTACAAGTATTGTCTCTCGCCGCGGCAGTCAAGCTCCCGGAAAGGCCCTGGGTCCGCTGTTTTCGCTGGATTCTTTTGTCCATCGTTCTCTGCGGTATCCTGTCCTCACTCTTTGTTTGTACCGCCTTCTTTGTAGATGTAGGGAATGTATACTCGGTTCTCAGGCCGTTTCTCTATCGGATCATAAAGTGGAATCAAAAACCGATTTTCCATCCACTTTTGGGTGCGCTTCTCTGTCTTCTGGGCTTTCCGTCGAAGCGAAAGGCCACGGTAGAGAAACAGATTTCTCAATAAAAGCCACGGTGCCTTGAGCGTTGCTCACGGCATCGTGGTTTTCTTTATCCTGGATGGCTCCTCATTTCTCTGCAATGGGTGCGCTGCGGGCGTATTGATTTGCGTTCTTTTGTATCCGTTTATGTTATTTGGTCTTTGATCAGTGCCAATTTTCGCTCTCGGGGCAGCTTTTTGATGGCCGCCTCCCGGCGCTGGGCCGCAGAGCGATCCGGTGCCTCCTCTGTGTAGGCCAGCGTCACCGGCGGCCGAGCACGGGTGTATTTGGCCCCGGTCCCGTTCTGGTGTTCCCGGAGCCGCCGGGCCACGTCGGTAGTAGAACCGGTATACAGGCTGCCGTCTCCACAGTGAAGCATATAGACATACCAAGCCATTCTCCCGCCCCCTTTCTGCTATTTTAACACGCCGTCCCCGCTGCCGCAAGACATAGGGACTTCCCTTCCCGTCATAAAGGTGAACAGGAGGTGGTGCGCATGATTTCTGCCGCGCTGATGCTGTTTGCCAACACGCTTTTATTTTCTCTGCGACTGGACCGCAGTGGATCCTTTCCCCGCCCCCTTTCCGCCAGTGAGGAAAGGATGTGGCTGGAACGTCTGGCTCAGGGGGATCTGGAAGCCCGCAACGTCCTCATTGAGCGGAATCTTCGCCTTGTGGCACATATTGTGAAGAAGATGTGTTCCAAAATGCAAATCTCTCTCGTGAAAAAGTGACTGAAGCGGTCTGCCCCAGCCTTAAATAGAGTTCCAGATCAA
>UQUC01000055.1 GCA_900544105.1 uncultured Oscillibacter sp. | reverse complement strand
TCTGCCCCCTCATCGGGGCCTGTATCTCCACCGTTCTCATCGCCCTGAGTCTGCTGGCCTTTGACTGGCGCATGGCCCTGGCCGCCGTGTGGCCCCTGCCCGTGGCCTTTGCCATCGTGGCCCTGGCCGCCCGGGTGCAGGAGGGCCTCTCCCGCCGGTCTATGGCCGCCCGCATCGCCTGCGAGGACGGCATCCAGGAGTATGTGGAGACCATGGCCGACCTGAGGGCCAACAACGCCCAGGATACCTATTTCCAGGGCCTGGCCGGAAAGATCCGGGCCATGGAGCACCGGGCCATTATCTCGGAATTCGGCACGGCCACCTTTGTGGTGTCCGCCGGGCTGGTGCTGCGGCTGGGTATGGCCACCACCGCCCTGGCCGGGGCCTGGCTGCTCACCCGGGGGGAGCTGGACGTGCTCACCTTCTTCCTGTTCCTGCTCACCGTCTCCCGGCTGTATGACCCCCTGGAGGGCAGCCTGCAAAACCTGGCGGCCATCATCGCCACCAGCACCAACATCCAGCGGATGAACGCAATCATGGACTGCCCCGTTCAGACCGGGGCCGAGCAGCTGACCAACAGCGGCTGCGACGTCACCTTTGACCACGTGGGCTTTGCCTACAACGACGGGGAGGCCGTCCTGCGAGACGTGTCCTTCACCGCCCGCCAGGGGGAGGTCACGGCCCTGGTCGGTCCCTCCGGCGGGGGCAAGACCACCGTGTCCCGCCTGGCCGCCCGGTTCTGGGACGCCACCCGGGGCAGGATCACTGTGGGCGGCATGGACGTATCCCAGATTGACCCGGAGACCCTGATGGGCCTGTACTCCATCGTGTTCCAGGACGTGACATTGTTCAACAACACCCTGATGGAGAACATCCGCATTGGCCGCAAGGACGCCACCGATGAAGAGGTCCTCTCCGCCGCCCGCCTGGCCAAGGTGGACGAGTTTGCCGAAAAGCTGCCCGACGGCTGGAACACCAACATCGGGGAGAACGGCTGTCAGCTCTCCGGCGGCGAGCGCCAGCGGGTGTCCATCGCCCGGGCGCTGGCGGGAGATCCGGCGGTGATCTTAGCCGACGAACCCACCGGCGCGCTGGATTCCCACACGGGACGGGAGGTGCTGGAAATGCTGAAAAAACTCCATGACGCCGGGAACACGGTGGTCCTTATCACCCATGACAACTCCATCGCCGTGCAGACCCAGCGGATCATCCGTCTGGAGGACGGTCATGTGATCTATGACGGGGGCGCCCATGACCCCAAGGCTGTGGTGTCCCCCAACCTTACCGGAGAGGGGGCGGGGGCATGAGCTTGCTGGAAACCTTTCAGATGGCGGTGAAAAACATCCTCAGCAGCAAGGTCCGAACGCTGCTGACCATGCTGGGCATCATCATCGGTGTGTGCGCCGTCATTGTCATCGTGGGCCTTGGCAACGGTATGCAGGGCTACATCGAGGACAGCTTCGCGGACATGGGCACCGATTCCCTGACGGTGCAGATTTTGGGCCGGGGCTCCTCCCGCAGCGTGTCCGAGGAGCAGATGTACGCCCTGGTGGAGGAAAACCAGGGCCTTTACAAGCAAATTTCCCCTACCGTCACCATGATGGGGGCGCTGAAAATTGGCAGCGACACCATTTCCACCTCCACCGTCACCGGCGTCAGCGAGGACTACTTCGACATGAAGGGCTATACCGTCGCCCAGGGCCGGAACCTGGACTATGCGGACATTTCCGGCCGGAAAAAGGTGTGCGTGGTGGGCCAGTATCTGAACATGGCCTACTTCGGCGGCAACGCCGTGGGCCAAACGCTGAAACTTAACGGCACAACCTTTACCGTCGTGGGCGTGATGGCCCAGAAGGACAGCCAGTTGGAGGAGGGGGGCACGGATGACTGCGTGTTCCTGCCCTATTCCACTGCCGCCCGCCTCAGCTTCACCGGCACCGTCAGCAGCTACACCATGACCGTGCAGAACACGGACAACATCTCCGAGGCCAAGACCTTTCTGGAAAACAAGCTCTACGACATTTTCTCCGACAATGACGCCTATACCGTTATCTCCATGGCGGAGATGGTGGAGCAGATGAATTCCATGGTGAATATGGTCATCTATATTCTGGCGGGCATCGCCGCCATCTCCCTAGTGGTGGGCGGCATCGGCATCATGAATATTATGCTGGTGTCCGTCACGGAGCGGACGAGAGAGATCGGCATCCGCAAAGCATTGGGCGCCAAGGAGGGGGCTATTTTGCGGCAGTTCGTCATTGAAGCCGCCACCACCTCCGCCCTGGGCGGATTGCTGGGCATCGGTCTGGGCTATGCCCTGTCATCGGTGGCGACGACCGTCATAGCTACGGTGATGCCGGATACGCCGATCACCGTCAGTCCCAGCGCGGCGGCGGTGGTGATCGCTTTTGGCGTGTCGGCGGGCATTGGTATCGTGTTCGGCTATCTTCCCGCCCGGAAAGCGGCCAATTTGAACCCCATCGATGCGCTGCGGTATGACTGAACCGTTCACGAATGGTTTACAACTTTTTCATGGGTATTTCAGAATTGGGGTGTATACTTCGTACATCAGCAGTTGAGAGAGCCGGTTCACGGCCCGGCTGTTGATCCGAGAGAAAAAGCCATTCTTTCAAATACACCCCTACGGCCCACTGCCCGCCCGGGAGGAGTCCCAAACCGGCAGACCAACGATCCCGCCGCGGGCAAGCGGCGTGTTGATAGATCTTTACATACACAACTCTCTCTAAAGCAAGGCGGGGCGCCGGTTTTCAGGACCGACGCCCTGCTTTGCTGTTCGGATACGCTGAAAGAAAGACAGTGCGGGGCGAAAAGACTTTTTCGACACGCTGAAAGCACCCTTTCGCATTTGCGGAAGGGTGCTTTTTCGTGGTGGTCCCATCAAAATAGACGGAGGGAGACGAGGACGGCCAGCAGCGCGGACAGCAGGCCGTGGGTCAGTTTCCCCAGGAGACAGGGGGAGAGGGGGAGGTCCGTGCCGTCCAGAATAGCGGCGGTCTGGCAGAGAACGGACAGCCCGCCCCATCCGGCGCACCCGGCGGCCAGAAGGAAGCCGGTGCGGTCACAGGGTAGGAGGGGCGTCAGGGAGAACAGCTCCCCGCAGCCAACAGCCAGGGCTGCCCAAGGGCCGGGGAGGGCCGTCAGGGGCGAGATCAGTACATAGAAGAACGTGACGAAGGCGCAGACGGAGAGCATGGTCCCGGCGCTGTCCCGGACAGATGACACAAAGGCCGCTGGCAGAGAGGGGGCCTGAAAGGAAATGGTGGGGGGAACGATTTTCCGCCCCCGGCCCAGTCCCCGGAACAGCAGCCCGGTGAGGAGGGCGGCGCAGACGTGGATCAGCCAGAGCCACAGTCCTGCCCGGACGCTGCCAAACACCCCCGCACCCAGCACACTGATGAGGAATACGGGGTTGGAGTTGTTGCAGAAGGTCAGAAGCCGCTGCGCCTCCTGCCGGGTCAGATCCCCGGAGGTGTACAGCTCCGCTGCTGTGCGGGCGCCGATGGGATAGCCTCCCACCAGCCCCAGCAGCAGCGCGGACCCAGCGCAGCCGGGCAAGCGGAACAGGGACGCCATGAGGCCAGCCATATCAGGCGCCAGCCATTGCGCGAAGCCCAGACGCACCAGCAGACCGGTGACGACCATGAAAGGAAACAGGGCGGGGATCACCGTCCCGGCGCAGAGGGTCAGGGCCTTGGCCGCCTCGAGCCGCAGCTGTCTGGCGTCCGCCAGAAACCAGACCAGGATCCCGCACAGGATCAGGCATACATCCGTCCGTATCCGCCGTTTCATACGCATCACCCCGATACACCCTATGCGGGGCGGGAGGCGGTTCATGCGGCGGGACAGGCAAGCCGGGGGGAATTTCCGCATAGAGTTCGGTGAGGTGAGCGCATGGAGAAAAAACGGGACCGGGAGCAGGGCGGTATTCTGGGCGGCGTGGCGGAGTTGTTTGACCTGCCGGTGGATGTGGTGGCGGGCCTGCCCCGATTGGAGCTGATCGGGAACCGGCAGCTGTATCTGGAACGCCACACGGGACTGCTGGCTTACAGCGATACCCAAATCGACGCCAACACAGGCTTCGGCGTTCTGCGAATTCGAGGAGAACGGCTGACGCTGGTAGCCATGACGGGGGAAGAACTGCGGATCGGCGGAAAAATCAGCTGTGTGGAGTGGGTGCCATGCTGAAGGAGCTTATCAACAGGGCCCGGGGACAGGTGTGGCTCCGGGTGACGTGTCCCTACCCGGAACGGGTACTGAATCTGTGCTCCGCCCGGAAGCTGGCCTTCTGGGATCTGGAATGGGAGGGGGCGGAGACCTTTACCTGCCGCATGAGCCGGGGGGATCACTGCATCCTCAGCCGCGCAGCGGAAAAGCTGGACTGTACGCTGGAGATCGTGCGGCGGGAGGGCGCGCCCTACACGCTGGCAAAGCTGCGGCACCGTCAGGCCTTGGCGTTAGGCATCGTGGTGTGCGGCACGGCGGTGCTGATCGGATCCTTCTTTGTGTGGGATATTCAGATCGCCGGGAATGAAACGGTGCCGCGGGAGGTGATCCTGCGATCCCTGGAGAAAAACGGCGTTCATCGGGGGTGTTTCGGCTTCGCCCTGAATGGGGAGGACATCCGCAACCATGTGCTGCTGGAGATCCCGGAGCTGAGTTGGGTGGCGGTGAACGTGTCCGGCTGCCGGGCCAATGTGGAGGTGCGGGAGCGGTGGATGGCCCCGAAGCCGCTGGACCGGAAAACGCCGTGCAATTTAGTGGCCCGGCGGGACGGACTGGTGCTGCGGGTGCGGGCGTTAGGGGGCGTTCCCCAAGTGCTGAAGGGAATGTCGGTAACGGAGGGACAGCTCTTGATATCCGGCGTGGAGGACACCGGGACCTTCGGCACCCGGTTTACGGCGGGACTTGGGATCGTGGAGGGGCGGACGTGGTATACCCTGACGGCCAACGTGCCCCTCACCGGAATGGAAAAGCGATATACCGGACGGGAAAAGCGGCTCCGGTCCGTGATTTTCGGCAGCCGCCGGATAAAATTCTTTGCAAACAGTAGCATTGACGGCGGACAGTGTGATAAAATAACCGAGAGAATACCGGTTCGGGTGTGCGGGATCCCACTCCCGATCACTTGGGAGACGGAGACTCTCCGGTTTTACGAAACGGAGCCGGTGACGGTCACGCAGGCCCGACGGCAGAAGGAGACGGGGGCGGCGCTGGAAGCGTATCTCCACAGCCTTGTGGATCCCTACGGCGAGGTAACGGCCAGTCAGGTGACCTCTCGGCTTCGGGGGGATGTCCTGACGGTAACGCTGACGGCAGAGTGCCGGGAGGAGATCGGGGAGCAGGCCCCGATTTATACAGCAAATGAACCGGACGGCGCGTCCGGATAACTTTAGGAGTGATGGCATGGAACAGAGGATCAGCATTGAGCGGATGGAGCAGGCAGTCAATATTTTCGGCTCCTTTGACGAGAACATCCGCCTGCTGGAAAAGGAATTTAATGTGACGGTGACCAACCGGGACGGCGAGCTGCGGATCAGCGGCGAGGCGGAGGATGTGATGCACGCCGCCAAAGCGGTGCAGGCCATGCTGACCCTGTCCTCCCGGGGGGAGGCGCTGGGAGAGCAGAATGTCCGCTATATCATCGACATGGTCCGCACCGGCAAAGAGGAGCAGATCAGCGAGTTGGCGGGGGATGTGCTGTGCATTTCCGCCAAGGGCCGCCCGGTGAAGCCGAAAACGCTGGGCCAGAAGGAATATATCGCATCGGTGCTGAAAAATACCGTTACCATCGGCGTAGGCCCCGCCGGTACCGGCAAAACGTATCTGGCGGTGGCGGCGGCAGTGCAGGCTTTCCGGGAAAAGCAGGTGAACCGCATCATCCTCACCCGTCCTGCGGTGGAGGCTGGTGAGCGGCTGGGCTTCCTGCCCGGCGATCTGCAAAGCAAGGTGGACCCGTACCTGCGGCCGCTGTATGACGCCTTGTTTGATATGCTGGGGGCGGAGACCTACCAGAAGTATCTGGAGCGGGGCAACATTGAGGTGGCGCCCCTGGCCTATATGCGCGGCCGGACGCTGGATGACAGCTTCATCATTCTGGACGAGGCCCAGAACACCAGCCGGGAGCAGATGAAAATGTTCCTGACCCGTCTGGGCTTCGGCTCCAAGATCGTCATTACCGGCGACGTGACCCAGATCGACCTGCCCGACGGCAAGCCCTCCGGCCTGCGGGAGGCCATGCGGGTGCTGAAAAAGGTGGAGGGCATCGGCATCTGCGAGCTGACCAACGCCGACGTGGTGCGTCATGTGATGGTTCAGCGGATCGTGAAGGCCTATGAAGAATACGAAACTGCCAAAAACGGCGGAAAGGGGAAGAAATAATGGCAAAACGGCACTATATTCCCATCACCGCCGACGTGCCGGGGGTGAATGAGGGCCAGCGGGCCTTTATCCGCAAGGTCATCCGCACCGCTCTGGCGGCGGAGGGAGTGGATTTTCCCTGTGAGGTGGACGTGCTGCTGACCAATGACGAGGCCATCCATCAGATCAATCTGGATATGCGGGAGGTAGACCGGGCCACGGATGTGCTCAGTTTCCCGGAGTTTGACTTGCAGCCCGGCGAGCTGCCCGGAGAAGAGGATGCCGACCCCGGCACCGGACTGGTGCCTCTGGGGGATATGGTGATCTCCATGGAGCACGTGGCGGCGCAGGCCAAGGAGTACGGCCATTCCAACCGCCGGGAACTGGCGTATCTGGTGGTGCACTCCATGCTGCACCTGCTGGGCTATGACCATCTGGACGAAGGCCCGCAGAAAAAGCAGATGCGGGCAAGAGAGGAAGCTATATTGGCGGAACTGGGGATCACCCGGGAGGACTGATATGGGAAAATTCGCGTTATATACGATTGGGTTTGCTTTGCTTGCCTGTGTGCCGGCGATACTGTTGGCAGGGATGTTCAGCGGCGGCGGGGGAGATGTCGCGCCGTTTTTGCTGGGGCTGCTGGCGGTGGGAGCCGTTTTGTCGGGAGCTGTCTGTCTGAAGGACAAGCTGGATCGAATGGAGGAAACGCTGAAAGCGGTGTCCAAGACCCTCCAAGAGGTCAAAACAGAATTGGAAACAGTGAAGGGACGGCAGGAAGTCGCGGAGATCAAGCTGGATACTGTGGCGGCGAAGCTGGGGATCAGCAGGGAGGATTGAAAAAACGCAGACACAAATGATTTTCAAAAAAGGAGAAGCAAATATGTCTATTGTTATTGGAAGTATGATCCTTTGCGTTATAGGAACGTTTATCCTGATGTGGATTTGCAGTATGCTGATGGGTGACGGTGGACTGTATGTGGCTTGTTTTCTATTTGTGGCGCTGATGTTTGCTTTGCTGGTGAAGATCTACATAAAACAGGGAGAAATTCAGGAGAATCAGGCGGAAATCTTGAAAAAGCTAAAAGAAATCGAACCCAAAGAGGAGAATAAACGGGAGTAACGAGCTTTCGGCTTTTGAAAAGTTGTGAGTATCCAATATTGTCACCAAAGGAAACATTCCCTCATATTCTGGACTGAGGTGATGGGATGAACGTATTTCGGGACGGCGTGATCGCCTTTTTCTCCGCCGTGGGGATGACCACGGTGGTATGGCTGCTGGCGGGAGCGGTGCTCCACGCAGGGCGGCCCACGATCCCGGGGCTTTTGCTGGTGCTGCCTGTGCGGGGCGAGGCGTTAGCCTTGGAGCACGATGTCCGGGAGCTGCGCCGGGTGCGGAGCAGTCTGCCGGGGGCACGGATCGTCATTGCCGACTGCGGCCTGACGGCGGAGGCCAGGGGACTTGCCGACTATCTGGCGGAGCGGGAGGACAACGCCGCCGTGGTGGACGGGGCGGACTTCCGGCTGGACGCCGGAGACAAGAGATAAAAATGCCGGTCAGGGACCTTGTGTAAGAAGGACTGCGCTGCACCGGCACGTTAAAGAGAGGAAGTCATGGAAGAACTGATCTGCCGGGAGGGTACGGTACATAGCGTTATTTTTCAGAACGCCGAAAACGGATATACGGTCCTCCGTCTCCTCACCGAGGAGGGGGAGGTCGTTACTGTGGTGGGGTGCATCCCCTGCGTGGCGCCGGGAGAACATCTGACCGTTACCGGCACCTGGGAGATCCATCCCCAGCACGGCGAGCAGTTGAAGGCGCAGGAGCTGGAGCGGACGCTGCCGGAGGAGGAAGAGGATATCTTCGCCTACCTGTCCTCCGGCGTCTGCAAGGGCGTGGGACCAACCACCGCCCGGCGGATCGTGGACCGGTTCGGCTTGGAGACCCTGGATATTTTAGAGGCGGAGCCGGAGCGACTTCAGGAGATCCGGGGCATTACCGCGAAAAAGGCCATGGAGATCGGAGAGCTGTTCCGTCAGCACATGGGCTTGCGACGGCTGATGGAATTTCTCTCCCGGTATCAGCTGCCGCCGGTGCTGGCCATCCGGCTGCGGCAGCAGTATGGGGATGGGGCCATCCGGGTGGTGGAGAAAAATCCCTATCTGCTGTCGGACGATGTGTGCGGCGTGGATTTTTCCATAACGGACACCATGGCATTGTCCATGGGTTTTGCAGAGGACTGCACGGAGCGCCTTGAGGCGGCCCTTACCTTTGAGCTGACCTATAACGAGAATAATGGCCATGTGTTTTTGCCGAAGGACAAGCTGCTTGCCGCCACCTGCCAGCTGTTGAGCTGCGGGATCGAGCAGGTGGAAGCGGCCCTGGACGCCCTGGCGGAGCATCATGCCGTGATGATCCAGCGGATCGCCAATGTGGAGGCGGTGTACCTGCGGCGGCTGTGGGAGGCGGAGACCTCCGCCTGCGCCCGGCTGCTGGCGCTGCTGGAGGTGGACGCCGATGAGAGCCGGTATGCGGACAGGACCGTGGCGGAGATCGAGAAGGAACAGGGCATTACCTACGCCCCCTTGCAGCGGCAGGCGGTAGAGCAGGCGGCGAAGGTTGGCGTCATCCTGCTGACCGGCGGTCCCGGCACCGGCAAGACCACCACCGTCCGGGGCATCGTGGCCCTGTTTCAGAAAATGGGGCTGAACATCGTGCTGGCGGCCCCCACGGGCCGCGCGGCGAAGCGCATGAGTGAGCTGACGGGCATGGAGGCTCAGACGGTCCACCGGCTGCTGGGGATGACATGGAATGAGGCGGCTCATCAGGTGACCTTCCAGAAAACGGAAAAGGAGCCGTTAGAGGCTGAGGCCGTCATTGTGGACGAGATGAGCATGGTGGATGTGTCCCTGTTCTCCGCGCTGCTGCGGGCGCTACGTCCCGGCACCCGGCTGGTGCTGGTGGGCGATGCGGACCAGCTGCCCTCCGTGGGGGCGGGAAATGTGTTTTCCGACCTGATCCGCAGCAAAAAGATCGAGACCGTGTTTCTCCGGGAGGTGTTCCGGCAGGCGGAGCAGTCCGCCATCATCCGCAACGCCCACCGGGTCAATCTGGGCGAAAGCCCGGACCTGAAGGGGAATCAGGGAGATTTCTTCTTCCTCTGCCGCCGGGACGCACAGCGGGCGGTGGCGACGGTGTTGGAACTGTGCAAGACCCGCCTGCCGGACAATATGCACATCCCAGCGGAGCAGATCCAGGTGCTGACGCCCACCCGGAAGGGGCCGTGCGGCACCATCAACCTGAACCGACTCTTGCAGGAGGCGCTGAACCCCCGAACGCCCGGCAAGCGGGAGATCTTATGGGGGGAGCGGGTATTCCGGGTAGGGGACCGGATCATGCAGACCCGGAACGACTACGATGTGGTCTGGCAGAAGGACGACGGCACCGTGGGCACGGGAATGTTCAACGGCGATGTGGGCCGCATTGCGGAGATCGACGCCGGGGGCGAGTGGCTGGCGCTGGACTTTGACGGGCGGAAAGCGCCTTACAGTGTGGAGATGCTCAGCGAGATCGACCTGGCCTATGCCCAGACAGTCCACAAGGCCCAAGGCAGCGAGTACCGCTGCGTGGTGCTGGCGGCCATGCCCTCGGCTCCCAGCCTCATGGTGCGGGGGGTGCTGTATACGGCGCTGACCCGGGCCAGAGAGCTGCTGGTCATCGTGGGCGACGACGCGGCCATCCGCTCTATGGCGGCCAACGACCGGCAGCAGAAACGGTACTCCGGCTTGAAATGGCGGCTGTGCCACGCCGAGGATGCAAACGGAGAATGAATCTTGAATAAGTGAAAGCCGTCCGGCAGCGCCGGACGGCTTTCTCGGTATAATAACAGGCTTCCGCAACGGTAAGGAAGGGTGTGTGCGGGAAACCCAAGAAGGGTTTCCTGTACCATTCAAATCAATAGTTTTCAGAACTTTTTGGAGTTCTGAAAACTTGCTCAGCGGGGCGAAATTTTTCGACGCGCTGAGCCGTCCGGCGGAGCCGGACGGCTTTTTTGCGTGTTTTCAGCGGTTTTCCCGGTAGAATTTCAGGGACAGGAGGATGGAGACGGCGGTGGCGATGACGGTCAGCGCCAGCAGCCCCGGCAGTGCCAAGGAAAGAAGTCCGGCCCCGGCAGGTTGGGGATCGCTGGCCAATCCACTGAGCGCGCCTATGGAGGCGCAGATAAGGAAGGTCATCAAAAAGGTGATCCACCGGGCCTTTTCCGTGCCGAAACGAAGCATCAGGGGAATGTTGATGTCCAGCAGAACCAGTCCCACGCACAGGGCGGTCAGCGGAAGCCACAGCGGACAGTCGAACCGCGGAAAAAACAGAGAGAGGACACTCTGGAGCATAAGCATGACCACGCCGCCAACGGCAATGCTGATCCAGCCCAAGGTATACCGGCTGAGCACCACAGTCCGATCCGAATAGGGGAGCATCCGGGCAAAGCTGTCCCAGCGGCTCCGCTGGTCATAGGCCATGACGGAATAGGGGATCATGGCACCGTAGACCACCGCCATGAGGTTGAGATAAAGTGTGGGGACGATGCTCCAGATGAAAAGCAGGACGAACCAGACCCAAAGCTGCTTTCGCAGCACATACCAATCCTTTAAGAGCAGGGCTTTCATTGCTTTTCTCCTTTCACCAGAGCGAGGATGATGTCCTCAATGGTGGGCTTTTCCAGTTGGAAGCCCACCGGGGCCAGCTCCCGCCGCACCAGCGCCCGGACGCCGCCGTAGGGCGTGGTTTCCATGGACACGATGGCTTCCGGCATGAGGGCCTCCGCCTGCTCCGCCGTGTCATTGAAGATGCCGTATTGCTCCAGAAGGGCGTCCTTTTCTTCGCAGAACAGCAGCCGCCCCTGATGGAGAAAGGCGATGTAGTCGCAGAGCTTTTCCAAATCGCTGAGAATATGGGAGGAGATCAGGACGGAGTGGGTCTCGTCCCGGGTAAACTCATTGAAAAGCTCCAAGATCTCGTCCCGGACGATGGGGTCCAGTCCGGCGGTGGCCTCGTCCAACACCAGGAGTCGTGCCTGATGGCTGAGGGCGACGGCGATGGTGAGCTTCATTTTCATGCCCCGGGAATAGTCCTTGAAGGCGGTTTTCTCCGGCAGGCTGAAGCGCTGGCAATAGGCGTCGAAGGTATCCTGCTCCCAGCGGCGGTAGGTGGCGGCCATCACGCGGCCCACCTGCGGGGCGGTGAGGGTCTCAGGGAAGCACCCCTCGTCCAGCACCACGCCGATGTCCCCCTTGGCGTCCAGAAAATCCGGGGCGGAGACGTCCACGCCCAGCGCGGCGGCGGTGCCGCTGTCCGGCCGCAGCGCGCCCATGAGGATGCGGATGAGGGTGGATTTGCCAGCGCCGTTTTCGCCCACCAGACCGCAGATGGTCCCGGCGGGAACGGCGAGAGTTACGTCCTTCAGAGAAAATTCTCCGAAGGATTTGCTGATATGGTTCAATTCGATAGCATTTGTCATAGAGATCCCTCCCACTTGCGGCGCAGCAGCTCCGCCAATTCCGACTCTGAAAGGCCGCAGGTCCGCGCCAGCTCTGCGGCGGCGGCCAGATGGTCCTCGAGCTGGTGGAGCGATTGCTCCCGGAACAGAGCCAGATCCGGCTCCGCCACAAAGCAGCCCTTGCCGGCCACGGTGTTGATCAGCCCTTGGGCCTCCAGTTCGTCATAGGCCCGCTTGGTGGTGATGACGGATATTTTCAGGTCCTTGGCCAGCCCGCGGATGGAGGGCAGCGCGTCCCCCGGTGACAGAGCGCCGGAGAGGATCTGAGTTTTGATCTGCCCGCTGATCTGATCGTAGATAGGCTGGCCGCTGTTGTTTCGGATAATGAGTTCCATGAAAGTCCTCCGTTCGTACTGTACATACACAGTATATACAGCTCGTGCGAGATGTCAAGAGGGATTTTCAAAATTTTCCGTGGACGCTTCCGGGGAAGCGTGGTATACTGAGCGAAAAGAAGTACGCGGGAGGAACGAATATGAGCGATTTGGAGCGGATCGAAGCGGCGATGGAGGAAAAGGTGCGGCCTGCTCTCCGTTCCCATGGCGGTGACATTTCCATCGACCATGTGGAGGGGAAAACTGTGTATGTAAAGCTGCTGGGCCAGTGCGCGGGATGCCCCTCGGCGGACCTGACCAATGAGACCATCGTGGAGGCGGAGCTGAAGGCGGCCCTGCCGGATCTGGTGGAAAAGGCTGTGGTGGTCCAGACCGTCAGCGATGAGCTGTGGGAGCAGGCGAAAAAGCTGCTGCGGGAGCATCATCTGTAAGTAGTAAGTGAATGAAAAATGCCTCCGTCTGCATAGCAGACGGAGGCATTTTTATGCTTGTGTTTACAGCCGGGTCACAACGGGAATGACCATGGGGCTGCGCTTGGTGTTTTTGAACAGGTAGCTGCTGACGGCGGACTTGACCGCGCTACGGAGCTCCCCGTCATCCCGGCCGCGCTTGCGGCTACCGGTGACGCTGTCAGCGGCGTTCATGGCAACGTTTTGCAGCTCCTTCATCAGATCGCCGGATTCCTTCACATAAATGAAGCCGCGGGTGATGATCTCAGGCGGGGACAGCAGCGCGCCGTCCTGGGTGGCGATGGGAAGGACCACCACCACCATGCCGTCCTCTGCCAGACGCTTGCGGTCCCGCATGACCACGGCGCCCACGTCGCCCACACCGGAGCCGTCCACATACACCTCGCCGGCGGGGACGGAGTTGGCGGACAGCTTCATGGACTTGCCGGTGATCTCAATGACGCCGCCGTTATCGGCGATGGCGATGTGATTGCGGTCCATGCCCATCTGCTGAGCCAGCTGGCAGTGGATTTGCAGCATCCGCTGCTCACCGTGGAGCGGGACGAAGAAACGGGGCTTCGTCAGGGCGTGGATGATCTTCAGCTCCTCCTGGCAGGCGTGGCCGGAGACGTGAAGCATATCCGCTCGGTCATAGACCACGGTAGCACCCTTGCGGAACAGCTCGTTGATGACACGGCCCACCGTGACCTCGTTGCCGGGAACGGCGGAGGCGGAGAGGATCACCTTGTCACCGGCGCCGATCTCCACCTGCTTGTGGGTGGAGAAAGCCATGCGGTACAGGGCGCTCATCTCCTCGCCCTGGGAGCCGGTGGTGACGATGACCTGCTTGTTTTTGGGCAGGCCCTTGAGCTTATTGATGTCCACCAGTGTGTTTTTGGGGACCTTCATATAGCCCAGCTCCGTGGAGACCTTCATCATGTTCTCCATGCTGCGGCCGGTGACGGCCACCTTCCGGCCGCACTGAGCGGCGGCGTCCAGCACCTGCTGGACACGGTGGACGTTGGAGGCGAAGGTGGTGACGATGATCCGCTCATCGCAATTCTGGAACTGGCGCATGAAGGTGGCGCCCACCACCTTTTCGGAGGGGGTGAAGCCGGGGCGCTCCACGTTGGTGGAGTCGGCGCACAGGCACAGAACGCCCTCCTTGCCCAGCTCGCCCAAGCGGGCCAGGTCGATGACCTCCCCGTCGATGGGGGTGGAGTCGATCTTGAAGTCACCGGTATGGACGATGGTGCCCATCTTGGTGTGGATGGCGAAAGCCACGGAGTCGGCGATGGAATGGTTCACATGGATGAACTCCACGGTGAACTTGCCTGCCCGAACGCTCTTGCCAGGCTCCACGGTGATGAGCTTGGTGGATTTCACCAGCTGGTGCTCCTCCAGCTTCAGCTTGATGAGACCGGCGGTGAAACGGGTGCAGTAGATGGGCATGTTGATCTGCTTGAGCACATAGGGGATGGCGCCGATGTGGTCCTCGTGGCCGTGGGTGATGAAGAAGCCGCGGAGCTTCTTCTGATTTTTTGCAAGATAGGTGACATCCGGAATGACGAGGTCGATACCGAGCATGTCATCGGTCGGGAACGCAAGACCACAATCGACAACGACGATCGTATCCTCATACTCAAATGCCGTGATGTTCATACCGATCTGCTCAAGACCACCGAGCGGGATGATGCGAACCTTTGCCTGTCCCTCACCGGTTCCCGGAACAAAGCCAACTTCCTCCGAAGATGTCACTACCGGAAGTTTTGCCTGCTGACGCTCTGCGCGCTTCGGTCCCTTCGTCTTAGGCGCATTATTCTGCTTCTCCGATCTCTCCTGCTTTGCACCCTGTTTGCCTGCCGTCTTTCCAGCATCCTGCTTCACTCCATCGTGTTGCGGCTGCTGTTTTGCCTTTCCGTTTTTCTTCGGGCGATTCTGATTTTGATTCTGGTTCTGGTTTTCTCCCTGAGCTTTGTTTTTTTGCTTGTGCTCATCCGGATTCTTCTCATCCCGCTTCTTTGCATCCTGACGCTGAGGACGGTTTCCGTCTCTGTGCGCTCCACCACGACCCTTCTTCTGTGCCGGACGTTTTGTCTGTGCCTGTGTGTCTGCCTCTGCATGATCTGCATCCGCGCTCACATTCTCCTGCGCTTTCGCCGACCCTGTCACCTGCTGTCCCACCGACTTTTCTGCTGGTGCCGGTTTTTCTGCTTTTT
>UQUC01000054.1 GCA_900544105.1 uncultured Oscillibacter sp. | reverse complement strand
AGGCTCGAACTCGCTACCTCCACCTTGGCAAGGTGGCGCTCTACCAGATGAGCTAAGCCCGCGGAACAAAAAGAATTATAGCAAAGTCCCCTCGTTCTGTCAAGCATTTTTTACATTTTTTTCAACATTTTTTTGACATCTTTCAGAAGGCCTTATCACGGAACCAGCTCTGTTGAAGATGCCTCCAACCCAGTCGGATCAACCGGCTGCGCCGCAGCCGCCTGCTCTGCTTGATACACTTGAATTTCTTCTTCCGTGGGCTTGAGTAGGAATTCGATGATCCCCACCGGGTCGGTTTCCGGATAGTAATGGACGATCCAGACTGCTTCCTCCCGGATCCCCCGCTCCTGCCGCACCTGCTGAACCTCCTGCGCCACCTTCTCCCGGCTGTCGGCCTGCCAATAGCCCATGCGGACCACCAGCTCTGTCCGGTCACCGTCCAATGCCGCCTCCAGCAGATCACCAAGCGCACTGACACTGGAGGCGCTGACGATGGTCTGCATCTGCTCCGCCGTGCGGCGATAGCCGATCTGAAAGTCCGCCTCAAAGCAGCTCCGCTGAGGCTGGCTGATATAAGTGATGTACTCCACGGCATAGGCTCCCAGCGGAGTCTCCTGCTGAACCTCCTGCACCGCCTTTTCCAATTCCTCCAACGCAGTTTGTTCATCCGGGAAATTATACAGCCGCAGCGATGCGGTTTCCGTGTGCTGGCTAATGAGGATCAGCAGATCATTGACCATATCCTGCCGGTTTTCCGCCCGCAGGGTAGCGGCGGCCTCACTTTCCCAGAACTTGCTGCTATGCGGCTCTGACGCGGTATAGGAGCGTTCCAGAAGGGAGGCGCAGCCTGTCAGCAGGCCCAGTGTCAGCACCACCGCCGCCAGTCGATATGCCTTCATTCGCGCCCCTCCTTTTTTAAATCGTTTAATAGCCCAGATCCTGATCGATGAGGACCACTTCCATCTCCATGTTGGCTACGGCCTCCCACAGGACCACCAGGCCCCGGCAGATCCGTTCCGGGCTCTTGCAGTCATAGCAGCGGTCGCCATGAATGGCACAGGGCGTTTTCCGCCCCAGCCGCTGAGCATTCTTCGGCGCAGCAATGTTCCGCGCCCGCCAAAGGGCCTCCTCGTAGGTGGGGGCCAGCTTGTTCCGTCCCACGATGAACCAGACCTTCTTGTGCCCGTACAGGGACGACGCCACCCGGTTGCCATTGCCGTCGATGTTGATGAGTTCGCCGGTCTCCGCCATGCCGTTGACAGAGGTGATATACATATCCGCCGTCATAGCTTCTCTGCGGGGGTCCTCCGCCGACTCCGGACGCCAGTGCCAGAACACCCGGTTGTGTCCGGACAGCTTTTCGTAAAGGCCCATCTGCTCCGCCGTGACGGAGCCGCCGATGCCCACGGAGACGCCGTCAATGGAGCGGTTCAGATAGTCCGCGGCCTCTTCTGCCGTGGAAAACGTGCTGACATGGAACCGCTTGGACTCCAGATTCTTTTTGACTGTTGTAAAATCCGTCATGGAAGCCGCCTCCTTATAATTCCTTCTGATACTCGCCGAAGCCCTCACCCAGCACGTCATGGGCGTCGCAGACGATCAAAAACGCCGCCGGGTCCGCCTCATGGACGATCTCCTTGATCTCCACGATCTCCCGCTGGCGGAAGGCCACCATCAAAACGTGCTTTTCGCTGCCGCTGTACGCGCCGGTGGCGTTGAGGATGGTCACGCCCCGGTCATAGGCCAGAATAGCGTCGGAGATCTTCTGCCAGTGATTCGAGATGATATAGGCCACCTTGGAAGCATTCAGGCCGTAGAGGACCGTATCCATAACCTTGCTGGACACATACAGGGCCACCGCGCCATAGAGAGCCGTTTCCAACCGCTGAAAGGCGATGGCCGTCAATGCCAGTACCACACCATCCGGGATCAGTATCAGCTTGCCCATAGGAAGCCACGGAAATTTCAGCTTCAGCAGGCGGGCCACGATGTCCGTGCCGCCGGTGGTAGCCCCCTGAGAAAAGACGATGCCCAGTCCCGCACCCATCATAGCACCGCCGCAGACGGAGGCCAGCATGGGGTCCATCGGGGAAAATGTATACAAAAGGGCGATACCGTCCATCGCCAGCGAGCTGACCGTCATGGAAAACAGGGACGAGGCCAGCAGATGAAAGCCGATGAACTTCCATCCGGCCAGAAACAGCGGGACATTCAAGAGGATCGTGCCGATACCCACGGAAAGTGCCGGAAACAGGACATTCAGCACTTGGGCCAGGCCGGTAATGCCGCCCATACCCACGGCGTTAGCGGCAAAAAACCAGTCGAAGGACAGTGCGAAGATCACAGAGCCCACGGTTATAATGCCATAGCTTCTCAGTTGTTTTTTCAAATGGATTTCTCCCTATCTTTATCTATTCGCCCGGAACCTGGCCTTACAGCAGGCTAATCTGCTGATCCTCAGAATCCTCTTCCCTTACCAAAGCGCCGGCGGCGGGAATGGCCCGCACCCGATAGCGGGTCCGGTTGGTAATGGAGGTCTCCTCAGACAACAGCATCGTTTCCAGATGATACTTGGGCTTCAACGTCATCACCGCCACGCCTTGAGCGGAACGGGTGGTCTTGGGAGTCAACAGCGCCGTGTGGAAGATCAGGCAGCGAGGCTCGTTGGAATACACAGCCAGTTCACAGTCCTCATCCAGGCGACGGATGCAGGCCAGGGGCGACTTGTCGGAATAGGCGCCGGTGAGCTTCCGGCGGTTGGAGGCAGTCTGATACGCCTTCATCTCGATCCGGGCCACCTTGCCGTTTTCATAGAAGAACAGCAGGCTTCCAGCGTAGTCCGGTCCCGGCAGCACCATGAAGATCACATTTTCTCCCGCATCCATTTTCAGCTTGGTGGGCAGGTAGTCACCCAGCACGCTGGCCTTGGCGTCATCAAACTCGCCCAGCCGGATCTTGTAGACCTGACACTGGTCGGTAAAGAACATGGCCTCGGCGTTGGAGGTGGTCTCAAAGCTTTGGCGGAGGGCATCCCCCTCCTTGAACTTCTGCTCACTGTTCATTCGCAGAGAGGCGGGGGTGATTTTCTTGAAATACCCCTCACGGGACAGGAACACAGTGACGGGATACTCCTCCTTCTGTTCCTCCTCCGGGGTGTAGCTGGTGATCTCGTGGGGGTAGACGATGGAGGTGCGGCGGGGCTCGCCGTATTTCTTGGCGGCGGCGTTCAGCTCCTCCACGATGACCTTCTTCACCCGCTTAGGGCTGTTCAACAGGTCCTCCAGATCGTCGATCTCATCCCGCAGGGCGTCCGTCTCCCGGGTGCGCTTGAGAATGTATTCCTTGTTGATGTTCCGCAGCTTGATCTCCGCCACATATTCCGCCTGGATCTGGTCGATGCCGAAGCCGATCATCAGATTGGGGATGACCTCGGCTTCCTCCTCCGTCTCCCGGATAATGCGGATGGCCTTGTCAATATCCAGCAGGATGCGCTTCAGGCCCTTCAGCAGGTGCAGCTTTTCCTTCTTCTTGCCCAGCACGAAGAAGATCCGCCGCTTCACGCTGTCGGTGCGCCACGCCGTCCATTCCTCCAGGATCTGCCGGACACCCAGCACCTTGGGGCTGCCGGCGATCAGCACATTGAAGTTGCAGGCAAAGGCGTCCTCCAGCGGCGTCAGCTTGTAGAGCTTGGCCATCAGCTTGTCCGGGTCCACGCCCCGCTTCAGGTCGATGGCCAGCTTCAAGCCAGAGAGGTCGGTCTCGTCCCGCATATCCGAGATCTCCTTCGCCTTGCCCGCCTTGATCAGCTCCGCCACCTTGTCCAAAATGGCCTCTACCGTAGTGGAGTAGGGGATCTCGTAAATTTCCAGCAGGTTCTGGTCCTTCACATAGCGGTACTTGGCCCGCACCCGGACGCTGCCCCGGCCCGTACTGTAAATGTCCCGAATGGCATCTGTGTCAAAGATCAGCTCGCCGCCGGTGGGAAAATCCGGAGCCAGCAGCGTCTCCGTCAGGTCGCAGTCCGGGTTTTTCAAATAGGCCACCGTAGTATCGCAGACCTCTTTCAGGTTGAAACCACAGAACTGGGAGGCCATACCCACGGCAATGCCGCTGTTGGCGGATACCAGAATATTGGGGAAGGTAGTGGGCAGCAGCGCCGGCTCCTTCATGGTGTTGTCATAGTTGTCCACGAAGTCCACGGTGTCACTGTCGATGTCCTTGAAGATCTCGCCGCAGATCGCGGCGAGCTTTGCCTCTGTGTACCGGGGGGCGGCCCAGGACATGTCCCTGGAATAGGACTTACCGAAGTTACCCTTGGAGTCCACAAAAGGCGTCAGCAAAGCGCCGTAGCCCTTGGAGAGACGCACCATCGTATCGTAGATGGCGGCGTCACCGTGGGGATTTAGGCGCATGGTCTGGCCCACGATGTTGGCGGACTTCGTCCTTGCTCCCGTCAGCAGGCCCATTTTATACATGGTGTAGAGCAGCTTGCGGTGGGAGGGCTTGAAGCCGTCGATCTCCGGGATGGCACGGGAGACGATAACGCTCATGGCGTAGGGCATATAGTTGGTCTCCAGCGTGTCGGTGATGGGCTGCTCCACCACCGCCGCCCGGAGGCCCATGACGTTGGGGTTGCTAACTGGATGCCGGGATCCTTCCGGCTGCTTCTTTTTCGGCATAGTAAACGTTCCTTATTTTATCCACAAAAAAGTGGTGTTTTTGCCAGATAAATCGCTGAATAACGCGGCTTTGCCGTGCAGATGTCCCCTGTATGTTCCTTGCTTCACAAAGGAGCGTGGCGAACCGCCACAGGGATGCAACGAGGTGCCGCTTTGCGGCACAGGAAGGCACGGCTTTGCCGTGGGGAATGCACCCCCCATTTTCTTTTTGAAACATCAAAAAGAAAATGCGCCGTGCGCGGTGGAAAAGAAAAAGCGCTTAGGGATGAATTGCCCGGCGGAGCGGTCAAATCACCCAAAACGGGGGCTGGCCGTCACGCACTTCCGGTCAAACTTGAAACGCCCCTACCGGCTGCGCTATACCCATTCCACACAGAACTTCGTCTCCGCATTTGCAGGTGCGACATACACCGGGCTGCAAAACCGAACCGGCGTATTTCTGCTCCCGCGCGTTCCGCTTCGCTACGCGCTACATAGTTTCGCAAATGAGCATGAGCGGCAGCGAAAAGAGAAGCAGGGGGCGTCCTATTTGCACCCCGGGATTTGATTTTTGATCGTCACGGCGCACAGAGTTAAACAAGATGCGTACCCCGCCCGTGATTTAGTACGCACTGCTTCATTTGCACAGCAGCTCTCACAGAACCCGTTTCCCCAAACTTGCACGGTGTGCAAGTTTGGTTGACAGCGCTTTTCTTTTCCACCGCTGCGGCGGCGACTTTTCTTTTGACAAGACAAAAGAAAAGTGGGGGCCGCAATCTGGTGCCGCATGGCGGCACATTTATGAAATATCCGCCAGATCCAAAAATCTTGCTCCGTTTTCCGCGATATGGTCCTTCCGGCCCTGGAGGTTATCTCCCAGCAGAAGGTCGAATACCTCCGCCGTCCGTTCCACATCCTCCGGCATGACACGGATCAACCGCCGGGTCTCCGGGTTCATGGTGGTGAGCCACATCATGTCCGGGTCGTTTTCACCAAGGCCCTTGGAGCGGTCGATCTTGTACTTCTTCCCCTCCAGAGACTTAACAATGTCTGCCTTCTCCTTATCGGAATAGGCGAACCAGGTCTTATCCCCGCAGTTGATCTCAAAAAGCGGCGTTTCCGCGATATACACATACCCCTGCTGGATCAGGGTTGGGGTCAGGCGGTAGAGCATGGTCAAAATCAGCGTCCGGATCTGGAAACCGTCCACGTCGCCATCGGTGCAGATGACCACCTTGTTCCACCGGAGGTTGTTCAGATCGAAAGCCGCCAGGTCCTTCACGTGCTTGTTCTGGATCTCCACGCCGCAGCCCAGCACACGGATCAGATCCGTGATGATCTCGCTTTTGAAGATCCGGGCGTAGTCCGCCTTCAGGCAGTTTAAGATCTTGCCCCGGACGGGCATGATGCCCTGGTACTCCGCGTCCCGGCTGAGCTTGACGCTGCCCAATGCGGAGTCGCCCTCCACGATATAAATTTCCCGCTTCTCCACATCCTTGGAGCGACAGTCCACAAATTTCTGGACCCGGTTGGAGATGTCGATATTGCCGGAGAGCTTTTTCTTGATATTCAGCCGCTGCTTCTCCGCGCTTTCCCGGCTGCGCTTGTTCACCAGCACCTGCTCAGCGATCTTCTCCGCATCGAAGTGATTCTCAATGAAGTAAATTTCCAGATTCGTCCGCAGGAACTCCGTCATAGCCTCCTGCACGAATTTATTGGTGATGGATTTTTTCGTCTGGTTCTCGTAGCTGGTCTGGGTGGAGAAGTTGTTGGAGACGAAGATCAGACAGTCCTCAATATCCTGCCATGTGATCTTGCTTTCGTTTTTCTGATACTTGTTCTGCTCCCGCAGGTACTTATCTACTGCGGAGACAAAGGCGCTTTTTGTTGCCTTTTCCGGCGCGCCGCCATGCTCCAGCCAGGAGGAGTTGTGGTAGTGCTCGATGACCTGCACTTTGTTGGAAAAGCAGCAGGCGGCAGAGAGCTTCACCTTGTATTCCGGCTTATCCACCCGGTCCCGGCCCCGCTTTTCCGCCTGCCAGAACACCGGGGCGGTCAGAGCGCCCTCCCCGGCCAGCTCCGCTACATAGTCCTGGATGCCGTGCTCGTAAACGAAATCCTCCTCAGGCAGAGAGCCGTCCTCCTGCTGATCCCGGAACTTGAAGGTAATCCCCTCGTTCACCACCGCCTGACGGCGCAGCACATCCGTGAAGTATTCCGCTGGAATGGCAATATCGGTAAACACATCCAGATCCGGCAGCCAGCGGGTGCGGGTGCCGGTCTTTCTCACCTGAGACTTGGGCAGAGGGGTCTTTTCCAGTTCGCCCACGATCTCGCCCCGCTCAAAGTGGAGCTTGTACTCAAAGCCGTCCCGCCAGACGGTGACGTCCATGTAGCGGGAGGCGTACTGGGTGGCGCAGGCGCCCAGACCGTTGAGGCCCAGAGAGTATTCATAGTTGTCACCGGTGAGGTTATCATACTTGCCGCCGGCGTACAGCTCACAGTACACCAGTTCCCAGTTGTAGCGCTGTTCCTTTTCGTTCCAGTCCACAGGGCAGCCGCGGCCCATATCCTCCACCTGAATAGAGCGGTCATTGTACCGCGTCACAGTGATGACCCGGCCGTGGCCCTCCCGGGCCTCGTCGATGGAGTTGGAGAGGATCTCAAAAACCGCGTGTTCGCAGCCGTCCAGACCGTCGGAGCCAAAAATGACACCGGGCCGTTTCCGGACCCGGTCCGCGCCTTTCAGAGACGAGATGCTGTCATTGCCATAATCCTGTTTTTTAGTCACCATAGTTCCTCCAAGAGGGCATTTCCCCGTTTATCAGGGAACATTCTGCCATTTTCATACTGAGTTGATTATAACATATCCCCGCCCCGACTGCAAGCATCCCCCGCGGATCCCTGTTTTTTTGTCAGAAAAAGTGCCATTTCACTTAAAAAGGTTGTTACGTAACTTTTTGCATAACAGTCGGTCACCCGGTATTTTCCCCATTGTCAAAGGGTTTTTCACATTTTCCACAGCTTTTTCCACATCGTTATGTAACCTTATTAAAACGAAAAAAGTTCATAAATTTTACATGGCTTATACAAGAAAGAAGCCCTGATGATACATCGCCTGCTTGCGGCTGCTTTCCTCCTGTTTTTTCTTATCCGGGTGATCTATTCTTTGCGCAAAAAGCTCTGACGCGGCATAAAGCCGCGTCAGAGCCAGCGATGTACTTTATAGAGAGGAAAACGATCGATCAGACGTAGTTGCAGACACGAGCGATGGCCATTTCGGTAAAGCCCAGCGCTTCCGCCTTGGTCTGTTTGCCGCAGGCAGTGTCCACCACCATCTGTAATAACTCGCCGCCAAGCTCATCCAGCGTCTTAGTGCCGTAGATCAGGGGGGATGCATCCAGATCGATGTTGTCCTCCATCTTGGCAAAGGTCAGCTTGTTGCCGGTGATCTTGATGACCGGGACGATGGGGCTGCCGGTGGGGGTGCCGCGGCCACTGGAGAACACGACCACCTGTGCGCCGCCGGCTACCATGGCCGCCACGGAGGAGGGGTCATTGCCCGGCGTATCCATGATGACCAGGCCCTGCTTGCTCTCGACCTGCTTGGCGTATTCATATACAGCATTGATAGGGCTGTGGCCACCCTTGTGGATGCAGCCCAGGGACTTTTCCTCCAGCGTGGTGATACCGCCGGCCTTGTTGCCCGGAGAGGGATTGCCCTCCCGGACTTCCTCGCCCACCAGCCGCAGAGCGGCCTCATAACGGTGGACGATCTCAAAGATGCGGTCATGTACCTCAGGCGTAGCGGCGCGGCGGGCCAGAATGTGCTCAGCGCCGATGAACTCCGTGGTCTCAGACAGGATAGAGGTACCTCCGGCAGCCACGATGCGGTCGCTCATCTCACCGATGACGGGGTTGGCAGCCAGACCGCTGGTGGGGTCGGAACCGCCGCACTCCGTGCCGACGATCAGTTCGGAAATCGGAAATTCCTCTTTCTGGAGCATGGAGGCTTCGGCCACCATCTCCTTGGCATAGCGCACAGCCATATCCACAGCCTTCAGCGTACCGCCAGCCTCCTGGATGATGACCTGCTTGAGGGGCTTGTTGGTGCGCTCCTCAATGGCCTTGACCACCAGATCCATCTGGCAGTTCTCGCAGCCGAGAGAGACGACCACCGTGCCGTAGACGTTGGGATTGGCGGCATAGCCTGCCATCACGTCCATGGTAAGCTGCTGGTCAGGGGCCACCTGAGAACAGCCCTGTTGATTATTAAAGGTAACGGCGCCGGTCACCTGCTGGGCAATGATACGGGTAGTATCGGAAGCGCACACACTGGCAGGCAGGATCAGCACATGATTGCGCACGCCCACGCGACCGTCAGGACGCTTATAACCGTAAAAAGTCATTGTTCCACTCTCCTTACTCTTTCGCTTCCAGGTTTTCCCGGTGGCCTTCCACATTGTGAACATGGACGTGTTCACCGGCTTTGATATCGCAGGAGGCGATGCCGATGTGCTCACCGTATTTCACCACAGGCTCCCCCTTGCGGATATCGCGGGTAGCCAGCTTATGGTAGATGGTGATATCCTCCAGAGCAGGGAGAGACACTTCTTTTCCTTCGCAGACATAGGTGGCCATTTCGCCCTTGGCGATAGGCTCAATGGCGACTGCCACATTATCCTTGGGGTCGATAATCATTGCATTACGCATGGGTAATTACTCCTTTTATAAAAGATGAGTAAGCTTACAGGGGGATCACCAGGGCGCCGATCAGAGCCAGCACGAAAATGCACACAGAGGAGATGAAGGAGCCCAGGGTGTAGGTCTTCAGGCCGCCGGTAACGGTCAGGCCGGACATATTGGTGGCCACCCAGAAGCCGGAGTCGTTGACATGGCCGATGGAGTTGCCGCCGGACAGACAGGCCAGGGCGATCCACACGGGATGGCAGCCGATGGCAGGAGCGATGGTTGCCATGATGCCCATAGAGGTCATGCCGGCCACGGTGCCGGAGCCCTGTGCCACACGGAAGATCAGGCCAATGAAGTAGGCCAGGAACATGGCGGGAATGACAGAAGTAGTATCGGTACCCAGCAGGCTCACGATGGCGTTGCCGATGCCGGTGGCGGTGATAACGGAAGAGAAGGAGCCGCCTGCACCGGTGATCAGCAGCACCACGCCGGCACTCTTCAGGGCTTCACCGGCAGACTTCTCCAGATTCTCGCGGCCGATGTAGGGCAGGCTCACCAGGTAAGCGCCCAGAGTACCCAGGGTCATGGCAACCAGCTTGTTGCCCAGGAAGCTGCAGATCAGGGGCGCCTCGTCAAACATGGCGCTGCCCAGGGTACCGAAGAGAATGCAGACCACGGGGATGACGACGGGCAGCAGAGCCATACCGAAAGAGGGGCGGGCCTTAGAGCTGTTCTGAGCAGCGCGGGCAGTTACCAGCTCGTTAACAACATTGGAGCTGTGGTTCACGTCCTTTTCCTCGTTCCAGATGCCGCGGTTGTGGATCTTGATGTACACGAAGTCAGAGACGATCACAGTGATGAAGCCAACGACCAGCCCCACGATCATCATGATGCCCAGGTCAAAACCGAAGATATCGGCGGCAGCCAGGGGGTTGGGAGTGGGAGGCACCACGCAGTGGGCGGTGGTCGCACCGATGGTCAGGCAGCCGGTGACATAGCACATCTTCATGTCGATCTTGGCGGCAATGGTGATGCCGATGGGGATCAGGATGATGAAGGTAACGTCAAAGAACACAGGGATGGACAGCACAAAGCCGGCCAGGCTCAGGCCCCAAACGGAACGCTTTGCAGGGAAAGCGGAAACCAGCTTGTCAGCGATGATGTCGGCAGCGCCGCTGTCGCTCATCAGCTGGCCCAGAATGGTGCCGAAGCCGACAGGCAGGCCGATGCTGGTCATCATGCTGCCGAAGCCGGAGGAGATGGTGTCCATTGTGCTCATCAGGTCGAGACCGCCGGCCACACCCATGAACAGGCTGGCCAGAACCATGCCGATGGAAGCGTTGAGCTTGAGGACGATGATGCAGAACAGGATGATCGCGATCGCGATCACCAGTGCTACGATCAGCATTGCGGGAGATACCATAGAGTCAGTTCCTTTCTTTTTTTGTGTTTCTTACACTACTATTTAAAACCAGAGCTGTCCGGTAGTCGCCTGTTCACGGCAGTCCTCCGGCAGCTCGGATTTTTCAGAACAGGTTGCCGTTTTCGTCGAAGGGCAGGTCATAGGGCTCCGTGAGGACCTCGAAATTGGGGTTATTCTCCACCAGAGGCAGCATACCCTCGGAGATCTCGATGACACCGATATGGGCAGTGTTGGGGATGCGGATCATCTTCATGTGGTCATGATCCTCAGCCTCGGGGCAGCACATCAGAGCCAGCTGCATAGCTTCCCGGTCATTGTCCATGATCATGGGAATCTTCATCAGATGCAGGAAGGTATTGGTCACGCCGGTGGGATAGGTCATCTCCAGCTTCATCTTGTTGAACAGACGGCGGGTGGTGACCTCCGCCAGGCCGATGCCCTGTGCATTGCCGTGGGTCTCGTCGGTCAGATCCAGGATGACGCACTTCTCTGCCTGAATGCCGCCGGAGCAGTACTTGGGCTGGACAAAGCGGCCGGACACGTTGGGGTCCATGCCGTCGCCGGAGATGTTCTTGCCGATCTTATCCACCACCAGCACATCACACTTGTCGAAGAGCAGGTGGGCGATGGTCTTGTAGGAGATCTCCTTGAGCTTGGGCTCCTCGCTGATGATCTCCTCTGGACTCAGGCCTTTGATGAGGTAGGTATCATCATAGGCATTTTCAATGATGGCGATACCGCCCAGAACCGGCGCGTTTTCCAGAATCGTCCGGCCGTACTCCTCCACCAGCTCATGCATGATGGCAGGGCTCTGATGATGGATGCTCTCAGCGCCCTTCTGCTTGCCAAGGCCGATGGCCATCATCTTCATCAGGCCGCTTTCATAAGGGCCACGGAAGGAAGTGTGGGGCTTGATGCGGTTGTAGAGGATGATGCCGTCGGCTTCAGAGGCATTCTTATCCATATATACAGGCTGATGCCGCACACCGGAAATGCCGATCTGAACCGTTTCCATGGAGCTTTTCGCGGGGCAGCCCATGGCCTCCTCCGTAATGCCGTAATCCTTGAGGATCTGAAGCTGGCCCTCAGCGGTAGCGCCGCCGTGACTGCCCATAGCCGCCACAATGTAAGGCTCGGCACCCTTGGACTTGACAAAGTCTACAATGGCACGGGCCATCACAGCATTGTGATTGATGCCGCGGCTGCCGCAGGTAATGGCGATCTTCTGGCCGGGCTGGATCTTGCCTCCGATCTCAGGACGATCCAGCTCCCGGGTGATGATACCGGGAATATCACTTTCAGGAATGCAGGTCTTGTCGAAGTTCTGGCGGACCTTGACCATTTTGGGGATCGGTGTGTCTTTGATCAGGTTGGTAATAGTTTCCATGTCTTGCTCCTCTCTCGCCGCCGCAGGCGGCATATCATATCAACAATTATACAGATTTTTAATTTGGATCCCTGTATCATAATAGGTAGTTGCTATGGGCTTATCCTGAAAAATCGCGTCTGTCAAAAGCCGGATCGAATGATATCCCTGGGCATACGGCCCCTGATCGATCAGAAACTGGACGGCGCCCTTTTTCAGATAGGCCGTATTGGAATCTGTTACGTCGAAGCCGACTACCTTGACCTTACCGGAAAGTCCGGCATCGTCCACCGCCTGAGCCGCACCGGAAAGGCCGGCGCCGCTAACAAAGATACCGGTCAAATCAGGCAGTACCGCCAGCTTTTCCCGCACCAGGCAGTAAACCGCATTGTGGTCGCCGTCGCCATAGACCACATGCGATATATCCAAAGAACTATTCTGTTCACGAAAATGCGCGGAAAATCCGCGGATCCGCTCCTCGCTGGACGCATGCAGCGGATCGACGCCCACCATCAGCAAACAGCCGTGAGGCGGCAGCATCTGCTGCATCAGCGCCGCCGTGCAAAGGCCGCTCTGATAGGAATTCTGTCCCACATAGCAATCCCGCAAAGTGGCATCGACGTCTTGGTTGTACGCAATGAGCGGGAGCTTTTTATCCCGCTCTATTTGAAGCCGCCGGCTGACAGCCGGGGAGTCGATCCCACGCAGGGCCAATCCCTGAATATCGCTTGCCAACAATGATTCCAATGCGGTCAGATAGGCTTTTGGATCGCCGGGAGGCGCAAATTCCACTAAGGTCTCAACACCGTGTTGCTGGGCATAGGCAATGCCGCTGTTGACCCCCTCCATGACCTGCTTTTGAAAATCCGGTTCACGGAAAGCTACCAGAATGCCGATCTTATTCTTTTTACGGGAAAGATAGAGCGCTCGGCCCAATGTATTGGGCTGAAAGTCCAGCTCCGCCATAACGGTCCGTACTTTTTCCGCCGTCTCCGGCTTGACTTGACCGCGGTTATGCAGCACCCGATCTACCGTGCCCCGGGATACGCCAGCTTTGGCGGCGATGAGTTCCATACTTGCCATGTTGGTCTCCCCTTGAACTGTACATGTTTTTCTGTTCTGTGCACGTGCACGAGGTGCTGTAAAAAGAAAAGCGAAACAATATCGCTCTTTAGCACTGTTAGTATAATCTGTGTCCGTTTCTTTTGCAATTATAAGATATGACAAAAAAATAACGATTTTTTGTCGAATTTGAAAACGCCTTACAATTCACATACCAATTCAAATTTGTAAAATCTCAACGCAAGCCCTGCCAGGCTGCTCAGTTATCACAGTTGCCACCCCACTCTTTGAGAGAGGCAAATTCAACGCACAGATTCGCTGCGGTAAGCTCAAGCCCAAAGGCGTCCGGTCCAGGTGCGCACTTCCCTCCCCGCCGATCATTTCAATAGCATCAGGATCACGCCGTAGATCACCGATGCCAGCGTCCCGAAGGTGATGACCGGCCCGGCCACGGTGAACATCTTCGCCGCCATACCGGTGACGAATCCCTCGGACTTGAAATCCAGTGCCGGTGAGGTCACTGCGTTGGAAAAGCCCGTGATGGGCACCAGTGTCCCCGCACCGCCGAAACGGGCCAGCTTGTTGTAGAGATTCAGTCCCGTCAGCAGCGAGGATAGGGCCACCAGCGAGCAGGAGGTAGCCGTGCCCGCGTCCTCTTTGGTCAGACCCAGGGACATCCAGCCGTCCAGAATGGCCTGTCCCAGAACGCAGATAGCCCCGCCCACGAGAAAAGCCAGGCACACGTCCTTCCCCAAGGGGGACTTTTTCATTTTCTGCTGCACATACTGTTGATATTCCCGGGGCGTCATATCCATAGGGCGACCTCTTTTCACAAGTTTTCCATAGTTTCTCCATTCCGGCGAAAAGTATGTGAAATTTCTTGCAATGCAGTCTGAAAAGCGGTAAACTGTTGACTATGATTCCAAAAGGAGGGCATTTTTATGAAAACCGTCCGGCCGCTGGGACTGTACATCCACATCCCCTTCTGCAAGGCCAAATGCGTCTACTGCGACTTCTATTCCCTGCCTCACGGCGAGGACCGCATGGACGCCTATACCGATGCCCTCTGCGCCCATTTGACAGAAACCGCGCCGCTGGCCGCGTCTCACACTGTGGATACCGTATACTTCGGTGGCGGCACTCCCAGCTATTTAGGGGAAAAGCGGCTGTGTAAAATTTTAAAGGTCATTGAAAAGCGTTACCAAGTGGCCCGCGACGCGGAGATCACCCTGGAGGCCAACCCGGACTCCGCCGGGGATTGGAAAGCTCTCCGTGCCCTGCGGCGCTGCGGCTTCAACCGGATCTCCTTGGGAATGCAGTCCGCCTGCGATGAGGAGCTGCGGGCCATTGGGCGGGTCCATACCCTGGATCAGGTTCGGCAGGCTGTGGAGGCCGCTCGGAAGGCTAAGATCCAAAATCTGTCGCTGGACCTCATTTACGGTCTACCCCACCAGACGCAGGAGCGATGGATGGAAAATCTCGCCGCTGCCGTGGCGCTGAACCCGGAGCATCTGAGCTGCTACGGCCTGAAGGTAGAGGAAGGGACCCCTCTCTTTGCCATAAAGGACACCGCCGGTCTGCCGGGAGACGAGGAACAAGCGGATATGTACCTGCAAACCGTGGAATTTTTGAAGCAATACGGCTATGAACAATATGAAATTTCCAACTTTGCCAAGCCGGGCCGGGAATCCCGGCACAATCTGAAATATTGGAAGCTCCAGGAATACGCCGGCTTCGGCCCCGGCGCCCACAGCGATTTCGGCGGTGTCCGGTATGCCTACGAAAAAGACTTGGACGCCTACATCGCCGCCGCACACGGCGGGCAGTTCCGCTTTTCCGAAAACACCGTCATCCCGCCCAGAGACCGGGACGTGGAGTGGGTGATGCTGGGTGCACGGTTGGTCTCCGGTCTGGATCCCAAGGATTACGAGGTCCGGTTCCGTCGCCGGTTTGATCCAATTTTCCTGCCGTTTCTGCAAAAGTGCGAGGCAGCCGGCTATGCCGTATCGGAAAATGGCGTGTGGCATCTGACGCCCAAGGGCTTTTTAGTATCCAACCAGATCATCGGCGGACTGCTGGACGCTCAGGCAGCGGAAAAACAGCGCCGGGCAGACGCGGCGGCCCGGGGCGATTTCCGGGTCAATCTGGACTGACCCGCAGCCAAACGGCACTGCCGATCCTATGAAAGGATGATTTTCTATGTACGTTTACACGCCGGGGCAGTGGGCCCTGCTGTTCTTCTTCTATTGCTTCTGCGGCTGGGTCTGGGAATCCTGCTATGTCTCCGCCAAGCAGCGTCATTGGGTGAACCGGGGCTTTCTCCGCGGTCCCCTGCTGCCGATCTATGGTTCCGGGGCCATTATCATTCTGTTTGCCACCCTGCCGGTGGCGGACAACTTCTGGCTGGTCTATTTTCTGGGCATGCTGGCTGCCACAGTGCTGGAATATGTGGTAGGCGCCGTAATGGAGCAGCTTTTCAAGGTCCGCTATTGGGATTACACCAAGCAGCCCTTTAACCTCCACGGTTACATCTGCCTGACAAGCTCGATCGCCTGGGGCTTTTTCTCCGATCTGCTGATCTATGTCATCCATCCCCCTATCGACAAGCTGCTCCATAAGCTCCCCGCCCTGCTGGTGAATCCTCTGGCAGCAGGGATCGCCGTGCTGTTCATCATGGACACGGTAAAGTCCACCAAGGCTGCCATCGACCTGCGGGAGGTCCTCACCAAGCTCACAGAGGAAAACGCAGAGCTGCGAAGGCTGGCCAAAAAAGCCGAGGCCGCCCAAGCCCGCACCGCCGAGGAATTGCAAGCTTTCCGGGAAAAGACTTCTCTGGACAGATACCTGTTGCAGTCCTATCTGGCTGACGAACTGGAAGCCCACCGCACCGCCAAACAGGTCCGGAAGCAGCGCCGCCGGGCGGCTCTGGAAAGCGCATTCCGCCGCCGGGTAGAATCCAAGCTGGAAATCCTGGCCAATATCGCCCAGGCTTTGGAAAAGACCCGCGCCGCGCTGGACGATGGCATCGACGAACCCGGCGAGCAGGAGCTTGCCAAGCACCGGGAGGAGCTGGACACGCTTATCGCTGCCGTTCGTCAAAGAGAAGCGCAGGTCCGCACCCGCTCCATTCAACGCTACGAAACCGCTTTGCGGGTCCTCCGGGCCAACCCCTCCGCCAAGGCTAAGGCAGAACTGGGTGAAGCCTTTGACTCCCTGCGAAAGCTTTTGGAAAAATGAGGCAATATTTGACAGGCGTTCCCTCCGGGAACGCCTGTGAGACTGTCGATAAAGCGAAAAATCTTCCGCAACGGTAAGGTAGGGCAGCCGCCAGCGGCTCTGCCGCGCTGCGGATGCTGCATACCCCTTG
>UQUC01000053.1 GCA_900544105.1 uncultured Oscillibacter sp. | reverse complement strand
TTTACGGCCTTGGACAAACGGGCGGATCGCGTTTTCAGCGAAGTTATTTGAGATATCTACCTCGCCATGTTCCAAAAACGCATTCAGGAATTTCTTCTGGTTCTTAGCATAAGTCACGGCATCAGCCAATTTGCTGCCTGGCACCGGATTCAGAGTTTCAAGCCACCACCAATAAGCCTCAAGCAAAGGTTCTGCCTCTGCCTGACGCGCTGTTTTGCGTATCACATCACTCATTTTGAAAAATTTCTTCTCCAGAGCAAAGAGCTTATTACAATAGTCATAGCCCCAAGCCGCCTTGAAAGTCTCTTTCGTTGCCCCCTTTGACATCGCCTCACGCCAATGGCGCCGCATATGGCTCCAACATCCGCAGCGGATCACGCCGTCCACCTGGTTGTATCCGGCATAGCCGTCTGTTACCAGACAGCCGGAGAAACCTTTCAGAAACGCTGCCGCGTGCTTGCCACTGCGATCCGGTTGGTATTCGAAGTATCGAATCGGTTTGCCGCTGCGGTCATTGCTGGCATACACCCACATACGAGACTCGCTCGTGGCGGCCTTTCCCTCCTCCTTCAGCACCTGCACCACAGTCTCGTCTGCATGAATTACGGAACACTCCAAAAGAGTCTTTTTCATGCGCCGGTACAGTGGTTTCAGCCAGGCCTGGGCGCACTGGATCACCCAGTTGGACATCGTGGCCCGGGAAAGGCGGATTCCCTCCCGTTCCCAGATCTTTTCTTGTCGGGCCAAAGGCAGTCCGTCCACATACTTTTGCGTCATCACATTTGCCACTGTAGACGCGGATGCCAGAGAATGCTTCATCAGCATGGAAGGCGTCACCGTTGTAATGATATTGGCATAGCCGGTCTTCATCTCACAGCTCTTGCACGCATAGCTGCAGCTGTAATATTCCACCACATAGCATTGACGGGGGATGACTTCCAGTCGCCGGGAAACCAACTTCTTTCCAATCATCTCATACTTGCCACCGCACTTGTCGCAGATACGTTCATCGTCGGAAAGCGTTATTAAAACCTCTTTCACCGGAAGATTTGCAGTCAGTTCATCTACGGTGCGCTTGGCCTTGCGGGTGTGTTCAGAAATAACAATGGTGTTCTCTGTCGGTTCAACAGCCTTATGATCCTGTTCTGCTTCTGCTTCATTAAACAGCCCCAGCTGAGTCCCGCCCTGCATGACGTACTTGGTCCTTTCGCTGGATTGGCCGAAACGAGCCCTTTGCGCATTCAAAAGCAGTTCATTCATATGGTCCAGTTTCTGACGCAACTGTGCGTTTTCTTCAGCGACGCCCAAAAGTACAGTATTTTCAATGATTTGGTGCTTAAAACATGTCCCTTTTCGGAACCTTCCAAATGGCTTTTGGTTGGTCTATTTTCAACCCCTCCATCAGCCATCGAAAGGTCTGTGGATCCAATAACCGCAGCTGCGCTTCACTTCTGGGCCATTGAAACGAGCCGTTGTTCAGTCGCTTATACAACAGGATATATCCATCGCCGGAAAAGTATAACGCCTTGATGCGGTCTGTGCGTCTTCCGCAAAACAGGAATAGACTTTCTTCACTCAGCTCCTGGCCAAATTGTTGGGTCACGATTGCAGCTAAACCCTCTATTCCGCGGCGCAGATCCGTGTAGCCACACGCAACATAATAGTTCCGTACTCGACTTAAATCTAACATAGTTGCTGTAAGGCCCGAAGAATGGCTGCCACCGCTTCCGTGTCCGTGTTTACCGGCAGTCTCAAATCTGCCTGTCCAATCTGGATCCGAAGGATACCCTCGCTTTGGGGGACAGGCGCTTCAAGATGCACCAGGCGCGGTGATGCTGTTTCCGCAACCGTTTCCCGCAATTTTTTCAGCCAGTAGTAATATTGCCGTTCGGATATCCCATTTTGTTTACAGAACTCTCGCTTACTCAGCCCACTGTTTTGCCCCGCCCGGATGATCTGGCTCCACTCCTGCAGACGATACTCATCCCGGATCGCTAACACATCTTCCATTTCTTACACGCACTCCCTTCGCATTCGAAAACTTACACGCAGTTTTTGTTGACTGCATATCATTTTCTCACACTTACTCAACCTTGGAAATGCGGGTGGTTATTGAGCACTTACGGTGGATGCTTTTTATGTCTGAAGTCGTTTGCTTTTTCCGTTGTCGGCAAAGCAGGATATTCCGCTTGGCGCATCTGCGGGCTTTTTATTCCTTCTTTCCTGTGGATCTCTCCGCCTTTTTTCCATTCCGCAGCAGGCTTTTCCCTGTTTCCTCCTGGATGCCCTCCAGCGTCATCCGCAGATTGCTCATAAAGAGGATGCTCATAAATTTCAGCAGGGCCTCCCGGGTCTCCTTGTCCAGATCCTTCAAGGCCCGGATCATAGGCCGCACCGCTTTGAAGCTGTCCGCCTTCAGGTCCGTCAAGGTCTGGGCGCCGGAGGCCTCCAGCACCTGAAAGGCGCTGTCTACGAATTTTTCCCTCTGCTCCATGGTCAGCCCCTGGACCCAGCCCCGCAGCTCCTGATCCGTCAACCGGGCCTGCCGGGTGACGCTGTGGAGCCGGACAAATCGGTTCCCCAGCACCGCCCAGGAAAAGCCGTCGTGCTGCATAAGGCCCTGCTGGCTACTGTCCACCACGGTGTAGTCCTCCTCGTGCTCCAGCAGCATCCCCACCACGGAGGATTTCGGCACAATGGTGTGGATACGCTCCGCCAGCCGGATATGCCGGGGCAGAGACAGAATATCGTCATGGAAGCCAGGACCGTCATTGGACCAAACGGCGGCGATCCGTCGCTGCATCGCCGTTGGGCAGAACACCCCCGCCCACACCGCCAGATTGCCACCCTTGGAATGGCCACCCAGCCGCAGCTTGATCCGGGGGTACTGATGGGCCATGGCCTCCGTGTATGCCACTGCCATTTTCTGGGCGGGGACCTCCCGCATACAGCTCAGGTAAAAATCCTCTTTCCACCCCGCCAGCGTATCGTCGGTGCCCCGGAAGGAGAGGTAAACCGTCCCGTCTCCACACTCCGTCGTCAGCGCCGCAAACTGCTCTGCCTTCTCCGTATCCAGATGATCCACAAAGCCGTTGAGCTTCATGTCCCGGAACCGGGGCGATGCTGCCGCCCGGCGCAGCAGCTCCGGGATCTGGTTGGGCACCAGAACACCCATGTCGATGGGCCGTCCCCCCATTTTGGCAAAATATGCCTCCGCCGCCTTCCACAGAGGCACGGCCTTCCCCTCGCCGGGGCCAGGAACGATGCCGGCAAAGTCAACAAAGGACAGCTCCGCCAAGATCAGGTTATCCACCTCGTTAAACGGATCCTGCGCCAGCGTCAGATCCCCCCGCCAGTCCAGATAATCCAGAATATTTGCCATAACCGTCCCCCGTTTCGTTTTGATGAGGGTATTATATCCGCTTGCGCAGCGACTTACAAGGCGATATTTGTAAACTTCGTTCAGCGTGTCGAAAAAATCTTTTCGCTCCGCATGGAGCAGGAATACACCGTCGGCCCAGCCGGTTTCCGTGTGCTTTGCCCCCGAAAACCGGGGGCGCAACGGGTCGAAAAAATCTTTTCTTCCCGTTGCCCTTATTATCAGAACTTGTAAAAGTTCTGATAATATTTGATTTCAATGGCGCAGGGAAACAGGCAAAGCGCCGCCGGTGGCGGATCAAGCGAGTCTGTTTCGAGGAAGGCTCCCAATCAGCGGATATAAAGTATCCGCTGATTGGCTTGAGCCGACGGTGTATCCCTTCTTGGGTTATCTCCGCGCTAAGAGCCGCCTTACGGCGGTTGCGCTCCGAAACACGCCTGCGGGCGCAGTCCCGCGCACACTCTTCCTTACCGTCGCGGAGAATTTACCACTTGATCGACAGTCTCTGTTTTCAGCCCTCCGCGTCCAGCTTTCGCAAAGCCTTGCGGAATTGGACGGTAAACAGGATGGCAGTGCAGGTCACGGCGATGGCATCCGCCACCGGCTCGGCGGTGTAGACTGCCATGGTCTGATCTGCCAGCAGCCGGGGCATCAGATAGATCAAGGGCAGCAGCAGGACGAATTTCCGCAACACCGCTACAATGATGGAGCAGCCGGCGGCGCCAATGGAAACGAAGGTCATCTGACAGGCGATCTGGATGCCAAAGAGAAACAGCGCCCCGCAATAGATCCGCAGGGCGGGCACCGTAAAGGCCACCAGCGCCGCGTTGGGGGTGAAAATCCGGGCAAACGCGCCGGGGCATAGCTGGATCACCGCCCACAGCGCCACGGAATAGCACAGACACACCTTCAGCAGCAGCCGGAAGGTCTGCCGCACCCGCTGGGTGTTCCGGGCGCCGTAATTGTAGCTGGTGATGGGCTGGGCGCCCTGGGCGATGCCCTGCAAGGGCAGCATGGCGAACTGCATGACGCTGGAGAGGATGGTCATGGCGCCTACGGCGATGTCGTCGCCGTATTTCAGCAGCGAGGAATTGAAGCACACAGAAATGACGCTCTCACTGGCCTGCATGATGAAGGTAGCCGTCCCCAGTGCTACGCAGGGCAGGATCAGGGCGGGACGGAAACGGACGTTTTCCTTTTTCAGCCGCAGCAGGGTTTTGGGGCCGGTGAGGAACCGCAGCACCCAGACACAGGACATTCCCTGGGACAAAATGGTGGCCACCGCCGCACCCCGGACGCCCATGTGCAGTCCGTAAATAAAAATGGGGTCCAGAACGATGTTGGCCACCGCGCCGATGAGTACCGTCCGCATTCCGATCTTGGCAAAGCCCTGTGCGGTGATAAAGGCGTTCAGGCCCAGGGTCAGCTGCACGAACACGGTGCCCACAGCGTAGATCTGCATATAGCTGGCGGCGTAACCGATGGTGTTCTCGCTGGCGCCGAAGGCCAACAGCAGATCCCGGCTCCACAGCAGCAGTACCACCGTCAGCACGGCGGAGACCGCTAATTGCAGGGCAAAGCAGCCGCCTAAAATCTTCTCGGCGGTGTCGTGATCCTGCTTGCCCATGTAGATGGAGGCCCGGGGCGCACCGCCAGAGGCTACCAGTGCTGCAAATGCGGAGACAATTAAAATCAGCGGCAGGCACACGCCCACGCCGGTAAGGGCCAGATCGCCGTCACCGGGAATGTGGCCGATGTAGATGCGGTCCACGATGTTGTAGAGCATATTTACAAGCTGGGCGATGACCGTGGGGATGGCCAGCTGCCGCAGAAGCTTGCCAATCGGTTCCGTGCCTAAAAAGGTTTTATCCTGATTCATTTTTCGTCTCCTTTTGTCGCTTTCCGGCTGTCGCTCAGCCGGTCCATATTTTCTCCGAATACCGCAAAGCAGCGGAAGCAGATCTCCAGCTCCTCCTCGGTCAGGCCCACCGTCAGCTGCCGCGAAAAGGTCTCCTGTACAGCGCGGCCCCGCTGGATCACCGGCCCGGCCTTTTCCGTACACACCAGGCGGCATTTCCGCCGGTCTCCCGGCACCGGCTGGCGTTCCAGATACCCTTCCCCTGCCAGCTTTTCCACGTGGAAAGAGACGATAGCGGGCTTCAGATGCCGGTAGGTGCAGATATCACGGGCGGTATCCATACCGGGATTATTGGCCAAAAACAGGAGAATGTCCACGGCGGGCTGGGCCATATCCAGTTCCTCCGTCAAGGGGCGCATAGCCGCGGTATACGCCTCCTCAAAGCGCTTGGAATAGGTATAAAACCGCACGGCAGGCAGCATGAGACCATCTCCTTTCGAATAGTACAATTTTGAATAATTTGATATTATAATACTTTTCCGTGAATTGTCAAGTCCCGGCAGAAATCGAGATGTGCGGTTTTCTGATCGATGAACATGCGGCAGAAAATCATGCAGATAGATGTACTTATCGAATCATTTCGCCGCAAACGCGCAAAAAAGAACGGCCCCAAAGGGGCCGTTCTGAAAAATGCTTATGCCTCGGTCTGGGTGGGGTCGATCTCCGTGGGGCTGGGAATGGGGTGTTCCTTGTGGGCAACCATGGCCTGGATCAGCTCCACCGTGCCGCCAAGACCCAAGGCGCTGCTGTTCAGGCAGAAGTCATACGCATCCACCGCGCCCCACTTCTTAGAGGCGTAGTATTCGCAGTAGGATGCCCGGCGCTTGTCGGTTTTTTGGATCAGGCTCTTGGCCTCCTCCGGCGTCACCTTCTGGCGCTTGGCCACGCGGGCGATCCGGTCCTCCAGCGGGGCGCTGATGAACAGGCTCAGCAGATTGGGGTTCTCCGCCAGAGCATAATCGGCGCTGCGGCCGATGATAACGCAGGGGCCTTCCTCTGCAATGTGGCGGATGGTCTTAAAGATGGCCAGATGCACCTGCTGTTCCAGAGATTCACCGGTGACCCCGGAGAAGCCCAAGGGGTAGGCATCCATGGCGATGGCGTACAGCAGGCTCTTGGGCCGCTCGTCAAAATTTTCAAAGATCTTCTGGCACAGGCCGCTCTTCTTCGCAGCCTCCTGCAGCAGCTCCTTATCGTAGAAGGGGATTCCCAGCTCCTTTGCGACCCGGATACCGACTTCCTTGCCGCCGCTGCCGAATTGCCGTCCGATGGTAATGATGGTTTTCATAGAGATTCCTCCTTGTTCTTTGCCTCCGCGGGATCGCATCTCTGTCAAAGGACATGCATGTAACCGTTGTGCTATATTTTACCACGGTTTCCAATCTGCGTCAAACGAAAATCCGCCCGAAAAAGGTCCGCCCGTATGGGCGGACCTTTGATGGTTTTATCAGCGTTTTATCAGGCTTCCGGTTCCGTAGGCATGGGCAGCCCCAGACGGCGATACATGGTCTTTTTCACCGCCCGAAGAATGTTCTCATAGCCGGTACAACGGCACAGGTGCCCGGAGAGGAGCTTGCGCAGCTCCGCGTCCGTATAGAGCTTTCCGCTCTCCAAAATTTCCACTGCCGTCATGATAAAGCCGGGGGTGCAGAAGCCGCACTGCACGGCGGTCTCCTCGATAAACGCCTGCTGAATGTCGCTCAGCTCGCCGTTTGGCCCCATCAGGCTTTCCAGCGTGCGGATGCGCTTACCCTCTGCCCAGACAGCCAAATAGATGCAGGAATTGAAGCACTCACCGTCAATGATGACGTTGCACGCGCCGCATTCCCCCACCTCGCAGCCCTTCTTCACGCTGGTCATGTGGTAGTCGTTCCGAAGCATATCGGTCAGGCTGGCCCGGACGTCCACCATCCGTTCCACATCCTTGCCATTCAGGTTGAAATGGACCAACTGATACTGTGCCATTACAGCTCACCTCCCGCCAGCTTCACCGATTCGATAAATGCTCGCTTGGCGCTCTCCACTGCGATGTGCAGCCGGAAATCCTTAGCGGCCCGCCAGGAATCACGGGGGTTGATGTCCGCCGTCACCGCCTGAGCAAACCGCTCCGCCAGTTCCAGACTCACGATCTGGCCCTTTGCCATCGCTTCCGCCGTGGCTGCCCGCAGGGGCACCGGTCCCGCCACGCCGAAGGCCACTCTGACCCGCTCCACCGTCTTTTTATCTGCCGACAGCCGCACGTTCACGGACGTACCCAGAGTGGCGATGTCCATGGCGTTGCGCATGGCGTACTTGATATAGTGGCCGAAGCAGTTCTCATAGCTTTCCTTGGGGATCAGCACAGCGGTCTGGATCTCGCCGTCCTCCACCCGGATGTCCACCTTGCCCGCCTTGATGTAGAAATCATGGATAGGCAGGCGGCGGACGCCGTTTTTGCCCGTCAGCTCAATGACGGCGTCCCACGCGTGGAGAGTGGAGGCGGAATCGGCGGAGGTAACGCCGTTGCAGGTGTTGCCGCCGATGGTGCCGATGTTGCGGATCTGGGGGCCGCCCACCTGATCCACAGCCTCGCCCAGCACGTTGATGTACTTCTGAATGAGGGGATCCCTGGTAATATGGGAAAAGCTGGTGAGAGAGCCGATCCGCAACGTGCCGTCCGGCTCCATGGAAACGCCCCGGAGCGCGTCGATGCCGTAAATGGAGATCAACTCCGCGCCGGCCCGCTTGCCCTCCCGCATCTGCACCAGTACGTCGCTGCCGCCGGCGATGATCTGGGCCTCCGGGTGCTCCAATCGGAGCGCCACGGCCTCCTCCACACTGGCGGCCTGATACAGGGCTTTCATATCATACATGGTCAGTCACCCTCCTTCTCGTCATGGATCAGCCCGGCCTCCTTAAATGCGCGGTACAGCACATGGGGGGTGATGGGCGTGGTGTCGATGGAAACGCCGGTGGCGTTGTAAATGGCGCTGCGGATGGCTGGCGCCGGAGAACAGGCCGGGGGCTCGCCCAAAGCCTTGGTTCCAAAGGGAGAGGTCGGCTCCGCGTTCTCCACAAACAGGGCCTCCAGATCCGGATGGTCCATCACGGTGGACAGCTTGTAGTCCAGCAGGTTGTTGTTCAGGGGCTTGCCGGTCTTTTCGTCGAACAGCAGCTGTTCGGAAAGGCCATAGCCGATGCCCATGGACATACCGCCGTGGACCTGCGCCTCCGCCAAGGCGGGGTTGATGAGGCTGCCGCAGTCATGGACGTTGACGATCCGTTTCAGCGTTACCTTGCACATGGGAATGTCCACCTCCACCTCTGCGAAGGTGCAGCCAAAGGAATAGGCGTTGGAGCGGATGGTGGCGGTGCTCTCCGCCGTGATATGCTCGGAGTGGACCGGGTTATACTGGGCGGTCATGGCCAGATGGGACAGGTCCATCTCCACTGCGCCGCTTTCCTTGCGGACCACATTGCCCTCCACGATGTCCAGCTCCTCCGCAGAACAGCCCAGCATCTCGGCGGCATAGGCCAGTATCTTCTGCCGCAGGAGCCGTCCGGTCTGGTCGATGGCGAAGCCCTCCATATAGGTCTGGCGGCTGGCGTAGGCGCCAAGGCCGGTGGGGGTGATGTCTGTATCCTGACAGGACACCACATGAACGTCCTTGTAGCTCTTGAGGCCCACGGCCTTTGCGGTCATCTGGGCGTAGGCGGTGTCCGCGCCCTGACCGATCTCCGTTTCGCCGCACTGCATGGTAACGGTGCCGTCCAGATTCAGCTGCATCCGGTTGGAGGCCGTCTCCAGTGAGATGGGATACACGCCGGTGTTGTACCAGAAGGACGCCGCGCCGATGCCCCGGCGGACAGAGCCGGTGTCCTTGGCGAATTCCGCCTTGCGGCGGTCATAGTCCATGGCGTCACGGCCCTTTTCCAGGCAGGCCCGGAAGGAGTCGAAATAGTTGGTATTGCCGGAGAAGGCATCGTGATAATCCTTGGGCATGATGAACTTCATGCGGTATTCCAGCGGGTCCATGCCTACGGCGGCGGCACATTCGTCGATGTTGGCCTCGTCAGCAAAGCTGGCCTGGGGCATACCGTAGCCCCGCATGGCACCCGCCGCAGGCCGGTTGGAAAACACGGTCCAGGCGTCGCACTCCATATTGTCGCAGGGGTAGATCTGGGCAAAGGAGCCCATGGCCTTGGCGCAGATGGAGTGACCGTGGGAAGCGTAGGCTCCCTGATTGGAGAAGCACTCCACCTTCCGGGCAGCCAGTTGACCGTCCTTCCGGAGCCAGGAGACGATATGGAACCGGATAGCATGACGGACGCGGTTGGAAACGAAGGTCTCCTCCCGGGAGCAGTCGATCCGGACGCAGCGGCCGTTGACCTGCGTGGAACACCAGGCGCACAGCGGCTCATACAGGGCATCCTGCTTATTGCCGAAGCCGCCGCCGATATAGGGCTTGATGATCTCAACATCCGCCCATGGGCGACCCAGGGCCTGCCCCACGATCCGGCGGATGATATGGGGGATCTGAGTGGAGCTGACCACCACTACCCGGCCGTTTTCCTCGTAAGCGTAGCAGCCGTGGTTCTCAATGTGGCAATGCTGGACCGTGGGGGTCTCATACCAGCCCTCCACTTTAACCAGACCCGGCTCCTGAATGGCGGCGGCATAGTCGCCCTTGCGCATGTCCGTGTGCTTGAGGATATTTCCGGGATAATTCTCGTGGATCTGCGGAGCGTCCGGCTCCATGGCCTTCTGAACGTCCAGCACGAAGGGCAGCTCCTCATACTCCACCTTCAGCGCCCGGACGCCCTGCATGGCCGCCACCTCGTTCTCCGCAATGACAACGGCCACATCGTCGCCGTAGTAGCGGACATGTCGGTTCAGCAGGTGGCGGTCCGCCACATCCTGATGACCGGGGTCCATGGACCAGGGGTGGCCCGCCGTGGGAAAGGGAATATCCGGTACGTCAAAACAGGTCAGCACCTTCACCACGCCGTCGATGGCCTCCGCCGCCGCTGTATCCACGGACTTCACGAAGCCGTGGGCGATCTCCGCGTGCTTGATCCGGATGTACAGAGCACCGGCAGGCATCCGGTCCTCGTAGTATTTTGTGCGGCCGGTCACCTTATCAAAGGCATCCACACGGGCCACGCTTTTTCCTACTGTTATGCTCATGGAGCATCCCTCCTTCTATCGCTCATATTGACTGACAGGGTCTAAATTGGGTATACTGAGAGAGATCTGGAATTTTCCTATGAGGTGATCGCTATGAAAATCGGATGTGTAGTGCTGGCGGCGGGTAACGCCCGCCGGTTCGGTTCTAATAAGCTGCAAGCGCAGGTGGATGGGGAATCCCTCATCCGCCGGGCACTGGAGACTGTTCCCAGCGGTCTTGTGACCGTGGTGGTAAGTCAATACCCGGAGATTCTGTCCTTAGCCGGTGAATACGGCTTTGAGGCCGTTTTGAACGATCAGCCGGACCTGGGGCTGAGCCGCAGCGTCCGTCTGGGGCTGGAACGGCTCACGGACTGCGATGGGGTGCTGTTCCTCGTAGCCGACCAGCCGTGGCTGAAGCGGGACAGCGCCGAAGCGCTGGCCGCGCTCTGGGCCCAGAACCCAGCGAAGATCGCTGCCATGGCCCACAGCGGCGTCCGTGGCAATCCCTGCCTCTTTCCCTCTCGGTTCTACCCGGAGCTTTTGGCCCTCAATGGGGACCGGGGCGGCAGCGCTGTCATCCGCAACCACGAGGCCGACCTCATTTTGTTAGAGACAGACGCCCTGGAGCTGACGGACATCGACACCCCGGAGGCTTTGAAGCAAGCCGAAAGCGCCGGTTAACGCATGAAGTATATGTACCTTGACAGCGGTTCGCCGCTGTCATTTTTTTGCGTAAGGGGTGTTTTTCAGAGGAAGCTCGGTACGCAGCTCGCCGTCATAGCGGCGGTACGCCTCCGCAATGGCGGGGGCCGTGGGGATGGAGGTGATCTCACCGATACCGATGGCCCCGCCGCCCACGTTCAATCCCGGTTTTTCCACGATGATGGGCTTGATCTCCGGGATCTGGTTGGCCCGGAACAATCCCAGCGTGCCGAATTTCGCCGTGGGGCGGCAGTTTTCGTCAATGGGATACCGCTCCGTCAGGGCGTAGCCCATGCTCATCACCACGCCGCCCTCGATCTGTCCCTCCACGGAGAGGGGGTTCACGGCCTTGCCGACATCGTGGGCCGCTACCATCTGTTTGATGCGTCCGGTATCCTTATCCAGCACGCAGAGCTGGGTGGCATAGCCGTAGGCGATGTGGCTCACCGGGTTGGGCACATCCGCCCCCAGCGGGTCGGTCTTGCCCAGATATTCGCCGTAGAACTCCTGTCCCTCAAGGTCTGCCAAGCTATGTTCCTCCAAGGCCTTTTTCAAGTCCTGACAGGCCCGGATACAGGCCTCGCCGGTGAACAGCGTCTGGCGGGAGCCGGAGGTAGTGCCGGAATCCGGCGCGATCCAGGTGTTGGAACGCTCGTAGACCACGTTTTCCCTTGGGATGCCGGTCTCGCCGCAGACGGTCTGTGTCAGCACCGTGCCCAAGCCCTGACCGATGCAGGAAGCGCCTGCGAAAATGTGGAGCTTTCCCTCCCGGACAGTCAGCCGCACCCGGCCGGTGTCGGGGATGCCCACGCCTACGCCTGCGTTCTTCATGGCGCAGGCCAGACCCACAGGATCGCCGTTCTTCACAGCCTCGTCATAATAGGGCTTCACAGCCTCCAGCGTTTCCACCAGTCCCGTGGAGCCGTCCACGATCTGACCGTTGGGCAAAACGCCGCCGGGTCGGATGGCATTGCGGTAGCGGATCTCCCAAGGGGAAATGCCCACCTTGTCCGCCATTTCGTTCAACAGCGTTTCAATGCAGAAGCAGGTCTGGGTCACGCCAAAGCCCCGGAAGGCTCCCGCCGGGGGATTGTTCGTATAGTAGGCCCAGCCGTCGATCTCATAGGCTTCGTACTGATAAGGCCCCGCGCCGTGGGTGCAGGCCCGTTCCAGCACCGGCCCGCCCAGAGAGGCGTAGGCTCCGGTGTCGGCGATGCACTCCGCCGCCACGCCCTGAATGATGCCGTTTTCATCGCAGCCCAGAGAGAATTCCATCTCCATGGGGTGACGCTTGGGATGGATCAGCAGGCTTTCCGCCCGGGTGAGCTTCACCTTTACCGGGCGCTTTGTGAGATAGGCGATCAGCGCGGCGTGGTGCTGGACCGTTACGTCCTCCTTGCCGCCGAAGCCGCCGCCCACCAGACAGTTGCGGACCTTCACCTGCTCCGCGGGCAGGCCCAGCATTCCCATGATCTCGTGCTGGGTATCGTATGCACCCTGATCCGTGGAGAGCACCAGAACACCGTCCCCATCGGGGCAGGCCACGGCGCACTCCGGTTCCAGAAAGGCGTGTTCCGTCCAGGGGGTCGAGAACCGCCGGGTGATGAGATACTTGGATTTGGCCAGCGCCTCCGCCGGGTTTCCCCGCTGGATGTGCTTATGGGCCAGCAAATTGCCCTCCCGGTGCACCAGCGGCGCGTCCGGCAGGATGGCCTCCTGCGGGTTATGGACGGCAGGCAGCTCCTCGTAGTCCACCTTCACCAACGCCTTGGCCTGGGCCAGGATCTCCGGCGTTTCCGCTGCCACCAGACAAATGGCGTCGCCCAGATAATGGGTAATATCGCCTACGGCGATCATGGTGTCCCAATCCTTTTTCAGGTGGCCCACCTTGTTGCTGCCGGGGATATCCGCCGCCGTCAGGACGCAGGCCACGCCGGGCAGGGCCTTGGCCTCCTCCGTATGGATAGCCAGCACCCGTGCACGGGGGTACTGACTGCGGACGGCGCTGCCGTAGAGCATCCCGTCCAGATAGATGTCATCAGGGTACTGGCCGGTGCCGGTGACCTTTTCCTCCACATCTACCCGGTGGACCCGGCTGCCTACCTTCCATTCCGCCGGTGCCTCCGGCAGCTTGCCCTCCCGGAAGCATTTTGCCGCCAGCAGGATCCCGTCGATGATCTTCACATAGCCGGTGCAGCGGCAGATGTTGTTGCGGATAGCAAAGGCCGCCTCCTCCCGGCTGGGATCCGGGTTCGTGTCCAGCAGTGCCTTGGCGGAGATCACCATGCCGGGGATGCAGAAGCCGCACTGAATAGCCCCCGCCTCGCCAAAGGCCCAGGTGTAGACCTTCTTCTCCCAATCAGACAAGCCCTCCACCGTCAGGATGGTTTTTCCCTCCAGCTTATCCGTCTGCGGAACGCAGGCCTTGGTGGGCTTGCCGTCGATCAGCACCGTGCAAGTGCCGCAGGCGCCCTCGCTGCATCCGTCCTTCACCGAGGTCAGGCGCAGCTCGTCTCGCAGGAACCGCAGCAGCTTTTGATTTTTCTCAGCGGTTACCGTTTTGCCGTTTACCGTAAAAACAGCCATGTTGGGTCCCCCTTCCCAAAGGTCAACCTTTTATTTCTTGAGTTCATTATATAATAGGCTGTCTGTTTTCGCAACGGTTCTTTCCATCATTCGTTATCCTTTCCATAAGATAGCGAGCCGTGTAAATGCGGCAGCCTCCCTCCTGCCGGAAGCTCCTATGATCCGCTCCCACGATCTCCATCCCTTCAAGCCCCGATTTTTCCACCTCTGAGTGGGCGAAAAAAATTTTTGAAAAAAACGAAAAAAAGTGTTGACAAAGAGGGGGTTCCCTGCTATACTAGCCATTGTTCCGAGCGAACGAAACAAGTTCAAAATGAACTGACCTGGGGGATTAGCTCAGCTGGGAGAGCGCTTGACTGGCAGTCAAGAGGTCAGCGGTTCGATCCCGCTATTCTCCACCAAGAAAAACCTTGAAACCATAATGGTTTCGAGGTTTTTTCTTATATGTGGCAAATTGCACAAAGTCGCTTTTGTGTTGAATTTGTGTTGAACGCACGGAAAAATTGCTCATAATCCCCTTTTTTCGCCACGTATTTTTGCAACTTTTTCTATATTTTTATAATTTCTACATTTTACACAAATGCATTGATAGGAAAAGGTTTTTTCTGCCCATTTGAAAAAGCGCAGTCAAAAAAATGTATTTTTCTGTCCACTTTATCTTTCCTGCTCTTGTGTTGAATTTCGTGTTGAATCACAAATTCTTCGCCATTATTTTCAAGGACAGGGACATTGGTTGTCCCCGTTCCACCTCATAGGAGCTAACAGTGCGTTCAAATCACGCCAATAGAGATGCCATTGGAGGTCTTGCTTTCCACTGTCAACAGTTTCTCATGATGTTTGTATGGTTTGAATGGAAGCCATTAAGTCATCCGTCAGTCACGTTCCAAATACCCCTTATCCAATAGCTTTCCGATCTCTGGATCATATTGGTCATTTATATTCCGTTCTACCGCCTAAAGCACAATATCGGTGTTTTTATTATATCGATTCGCCCACGTTTTAGCAAGGGCCTCACCAAGCAGCACTTCAAGAGCGTTAGGACTGCTCGCATATAAAGCCGCTCCTTCCATACCAATGACAAGGTCGGTACCGCTGCCGGTATAGGTTTTGATCGCTCCGTCATAGTCCAACGCCACATCGTCGAGAGATACGCAGCAAAATGGCAACACTCATCCACAAACAAATTGTTGATTTTTGTTCAACGCTATTGCACTTTTTCAACGAAAAGATCTAATAAGCTATAAGTTTATTAGATATCTCAGCCCACTACGTCTCCATTCGTTCTTGAGGTGATGTAAGAGAAGAATTTATCTGTCTCCCCCAATATCAGGTCCTTTTTCTGGAGCAGCAGGGCGTGTTCATCGTCACAGACTACAAGCCACAAATGCAATGATTCAAAGGCGCTCTTTATTCGTGTGTACGGGAGATGTTCTTCGTTCTCCTCCGCGCAGATCGTTATGCCGGCATCCTCGAAACGGATAGTGGTTTTGAGCTTTTCCCAGTCAACGGTGCGCCGCAGCTCCAGCACTTTCCGTGCTTCCCTTTTGCAGGATTCCGGTATATGCGGCGGCGTTCTTCCAGGAGCAAGGGCAAACTCCAGCAGACCTGCAATGATCACGACTCCGCCCACAATGATCACATCGGTGGTTCTTGGCGGCGTCAAGCCAAGAATCAATGTCAAAAGGCCCAGAGCCAGCAGAAACACGCCATAAATGCGGCAGCGCACCGCCCGCTTTTCGCGCGTCGGGCCTTTTGCGGCGTGAGTTCTGATGCGGTCTATCGCATTCCACATAGCGGGGCAGCGCCGCCGGCTCTCAGCTTCCAAACGCTGGTGCAGCAGTTCTGCGGTTTCTCTTTCCACAGCGGGGTCATCGTAGTTGCTTATTTGAAAAAGATACATGGTGCTTCTCCTTTTTTGAAGCCAGCTTATTAAGGGTATCAAGGAATTCCATTCATAGCAAATCAGGCTGCACAGTGGCAGTCCGATTTGCTGCTATGCTCCGATACCGCTTTACACAGATCTTCTACAAAATTACTTCCGTTTGGAGCACAAAGGGCGGCCATCAGGCAATCATTTATTGCAGGTCATCATCTATCTCAGCATGGCTCAGCAACGTCTCAATTCTTAAACAGGTACAGGAGGTATCCGTAGCCCTCGGCTTCCATTTTTCCATAGGGGACAAAGCGCAGGGCTGCGCTGTTTATGCAGTAACGCACGCCGTTCGGCGACTCTGGGTCTTCGGTAAACACATGACCGAGGTGGGAGTCACCAGCGCGGCTGCGCACCTCCGTGCGGCGCATCCCGTGGCTCAAATCCTCTTTTTCCACCACGGCGGGGCCTTCGATAGGTTTGGTGAAAGATGGCCAGCCACAGGCGCTCTCGTACTTATCCGTGGAGGAAAAAAGCGGCTCGCCGGTGACGACATCCACATAGATACCCTTTTCAAATTTGTCCCAGAACTCGCCTGTGAAGGCACGCTCCGTGCCGTTCTCCTGCGTGACGCGGTACTGCTCCTCCGTCAGCTTGTCACGAATGGACTCCGCCGTGGTTTTCTGATAGTCGCCCGGGTCGATGCGCAGTTTGGAGAGGAGTTCTATCTCTGCCCATGGAATGTGGCAATAGCCGTCTGGGTTCTTTTCAAGATAGTTCTGATGATACTCCTCAGCGGGGTAGTAGTTTTTCAGGGGGCCGATCTCCACGAAAAATTTTTTACTGCGATTCCGCTCGATCTCCGCGATGCGCTTCACCGTCTCTCTGGCGCTTTCATTGGTGTAGTACACGCCGGTCTGGTACTGGCTGCCCCGGTCGTTGCCCTGCCGGTTTTGTACCGTGGGGTCGATGACATAGAAGTACGCCATCAGCAGCGCGTCGAGGCTCACCTGCTCGGGGTCGTATTCCACCCGCACGGTCTCCCGAAAGCCGGTCTCTCCCTTGCAGACGGTCTTGTAATCGGCGTCCGCCTCGCAGGTGCCGTTGGCGTAGCCGCTCGCGGCGTCGATAACGCCGGGGATGGACTGCATCAGCTGTTCCATGCCCCAGAAGCAGCCGCCCGCCAGATAGATGACATTGTCTGTGGTATCCATATAGGTGATCTCCTCGTCGGACCGGTCAAAAGCCGCTCCGTCCATGTTTGTTTCCTGTCCGCTCTTTTCCTTCGGCACAGTCTGCTGCCCGACAGCGCAGCCGCTGAGCAGCAGCACCGAGGCGAAAAGCAGGGCCAATACGCTTCGATGCATCGCGTTTCCTCCTTTCAGGGGAATCAGGGCTCACTCCGCCCCTTCCTTGTCCTGTTCTTCGCTGCGGTCGGGTCTCAGGACAGTATACAGCAGCGATCCAAGGATGCATCCAATGCCCGCAAAGAGCCACGGACCCGAGGTGATGGCGCAGGTATCGGCGGCGCAGCCTGCATAGCGGCGGTACAGCCATGCTCCGGCAGTGCCTACCAAAGGTAGCGAAATGGCGCGCAGAATATCTGCCGACTTACAACGCTTTTTCTTCATCATAGGCACTTTTTAAATCTCGGGTCAGCCCATATCGGCGGCAAGAGCCTGGTCGATG
>UQUC01000052.1 GCA_900544105.1 uncultured Oscillibacter sp. | reverse complement strand
TATGAAGTTCTGAAAACTTGCTCAGCGGGGAGAAAAGACTTTTTCGACACGCTGAAGCAGACGCAGGATAAAACCTGCGTCTGCTTTTTTGATCTCAATTCACATATACCGGATATTCATAGGGCCGCAGTGCCTGAAGCTGGGCCCACCCCTGATCGCTGGCGATGATCCGGCCATCCTCCAAGGACAGGGCAAACCAGTTCAGTTCCCGATCACAGTACAAGAACTGTTCGGTTCCCGCCTGAGCGCCTAAAATTCCCGGCTCAGCAAATGTGATATCGGCGCAGTTGCTTTTCTTCTCCCAGCGGATCATTGCCTGCATGCGTTCCCGACAGGTTTTCTCCACTGCGTCTATGGCAAACCGCCCAACATAGCTCCGTCCCCAGATGCTTCGTTCCCCGGAAATCGTAACAGCTGTTTCGCCGATTTTCTCTCCATCCTGCCAGATCCCAACTGTATCAGCCCGTTCTACCTTTTGAAGAAACGCGCCGCTGCGATCCAAAATTTCAAAGATCACAAAGCCCGCCATCAGCAGACAGCAGAGTATCCCGAACCGGCGGCTCCAGTCCCGCCGCAGAGCGGACCGGCTCTCCCGTATCAGCACCGTCAAAGCCGACCGGACGCCGATCTCAGCCGGTTCCTCCACCAGCCGTCCCTCCAGCAGACTTACCACCGAGCAGTGCAGCGCATCTGCCAGCGGTTCCAGCAGAGATACATCGGGAAACCCGCCCCCCGCTCCCATTTACTGATCGTGCGGTCTGAAATATGAAGCTGATCCGCCAACTGTTTTTGAGTCAGTCCCTGTTCCTTTCGGAGCTGTGCGATCAGCGCGCCGGTATCCGTTTGCCGCATAACGTATCCCCTTTCGGTTTTACTGGCTTGATTGTATCAAAAAAACCGGCACTTCCGCAACAAACGCTGCGTGGAGTGCCGGTTTTCCGCTTAATTCAGTATCCGTTTCAGATATTGGCCCGTGAAGCTGGCAGGACAGGCCGCCACCTCCTCCGGCGTGCCGGTACACACAATGGTACCGCCGCCGTCGCCGCCTTCGGGGCCGAGGTCAATGAGGTGGTCGGCGCACTTGATGACGTCCAGATTATGCTCAATGACCACCACGGTGTTCCCCGCGTCCACCAGCCGCTGCAAGACCTCCAGCAGCTTCCGCACGTCGTCGGAGTGCAGGCCGGTGGTGGGTTCGTCCAGAATATAGATGGTCTTGCCGGTGGCCTGCTTGCTCAGCTCCGTGGCCAGCTTCACCCGCTGGGCTTCGCCGCCGGACAGCTCCGTGGAGGGCTGACCCAGCTTCACATAGCCAAGGCCCACGTCCTGCAAGGTTTGTAACCGCCGTTTCAGCTTGGGCAGGGCGGAGAAGAACTCTACGCCTTCATCCACGGTCATATCCAGCACGTCGGCAATGTTTTTCCCCTTATAGCGCACCTCCAGCGTCTCCCGGTTGTAGCGCTTGCCCTTGCAGACCTCGCAGGGAACGAAGATATCCGGCAGAAAGTGCATCTCGATTTTCAGCAGGCCGTCGCCGGAGCAGGCCTCGCACCGTCCGCCCCGGACGTTGAAGCTGAACCGCCCCTGTCCGTAGCCCCGGCTCTTGGCTTCCTGTGTGGAGGCGAACAGATCCCGGATGTCGTTGAACAGGCCGGTGTAGGTGGCGGGGTTGGACCGGGGCGTCCGCCCGATGGGACTCTGGTCGATGTTCACCACCTTGTCCAGCTGCTCAATGCCCTCGATGCGGTCGCACTTGCCGGGGCGGACCTTCATCCGCATCAGCTCCGCGCCGAGGCGCTTGAAGAGTACCTCGTTGACCAGCGAGGACTTGCCGCTGCCGGACACGCCGGTGACCACTGTGAATGTGCCGAGGGGGAATTCCACGTCGATGTGGCGGAGATTGTTCTCCGACGCCCCAACGACTTTCAGAATTTTTCCGTTTCCTGCACGGCGGGCAGCGGGAACTTCGATTTTCTTTTTGCCGGAGAGGTACTGCCCCGTCAGGCTGTCGGGGTTGGCCATGACCTCCGCCGGGGTACCTGCCGCCACCACCCGGCCACCGTGGACGCCGGCGCCGGGGCCGATGTCAATGAGGTAATCGGCGGCTCGCATGGTGTCCTCGTCATGCTCCACCACGATGAGGCTATTGCCCAGATCCCGCAGATTCTGCAAGGTTGCCAGCAGTTTGTCGTTGTCCCGCTGGTGCAGGCCAATGGACGGCTCGTCCAGAATATACAGCACACCCATCAGGGAGGAACCGATCTGGGTGGCCAGCCGGATCCGCTGGCTCTCGCCGCCGGAGAGCGTCCCGGCACTGCGGGCCAGCGTCAAATAGCCCAGACCCACGGATTTCAAAAAGCCCAGTCGGGAACGAATTTCCTTCAAAATGCGGTCGGCAATCAGCAGCTGCTGCTCCGTCAGCGTTAGGCTGTCCATCCATGCGAGGGCGTCCTCCACGGAGAGGGTGGTAAACTCATAGATGTTTTTGCCGCCCACCGTTACCGCCAGAGATTCCTTCCGCAGACGGCGGCCGCCGCACTCCGGGCAGGGACATTCGCTCATCAGCTCCTCCAGCTCCTTCCGGCTGGCGTCGGACTGGGTCTCCTTGTAGCGGCGCTCAATGTTGTTGCAGATGCCCTCAAAGGCCTGCTTCAGAACGCCCTTGCCGCGAGGCTGGTCATAGTGCAGCTCCAGCAGTTCGCCCTTGGTGCCGTAGAGGATGATGTCCTTTGCCTCGCGGCTGAGACTGTCCCACGGCTCCGTCAGGGAAAACTTGTATTTTTTGCTCAGAGCGTCAAAGTACATCCGGGAAATACCGTCCCCCCGGATGTTATTCCAGCCGCTTACCTGAATCGCCCCGTCTAAAATGGACTTTCCCCCATCCTGGATCATGAGGGCGGGGTCGGCTTTCAACTGGTTCCCCAGACCGGTACAGGTAGGGCAGGCGCCGAATGGATTGTTGAAGGAGAACATCCGGGGAGTCAGCTCCTCCATGGAGATACCGCAATCCTCGCAGGCGTAGTTCTGGGAGAAGGAGAGATCCTTTTCCTCCCGCAGAAGGTTGACGATCACCAGTCCGCCGGAGAGCTTGGCGGCGGTCTCCACGCTGTCCGTCAGCCGTTGGCGGATGTCGGGCCGGATGATGAGCCGGTCCACGATGATCTCGATGGTGTGCTTTTTGTTCTTCTCTAACTTGATCTCCTCGTCCAGCTCGTAGAGGCTGCCGTCCACTCTGGCCCGGACATAGCCGGAGCGTTTGGCGTCCTCAAACACCTTGGCGTGTTCGCCCTTTTTGCCCCGGATCACCGGAGCCATCACCTGGATCCGGGTCCCCTCCGGCAACGCCAGCACCTGATCGATGATCTGGTCGATGGTCTGCTGGCGGATCTCCTTGCCGCAGTTGGGGCAGTGGGGCGTACCCGCTCTGGCCCACAGCAGGCGGAGATAATCGTAGATCTCCGTCACGGTGCCCACGGTGGACCGGGGGTTCTTGCTGGTGGTTTTCTGGTCGATGGAGATGGCGGGGCTGAGGCCCTCGATATAGTCCACATCCGGCTTGTCCATCTGTCCCAGAAACATCCGGGCGTAGGACGAAAGGCTCTCCACATACCGTCGCTGGCCCTCGGCGTAGATCGTGTCGAAGGCCAGAGAGGATTTTCCGCTGCCGGATACGCCGGTCATCACCACCAGTTTGTCCCGGGGGATGGTGACGTCGATATTTTTCAGGTTATTGGCCCGGGCACCTTTTACAATGATATTTTCCTGCATGATCTGCTTTTCCGCTCCTGTTTCATGTAGTCAAAACCGGTTTTCGGTCATAGCATACACAAATCATTTTTTAATGTCAACCGCGCGTTTGAATCTGCAAAAACGGCATTTTTTAACTTTTACCTTCATTCCACAGTGACGTCCGCCGTCTGCGCCCCCAGCAGGGCAATGAGGTCCGCCGGGGCGACCTCCACCTGCGCGCCGATCTTGCCGGCGGAGACGCAGATGGTGTCGAACAGCTCCACCGTCTCATGGAACACCGTGGGGAACTGCTTTTTCATGCCCACCGGGGAGCAGCCGCCGTGGACATAGCCCGTCAGGGGCAACAGCTCCTTTTGAGGCAGCATGGCGATGGACTTCTCCCCCACTGCCTTGGCAGCCTTTTTCAGATCCAGATTTTCCGCCACAGGAATGTCGAACACATAGTACCCGCCGCCGGTGCCCTTTGTCACCAGGGTCTTGAACACCTGCTCCGGATCCTGGTTCAGATACGCCGCCACGGAGACACCGTCCACCGGGCCGTCCGCCGGGTACTCATGGGGCGTGTAGGCAATCTTCTTCTGCTCCAGCGTCCGCATGACGTTGGTTTTTTCTTCCTTGTGCTTGGACACAGATCTCACCTCTTACAAATACATCCGCAGCAATGCCAGGATCAGCATGTGGGCGGGATAAAACAGGTAGCAGGCATACTGGATGGCCTTATTGTGAGCGCCCTGCCTGCCGTTATACAGCCAAATGGGGATCAGGGCCAGCAGCGCCAAGCCCTGCTCCGGGAATTCCAAGGTCCAGCTCCCCAGCGTCAGGGGGATGGTCATGCCGCCCAGCAGCTTGCAGTTCAGGAAGGCCAGTCCCGCCACCTCGCCGATCCAGCCGTAGGGGATCTGGCGGCAGAGGTAGAAGATCAGCACCGTGACCACGCCGCTGCCGTAGTAGTCCACCATGCCGATCGTTCCCAGGAAATAACCCACGGGCAGGCTCAAAACGGCGGCGAGGATATACATCCCCGTCCCCTTGCTCCGGACCTTTTCCAGCCCCAGCATCAGCAGAAGGGCGATGAAAAAGGTGAACATCACGTTCTGATGGAAGGGGAACACAGGGGAGGAGTAGTACAGGTAGTTGAAGGGAATCTCGGAGATCAGGGCAAAGACCAGCATCCGCAGCAGGTACTTTTTCCGGTCATGGGTCCGCTGAAAGCCCTCCGCCACCTGAAAGGCGAAAATAGGGAAAGCGATACGGCCCACCGCCGTCAGCCACATGACGCCGGGCAGCACCGTGGCCCACAGGTGGTCGCAGAGCATGAGGGCCATGGCCAGCAGTTTTAAGGTCAGGCTGTCCAGACAACCCTTGGTTTTTGTGAGTTCCATAGTATGTTTTCCTTTGCAATGTTTTTTGTGTTTTTCTGTATGTAAAATGCCCGTTCGGACATATATTGGCTTGCTTTTGGTCAATTCCCCGTTTTCAGTCGGCTACGGCAGCACCCACAAGGCGATGTTGTACCCAATCAGCAGCAGGATCGGATAAACGCACCAGCCCGCCCGCTGCATTCCCAGATAGAAGTCCGACGGCTCCGGGTCCTTCACGTCGCACATATGCTGCCAGCGGAACAGGGCCAGCGGGTATGCGGCGTCCAGCGCCAGCAGGCCGGAAAACAGCAGCATGGTAAAATACAGCATCCAGCTGCCCCGGGCCGTCCGCTCCGGCCCTCTCGCGAAGGCCAGGATCGTCCCGGCGGATGTTTTATAGGAATCCCAATAGTTTTCTCCGCTCGTCCTGAAAGTAGCCTCCAAGCTGGAGAACGGGGCCCAGTTTCCCTCCAAATCGTACCATCCCATCTCGTGCTCCGCCGTATAGCCGCCCTCAAAGAGAAGCTGGCCGTTCCGGGTGATCCGGATGTGCTCCACCGGTCCCAGCTGTTCCGCCTGAATGGGCGGCAGGCCGGTCTCCACCGCGCACTCGTCACGGACGCGGTCCCCGACCTGAACCACCACCTCCGTCCGCTGTTCATCGGGGCAGTCCGTCACGGTGATCTTCACCCGCTCGCCCTGGACCTTCCCGGCGTAGACCGTCGCGGCGGGATCATCGGCCTGTGCCGACACCCGCAAGAAACTCTCTTCAAATTTCACGCCCTCAAGTCTGTGAAATACAAACGTCAGAATGGCGAAGGCCACCGCCATAGCCGCAACGGAGATCAGGACAGTCTTTTGCAGAGCAGAGCGTTTTTCCATATATACCTCCTGTATTTTTCCAATCGGTTCGTACAGTTTGTTTTCGGTTTTGGCGCGTTTTCTCTCGAAATTTGTCCGCTATTTACCGCCCCGCAGCTCGATGATGCGGTCACGCAGCACAGCGGCATACTCGAATTCCAGCAGCTTGCTGGCCTCCTTCATCTCCTGCTCCAGCTTGGCGATCTCCGCCGTCCGCTCCGCGTCCGTCAGCTTTTTGGGCTTGCCCTTGGCCTTATGTCCGGTGTCCTCGCTCTTGGAGATCTCCAGAATTTCCCGGACATCCTTGACGATGGTCTTCGGTACAATGCCGTGGGCCTTGTTGTAAGCGTCCTGAATTTTCCGACGGCGCTCCGTCTCGTCCATCGCCGCCCGCATAGAGGGCGTGACGGTATCGGCGTAGAGGATGACCAATCCTTCTGCGTTCCGGGCCGCCCGCCCGATGGTCTGGATGAGGGATGTCTCGCTGCGGAGGAAGCCCTCCTTGTCGGCGTCCAACACCGCCACCAGAGAGACCTCTGGCAGATCCAGCCCCTCCCGCAGGAGGTTGATGCCCACCAGCACATCAAACTCGCCCAGCCGCAAATCCCGGATGATCTCCATCCGCTCGATGGTAGCTACGTCGGCGTGCATATACCGCACCCGGATGCTGTTGGCCCGGAAAAATTCCGTCAGATCCTCCGCCATTTTTTTCGTGAGGGTCGTCACCAGCACCCGTTCGTTCCGCTGGGCGCGGGCGCGGATCTCCTCCATCAGATCGTCGATCTGGCCCTCCACCGGACGCACCTCCACCCGGGGGTCCAGCAGTCCGGTGGGGCGGATGACCTGCTCTACGATGTTGTCCGCCCGCTCCCGCTCGTAAGGCCCAGGCGTGGCGGAGACGAACACCGCCTGACCGATGCGGCTCTCAAATTCCTCGAATTTCAGAGGCCGGTTGTCGAAGGCGCAGGGCAGGCGGAAGCCGTACCGCACCAGCGATTCCTTTCTGGCCCGGTCGCCGTTGTACATGGCCCGGACCTGTGGCAGCGTCACATGGCTCTCGTCCACAAACAGCAGGAAATCATCGGGAAAGAAGTCCAGCAGGGTCATAGGGGCGCTGCCTGCCGGACGGTCGGAGATGATCCGGGAATAGTTCTCGATCCCGGAGCAATACCCAAGCTCCCGCATCATTTCCATGTCGTATTCTGTCCGCTGGCGGATGCGCTGAGCCTCTACCAGCATCTCATTGTCATTGAAATATTTTACCTGATTCTCCAGTTCCGTCCGGATCTGGCCCAAGGCTCTGTCCATCTTCTCCTTGGTGGTGACATAGTGGCTGGCGGGGTAAATGGCCACATGGTTCAGCACCCGGTTCACCGTGCCGGTGAGGGGGTGAAAATCGGAGATCCGGTCGATCTCATCCCCGAAGAACTCCACCCGGATGGCGTGGTCCTTATAGTAGGCGGGGTAGATCTCCACCGTGTCCCCCCGCACCCGGAACATATTCCGCTCGAAGGCCACATCGTTGCGCTGGTACCGGTTCTCCACCAGACGGCGCAGCAGCTCGTCCCGGTCCCATTCCGCCCCCTGGCGCAGAGAGATCACCATCTGGGCGAAGTCATCCGGCTCGCCCAAGCCGTAAATGCAGGACACGGAGGACACCACAATCACGTCCCGCCGCTCCAACAGGGCGCAGGTAGCGGACAGCCGCAGGCGGTCGATCTCATCATTGGTAGATGCGTCCTTGGCGATATAGGTATCCGTGTGGGGGATATAGGCCTCTGGCTGGTAGTAATCGTAATAGGAGACAAAATACTCCACGGCGTTGTTGGGGAAAAACTCCTTGAATTCCGCGCAGAGCTGGGCTGCCAGTGTCTTATTATGGGCCAGCACCAGCGTAGGCCGCTGGACCTTCTCAATGACCTTGGCCATGGTGTAGGTCTTGCCGGAGCCGGTGACGCCTAACAAGACCTGCTCCTTTAATCCGTTCTCGATGCCCGCCGCCAGCGCGTCGATGGCCTCCGGCTGGTCGCCGGAGGGCTGATAAGGGGATACTACTTCAAATTTCGGCATAGCCGTCTCTCCATCACATTCAAATCTGCCCGCAGGTGTGGCTGTTCCAAAATGCCTCACGGGTCAGGCGCATGGGCGTTACCGTGCCCCGATAAAAGGAAAAGGGCGCACCGGTGGTCTCCGCGCCGAATTTTTTCAGGATATGCACCGTGGTATCCCGGGCCTCCATGGTGACCTCCCGGATGTCCTGCGCAAAAATGTCCGTCAGGGCCGTATCCAGCAGCGCGGTCCCAACATGACGCCCCCGCAGTTCCGGGGAGATGACGAAGCGGCCCATGTGCCATGCGTCGTCCTCCCAATACAGGGCCACGCCGCCCAGAAGTACCCCGTCCTCCTCCACGCACCACCACTGGGGGCGGTTTTCCGGCGGCAGCGGGGTCAACGCCCGGGGGATCTCCTGTTCCGTTTCAAAAATCTGGCCCGCCAAAGCCACCAGCCGCTCCGTGTCGTCCTCACATCCACGCCGGATCTGCATGGTTCTCTCACCCTTTACCATGACAGTCTGCGGTCCTCTCCGTTTCCCGGTTATTCTACCACAGCTTTTTTAAAATTTCAAACACTTGTTCTATCGTATCATCCACAGAAAGCCGCCCGGTCACAGGTGCTCCCACGGGGTCAGGTAGCCGCTCTGGGCCATGGATACAAAATCGTCATCCGCCACGATGATGTGGTCCGCCAATGCAACGCCGATGGTCTGCAAAGCTTGCGCCGCGCGGGTCGTGGCGGCGCAGTCATCGTCCGAGGGCAGCGCAATGCCACTGGGATGATTATGAGCCAGGATCACCGTACTGGCAGAGGTGAGGATGGCATTCTCCACCACCTTTCGGATGTCCAGCGCGGCGGAGGACGCCCCGCCGTCGTTGAGCCGCTTACAGGCTAACAGCTTGCCCTTTCGATCCAGGCACAATTCGTAAATGATCTCGTGGGTCTCCCCGACATACCGCTCCAGCAAGTAGGTGCCCGCAGTTTCCACATCTGTCATGGGACAGCTCTGAACAGCGTCCGCCAGACGGGCCTTGCGGCCGATCTGCCCCGCCACCTTCAGCAGCACCGCTGCGCTCTCGCCGATGCCCTCCACTTTTTTCAGATCCTCCGCCGGGGCTGACAGCACGGCGGTCAGGGAGCCGTAGCGGTCCATGAGCCGGTGGGCGATGGGGTTGGTGTCCTGCCGGGGGATGGCGTAATACAGCAGAAGCTCCAGCGCCTCGTGATCCGCGAAGCCCTCCAGCCCGCTTTTCAGAAAACGCTGCCGCATTTTTTCACGATGTCCCTGATGGATATTTTCCATGCGAATCCCTCCCCCGGACCGTTTCTTTTGCCGAAAATCAGAACAAGTAAGTAACGTAGTATTATAGCATATCCAGTGAAAAAAAGGAAGAGCGGACAGCCGTCCGCTCTTCCTTTTTCCAGAGAAGTTCCTTCTGCGCAGATACTTACAGGTTCTTCTCGTAGGACTCGATCATCTTCTTGACCATCTGGCCGCCCACGGAACCGGCCTCGCGGCTGGTCAGGTCGCCGTTGTAGCCCTGCTTCAGATTGACGCCCATCTCCTTTGGTGTGTATTCACCACAAAAACTGTGATTTTTTTGAGGTCTATACACACCAAGGTATGCTATTTCTGACCTCTTAAAGATTTGCCACCCTTGTTACGTCGCGTACAGGGTTTTCCGCGATTTCTCCGATGAAGCGATAGAAAATGCGGATGCTCTGCCGATAGGGTGTTCTCGGCCCCGCAATCGTCAGGCCCTCCGGTAAAATTTTTTCGCCAATTTCGATACGCTCAATGAGGGCATGAAGAATGTCCCGGTCTAATGTCTCAATATGGGAATATCGCTGGGCCAACGCAAAAAACAGGTCATACGCGTCCCGGATGCCCTTTTCTTCCGAAGTATCCGTAACCAGCCTGTCGCGCTGGTTTTCAAGGGCCTGTCGCTCCTTCCCGAAACGGTTCATCATTTCATCCAGCAGCGCATCGCTCAGATTTCCCGCAGCGTTATCACGGTAGGCTCGTTCGATCATCTTCACAATACGTTTTAGCTGTGTGTCGATATTGGCCAAAGACTTCTCCCGATCCTCACCGCCGCCGAAAGCAACGTTGGATTGCCGAATGGCGGCCTGCGTAATGGCCTCCATATCATCCTCGTCAAAGGATAGCAACTCATTCAGATCACGGCGAACGATCTCCATGAGGTCATCGTAGCGAATACGGGCTCCATGCTCACAGCGATTTCGCGTCCGGCTCGTCAGGTTGTTGCAAACAAGATACCAATACTTTGCGCGTTCACCCTTATAGACCGATCCGCCGGAGCACATCGCCGCGCCGCAATGGGCGCAGTACGCGATCCCGCCGAAAATACTGTGGCGGAACGCCGGGTTCGCCGCGTGAGACTTTGTATTCTCTCCGAGGAAGTGCTCCGCACGGTCAAACTGCTCCTGCGTGACCAGCGGCTCATGGGTATTTTCCGTAAAGCACCAGTCCTCCTGCGGAACGGGGAGCTTCTTTTTGGATTTCACATTGACCTTGCGGGTCTTTCCAAGTATGGTATGCCCCAGATAGACACGGTTTCGCAGGATGCGCTTGACCGTGGTGTAATTCCAGTAATCCGAGGCTCTGGACGCCCCCTGCGGGGTGAAGTTATCCCGGCATTCAACACGATACTTCAGCGGCGGAATGACGCACTGCTCATTCAGCTTATTGGCGATCGTCCGCGTTGAAAGCCCCGATGATGCCCACTCAAAAATCTGTTGAACGATCGGCGCTGTGTTTTCATCCGGAACAAGCTGATCTGTGGTACGCTCCGCTTTTTTGTAGCCGTAGGGCGGGCAGGCCGCGTACTTGCCCTTTCTCCGCTTCATGTCTAAGGTCTGCCTGACTTTTCTGGAGGTATCACGCAGATACACATCATTCATGGCAAATTGAAACGGTGCCATCAGGTTGTCTCCCATGGAGTCAAAGTCATTGCCGGGAGCCAGATAATGAATTCCATGCTCGGGAAAGAAACGCTCCGCGTAATAGCTTGATTCCGTCATATCACGGCCAAGGCGGGAAAGATCTTTTGTGATGACCATATTGACCTTTCCACCTGAAAGATGATTCAGCATAGCCTGAAAGCCGGGGCGCTCAAAATTGCCGCCGGAATAGCCATCGTCTACAAATTCTTTTACGATGATAATATCGTGCTTTTCGCAATAGTCTCTTATAATAGCCCGTTGATTTGTGATACTCTCCGACTCATTCCCGTGCTTCTTTTCTTCGTCTGATAAGCGGCAGTAAATGTCAGCGAGCTTGATGTGGTCCCACATAATATCCTCCCTTCCGGAACCACTCATTTACATGGACATTATATCACTTTATTGCCTGAGTGGTCAAAAAAATCAGCTTTTTTAGCGGTGGTAATAATTTCCTCCGCCACGGCCTCCTGCGGTGTCCTGCCGCCGGCAAACACCCGCTCGATCACATAGGTCGCGGCTCCGATCCGCTGCAAGTTTTCCTTTTTTTCCAAGGTCACACCTCCATAGGAAAATTATTTCCGTTTGAACGCAAATTAACCGGGCCTTCATGCAGGCCCGGTCATATTTTTGCGGCTTGAAATCGGCAGAAGTTGCGCCTTTATCCTCTTTGTTGGCGTATCGCACACTATTTGTCCTCAACGCCCCGTGTGCAGGCCGAAGCCTAGGAAATCATCAAGCGGCGGTTTGCTGCACCTCCTCACGGGCGTTTCACCCCAACTGCCGTTCTGACAGAGCCGCCCCCATTGCTTGAAACTGTGGCTGGACGGGAGTACCATTGTCATTCCGACTGTCATCGCCATACCGGGGGCAACCCGATACTCGCAGAGGGGTTTCTCGCTGGACCCGGTAAACCGGGGTCATGGCGTACCCTGCTGCTGTGGCTCGCGCTTTCGCGCATCGGAACTGATGTACTTGATGAATGGGTATTTGGTTTTCAAGGTGCATTGAGGGGCGTGTGACCCTCTCACCCCCCTACTACAACATTCAAGGCTCAAAAGCGAACTTATTATTTTGAAAAATTTGAAAAAAATTTTTATGGCCAAACCAAGGTGCAAAAAACAGGGTGTCAAGCTGACACCCTGTTGCAAAAATCACCGTATTCAATTACCGCGTGTACCGCTGCCGTTCCTTTTCCTGCTTCAGCAGCTTCTCCATTGAAAAGTCGAGGATGCGCTCCTTTCTCGACTGTAACATCGTTTTATAAAACTGCTTTTGTAGTTCTGAAATAAACGGAGTTTCATCCACAATTCGGAAAATATGATTTATATTGACCTTTGGAAGAATTCGCTTCAACGCCCCGTTGCAGTCCGCGTTTTTCAACGAGGAAATAAAATCAAAGTAGTTGATCTGCTGGTTATTGATTTTGACGACTGACAGCGGTAGTGAAAATGTCCGTAGGTCTCTCTGCGGTTGGTTTTCCAATGTGGCCCGCATAATTGCCTCATCCGCTTGGGGATACAGGCTGCTACCGCAGTCATACACAGGGGCGATTGAGATCTCGTCCGTTGTAGTGTTGTAGAGAAACCCCCAATTTCCGTTGTGCCGATTCCAGTTTCCGATCAACGCGTCCACGATAAATACATCCCAAAAGTACTGTTTCAGCAATGTGGGTGAGAACGCCGTTTGCTCATCCATTGCCTGCATGATGCCGGTCAACTCGGTTCCGTACCCGTTATGGCTGGAATTGATCACCGTATTTTTCAGGGACGCGAAATCCTGAAGCACGATTCCCGGGGAAGTGAAGTCCTTGCAGGCAACAACGATTTTTTCCACGCCACCCTTCCGATAAACGCCCAAAATGGTTTCCTGTGCCGTAATCCCCACGCTGTTGAAAATGTGACAGCCGATATATTCCGAGATACAGCTATTGGCATAGTTCAGGTCCTTGTTCTTAGGCGCTTTGCTCGGAAATTTCAGCATATATTGCTCGTCCCGATAAATCACAGCTCGCTTCACACCATTGGCCCCTGCGTAACACTTGTTGCGGGTAGGGAGATTCGTAAAATCAATCAAATCAGCTCTCTCTTTTCGTGTAAAGATACTTTTCACTCAGATACCACGCCTATTCCGAAGATGTGACCTTCTCCACTTTATACAAGTTTGATTGCATCCATAATGGTGTAGGACTGATCGCCAAAGGTTTGCGACGTGGTCAGCAATTCCATGTGCTTACCTTTTCCTGTATTAGCGGCGAAAATCGATGTGCCGGTAAAGCCAAACAGGTGATAATTCTTGAACGCCCTGATAATCGAGGGTCTATTAAATTCTAATCATCGCGTTCTAAAGCTATCTTTTTGCTCTCAAAACAACATGGCAGCGTTGCTTGGCCAATCTTAAAAAATCGGTGGATAATTATCGCGGTGAATGGTGCTAAAGTAGCACCACAGCCTTTTTTAGAGAATCCGCCGATCTTGGACATAGCGGCAATCAATTCACACCCACCTCATAGTGTTGCGATTTCCTTCAATATAAAACCATTGTATTGAACACAAGAAGAAACATCTAATTTATAGACCGGTGTGTTTGTCATCATTTTTTTGCGTGGCTTTCTTCATGAACTCCAGATAGAGGCTGAACAGCACGGCGCAGACGGGTACGCTGAACAGCATCCCTAAGACGCCGAATGCTTCGCCGCCGATTGTAACAGCCATCAGCACAAGCAGTCCGGGAAGCCCAACGGACTTGCCGACCACCTTGGGATAAATCAGATTGCCCTCCACCTGCTGCAAAATGAGCAGAAAGAGAATGAACCACAGAGCCTTGCCGGGTTCTGCCAGCAGGATCAAAAACGCGCCAAGACCGCCGCCAATCCATGCGCCAAAAATCGGTACCAGCGCAGTAACGGCCACAAACGCGGAGACCGCGCCAGCATACGGAATCCCAAGGATCAGCATTCCAAAGAAGCACAGAACGCCGATGATGACCGCTTCGGTAAGCTGTCCGCTGACAAAATTTGTAAAGGTTTGGCTGGTCAGAAAGGCAATACTCAGAAGCCGCTGTGCCTTCTTTTGCGGAAGGACTGTCACAATGAGTTTTTTCAAATGTGCTGCAATGACTTCTTTCTTTGCGAGCAGATACAGCGCAAAAACAAGTCCCAAGAGAACGTCCACCAAAACCGACAGGACAGAGGTTGCTGCGCCCCACGTCACGGTGAGGATGCCGCTTCCCTCGTCGCTGATCAAGGCGGTGACCTTCTCGATCAACAGGTCAGAGTCTATGGCGTATTCGGGCAGGACGATGTTATATTTTGCGGCAAACTGGACAACGCCTGTCCACCACCGTCCGATCTCTTCCACATAGAGCGGAATGTTTTGGATAAACTCTTCGCCGGATTCCCGCAGGCTGGGGATCATCATAAACACCACGGCAAACAGAATTCCAAGGACAAGTACGGTGCTTGCTGTCAGGCACACAGGGCGGACCAGCTTTGCAGGAGCTTTGCGGCACACCTTGTTCCAGCAGCATTCCAACGGTCGAAGGACTACGTTGATCAAAAAAGCAATCGCGCCGCCGATCAAAAACGGAGTGAACAGCGCAAGCACCTTGCCGAGAAACCGCAAAACAACGTCAAGGTTTACCAGCGCCCATGCGAATATGATCAGCAGCACCAGTGCGCGGGTAATATAGCGAATGATCGTCTTGTCCGGCCACTTGCTTCCCTGCGGCGCGGGATCCCCGTTTCTGTCACCGGCTGTGTTTTGTGGTTTTTTCTCCATGTATTTCCTTTCTGTCAGTATGGGAGGCCCTTTCAAATCCGAAAGCACTTTTGCAGGGCTTTATACTCACCCAATGCCAAAATCGTAATGTCATCGGACAATATGGTGTCCGGCGTAACGGAAACATCCGTTTTTCCTGCACGCTTGATGCCAAGAATGTTGATGCCAAACTTTCTGCGGACGTTCAGCTCACCAACGCTTTTCCCGACCCACGCCTCTGGCACCTGAACTTCAAAGATGGCGTACTGCTCGTCGATCTCTATATAGTCAAAAATATGGTCGGCAGTGAATCGAATCGCTGCCCATTTTGCCATCTGCTTTTCGGGATAGACCACGTTATCTGCGCCGTTGCGGAGCAGAAACTTCGCCTGCACGTCGCGTTCGGCGCGGGATACCACGCATTTTGCGCCCAGCTCTTTCAGCAGCGAGGTGGTCTCCAGCGAGTTCTGGAAGTTGCCGCTGATGGTCACAAAGCAAACATCAAAATTTCCGATGCCGAGCGAACGCAGGAACTCCGCATTGGTGCTGTCGCCGATCTGTGCGTTGGTGACAAACGGAAGCACATCGTTGATCCGCTCCTCGTTGGTATCAACTGCCATGACCTGATGCCCCAGTTGAGAGAGCTGCATGGCGATATGCCGCCCAAAGCGACCTGCTCCAATCAATAAAACATTTTTCATGGGATAGACAACTCCTTTACTTATCCAATCGTGATTCTTTCCTGCGGCAGCTTTGCATTGCCGCTTTTTTTGCTGGACACCGCCGCATAAATGAGCGTCAGCCCGCCGACTCTGCCCAGATACATCAGCGCGATCAATACCATTTGCGAGGGAATGTGCAGCTGCGGCGTAATACCCAATGTCAGTCCCACGGTGCCCACCGCCGACGCGGTTTCATATAGGCAGGAGGACAGTGGAAGATTCTCATATACGCTGATAAAGACGGCTCCCCCAAAGAACAGCGCAAGGTACATCGTCAGAATGGTCGCGGCGGTTTTGACGGCACTGCAATCGACTCTGCGCCCAAAGAATTGAGCGCTGTCCCGCTGCCGGAAGCTCGCGGCAGCATTGGCAAGCAAAACAGCCAGCGTTGTGGTTTTCATGCCGCCTGCCGTGGAGCCGGGAGAACCGCCGATGAGCATCAGAAGGATCATCACGCCCAGCGACGCGCCGGACATGGCGGGTAGATCGACTGTGTTGAAGCCCGCCGTTCTCGGCGTGACCGATTGGAACATGGCTGCCTGAACCCGCTCTCTGAGGGGAAGGTCATCAAAGTCCACAAAGAAGAAAAACAGCGCCGGAAGGACGATTAGTGCAAGTGTCGTGACAAGAATCACCTTGCTCTGCATTCGATAACGGTGGAAGTGCAGCTTGTTTTCGCAAATGTCATCCCATGTCAGAAAACCGATGCCGCCGGTTATGATCAGCAGCATGATCGTGATATTGATCACCGGATTTTGGACATAACCGGTAAGGGACGGATACAAATTGTTGTTCGTTCCCAGAATGTCAAACCCCGCGTTGCAAAAGGCGGAGATGGAGTGAAATACCGCCATCCAGATCCCGCGCCATCCGTAGTCGCGGAAAAACACCGGCAGCATGGCAAGCGCACCGATCAGTTCGATCAGAAATGTTCCCCGCAGGATGAACCGTGTCAGCCGGACGATCCCTCCGACCTTCGGCGCTGAGATGGCGTCCTGCATGGTGCTGCGCTGCATCAGAGAGATCCTTCGCCCGGACAGCAGCGCAAACGATGCCGTCACAGTGACAACACCGAGCCCACCTATCTGAATCAGCGTCAGGATCACCGCCTGGCCAAAGACCGACCAATAGCTGCCGGTATCCTGCACCACAAGACCCGTCACACAAACAGCGGAGGTCGCGGTGAAAAGCGCTTCATGAAATGGCGTTACGCACCCGGCTGTTGTGGAAAGCGGCAGCATCAGCAGCAACGCACCCAACAGAATGACCCCGGCAAAGCCCAATATGATAATTTGAAAAGACGAAAGGCGGTGCTTTCTGCAAACCATTTCTTCCGACATCATCCTCACTCCTTGTGAATCGTGCGATAGATTTATTGTGCGCAGGCCAAACACACGTCGCATTGCCTGACTGTGATGAAGGATACCCTGTACGCACTCAGATCGGAGACCGTGATCTCCAAATTCTGAGCGGTAAAGGAATCGCCCTTGATGGGGACTCTATTCAGCTGCTCCATGACCCAGCCGCCGACAGAAACACTGTCCGATTCCAGCTTGACATCAAAGAATTCCATAAAATCTTCCAAACTGACGGAGCAGTCCACACGGTAGGTATTCTCGTCCAGCTTTTCAAAATCTTCTTCCACTTCGTCGTGTTCGTCCCAAATTTCACCGACCAGTTCTTCCAGAATATCCTCCATCGTAACAATACCAAGCGTCCCGCCAAAATCGTCTACGACTACGGCGACATGGGACTTCTGATGCTGGAGCATTTTCAAAATATCCCGGATTTTTGTGTGCTGATAGACAAACAGCGGCTCCGTCATAATCTCCGTAATGGTTTGATCCGTCATCTTGCCGTTGATATAGAAGTCCTTCTGATGAAGAACGCCGACGATCTGATCGATAGTATCCCGGTAGACCAGTAGGCGGGAAAAGCGGGACTGCGTAAAGGCTCTGGCAATTTCCTCATGGCTTTCGCTGATGTCCACGGCCTCCAAGTCGATTCGATGGGTCAAAATTTCTGCCGCCGTCAGGTCGCGGAACTCAAGAGCATTGCGCAGCAGCTCGCCCTCGTTTTCATCAATGCCGCCGTCCTGCTCCACGTCCTCCATAAAAAGAAGCAACTCCTCGTGGGACATTTTTGCATCGTCATCTGTCTTGAAGAAGCGGGAAACCAGCTTTTTCCACCGGGAAAAGAGAAAATTCAGCGGGGTCAGCACCCAGATCCAGAGCCGGATAAAGGGCG
>UQUC01000051.1 GCA_900544105.1 uncultured Oscillibacter sp. | reverse complement strand
CTTCATCCGCCACTGGCGGCGCTTCGCCTGTTTCCCTGCGCCATTGAAATCCTAAATTTTCAGAACTTCATAAAAGTTCTGAAAACTTGCTCATTTCTTCCGTTCCAGCAGGACCAGCAGCAATCCGCCGAGCAAAATGGCAAAATCAGCCAGATTCCAGACATAGCGGCCGATCTTCGGCAGCTTGGGAAACTGCACATAGTCATAGACCGCACCGCGCCGCAGCCGCTCCCACAGGTTGCTGAGGCCACCGCCCAAGGCCAGTCCCGCTCCTATGGGACTGCGGCGGCGGAATACCCACACCAGCGGCAAAATCAGAATGGACAGCGCCGTTACCAGCTTCCGTTTCAGAGGCAGGCTGAAGGCCGCGCCGTCATTCCACAGGGCCGTCAATCGGATACGCCCTCCCCAGAAAAATGCGTCCTTCCGCTCCGGGCGGTTCAAAAACCGCCGTAAACCGGCGCAGGTGACCAAAACCGCCGCCGCTATGAGTATTGTCAGCATCCGCCGCCCTCCTTTGCCTTTTCCATCGCCGCCCGCACCGTGCCGCTGTTGGCATTCTTCCGGTTATTCTGCCACACGGTATCTCCGATCTGCTTCTGGACCTCCATCATTTCCTCGTGGAAAGCGGAGGCCGACAATCGCAGCGCCCCATGGCCCAGAATGATGATCTGCTCCGGCCCGTCGGAGGTGGCCACCCGGACCCGGTGCTGCCGCCCGATCTCGTAGGTTGCCCGCTCAATATAGGCGTCCGCCGTCTCCGCCTCCTTGGTGTAGACGATGGTGATGTTGTGGTATTTTTCCACGCTGCCCAGACCGCCCTTCACCTTGTAGGCGTCAAACACCAGGATGACCCGGCATTTCCGGTAGCCCTGATAGTCGCACAGCAGATCACACAGCTTCTTCCGGGCGGCGTCCAGATGCTCCGCCGCCAGCTTTTTCAGCTCGTCCCAAGCGAAAATGATATTGTAGCCGTCCACCAGCAGGTAGTCCTCACCGGAGAACGCCTTTTTCAGCGCCCGGCGGGTCTCCTCGGAATTGTCCGCCGCCGGACGCCGGGGAGCTTTGGGCGGAATGAATTCCCGCCGCTTCACAGCGCCGTAGGTTCGCTCGAAAATCGCCTGCAGTTCCCGGTCCTGCGCCGCCGTCCCCGCGTAGGTGCTGACGGTCCGCCGCTGGGGAGCCGCTTTCTCCGGTTCAGGCGCCGCCCCCTGTGGGCGCCAGCCGCTGTCCACCTGGGCGTGCTGGGCCACCTCCCGCCATGGGATCACCACACCAGCTCCATGAGAGCAAAATACGGAATCCGCTGTGTTTTCCACGTCCCGCTCCGGGTCGTAGCCCATGGCCTCGGTGACGACTTCCGCCTCCGCGCAGGGGAAATATCCCGCCGGGATGCAGGACAACCGCCCCTGTCCACGGGTGTAGACCGCCACCTCCCGGGCGTAATCCCGGAGGCCCGCTACCGGGGCCGTACCAGTGAGAGCCGTTTCCTCTCCCACGGTCTCCGGCGGATCCACCTTGCCGCCCATCTGCTGCAAGTCCGTCATGGCCCGGCCTACCTGCTGGGCGGGGACCTCCAGCCGGAACCGGTACCACGGCTCCAGCAGCACGCTTTCCGCCTGCATCAGCCCATGCCGCACGGCCCGGTAGGTGGCCTGTCGAAAATCGCCGCCCTCGGTGTGCTTTTCGTGGGCACGGCCCGCCAACAAGGTGATTTTGATATCGGTGATGGGTGAGCCGGTCAGCACCCCCAAATGAGGTTTTTCCAACAGATGTGTAAAGATCAGCCGCTGCCAGTTCAGATCCAGCTTGTCCGTAGGGCACACGGAGGCGAGGGTAATGCCGCTGCCCGGCTCACTGGGTTCCAGCAGCAGATGCACCTCGGCATAGTGCCGCAAGGGTTCAAAATGGCCGATGCCCTCCACAGTGTTGGCAATGGTCTCCCGGTAGCAGACGGCCCCGGTGCCGAAGCTGATCTCCATGCCCAGCCGCTCACGGATGAGCCGCTGCAAAACCTCCATCTGCACTTCGCCCATGAGCTGAGCGTGGATCTCCCCGTTGTTCCAGACAATGTGAAGCTGGGGGTCTTCCTCCTCTAACTGTCGCAGCTTTTGCAGTGCCGTGTGGGGGTCCGTGCCGTCCGCCAGCTCCACCCGGTAGGTCAGGACCGGCTGCAAGACCGCCCCGGACCAGTCCGGCTCGATCCCCAACCCCTGTCCGGGGAAGGTGCGATCCAGGCCCGTCACAGCTACCACGGTCCCGGCCTCTGCCGTGTCCACGGGGCGGAATTTCGCCCCGGAATAGAGCCGGAGCTGATCTGCCTTTTCCTGCCAGATCGTGTCCCCCTCCCGGCCGGTAAGCAGTTCCTTGGTCCGCAGCGCGCCGCCGGTGATCTTCATGTGGGTCAGCCGGGTGCCCTGCGGGTCGCGTGTGATTTTAAATACCTTGGCGCCGAATTCCGCCGGATAGTCCGGCTGGGGGGCGTACCGTTCCACGCCGGCAAGCAGCTCGTCCACGCCCTGCACCTTCAGCGCGGAGCCGAAGAAGCAGGGAAACAGCTTTCGTTCCCCGATCAGACGGGAGATCATGTCCTCCGGAAGTTCTCCTGTTTCCAGATATTGCTCCAGAGCCGCCTCGTCGCAGACGGCGGCCTCCTCCCGCAAGGTATCCGGATCCCCGAAGTCCACGCAACCACCGCTGAGCTTATCCTTCAAGTGGGCCAACAGCGCCGCCCGGTCCGCGCCCGCCAGATCCATCTTGTTGACGAACAGGAACGTGGGCACCTGATATCGCTCCAGCAGGTCCCACAGTGTCCGGGTGTGGCCCTGTACGCCGTCAGTGCCGGAGATCACCAGCACGGCGCAGTCCAGCACTTGCAGCGTTCGCTCCATTTCGGCGGAAAAGTCCACATGGCCGGGGGTATCCAGCAGCGTCACCCGGGTCTCTCCCAGTTCCAGCACCGCCTGCTTGGAAAAAATGGTGATGCCCCGCTGCCGCTCCATGGCGTCGGTGTCCAAAAAGGCGTCCTGATGATCCACCCGTCCCAGACGGCGGATGGCTCCGGCCCGGTACAGCAGGGCTTCTGATAAGGTTGTTTTTCCGGCGTCCACATGGGCCAACACACCTATACAACAGTTCTTCATAATGCAACAAACTCTTTCACGATATACTGATAAGCCTTCCCAAGCGCGGATATAGATGGATTTCAATACGATCCGGTTTTTCCAGATCTCGATAGTATGTAATCTTTTCCATCAACAGCTTCCACAGGCGGTTCTTTTCTTCTAGGGTCATGCGGTCGTAGCAATCAAGAACGTGTGCGGTAGTTGGCAAAAAGATTTCCTGCGCTTGCCTATATTCGTCTTTATTATGCCAGATTTTCTTTAATTCTTCAATGCCAGACCGCAACTCTTTTATCTCACCTTGCAGTAGGGCATTTCTTCTTCGAGACATTTTTTGAATACATTCCTCCGCCGCATTGTTTTCAACGGATTCGAGAGATATCGGCGTCCTTCTTATTTGTGTTCTTTTGTGTATTCAGGATGCTAAATATCTGCGGTTTACCAATGCGCAAGCTGTTCACCCTCGCTCAGTGACAGAGGATCGAGGGTATTCTATTATTGCGGAGTTGCCCGCTTTTCATAAAACACCATTAAGAGCCGAACGAATTTGAGATAAGTTTTCCAGAGTAAAATCTGAAGATCTAATTTGCACCAACACTTGTATTTTCCTATTCATGTAGCTATAATATGATTAGAGATTTTGAGAGAAGCGTGTGACGGGGTCGTCATGCGCTTTTATTATTAAATGTAAGGAGAGAATCATATGAAACGCCCACTTTTGCTTGCACACCGCGGTTTTTCCGGCAATTACCCGGAGAACAGCCCTCTGGCCTTTCGGATGGCAGTGGAAAAGACTGCTGCCGACGGTTTTGAAAGCGACGTCCACATCACCAAAGACGGCAAGCTGGTGATTTTTCATGATGCCTCTGTGGAGCGCACCTCCAATGGCACCGGCTTCATCAAGGACATGACCTATGACGAACTGCTCTCGCTGGATATCGGTGCTTGGAAGTCTCCGGAATTTGCAGGTCAGCATATCTGGACCTTCGGCCAGTTGCTTGACTTCTGTAAGGAGACCAAGATGCTGCTGAATATGGAACTGAAAAACTACGAAGTATTTTACGAGGATCTGGAGCAACGGGTCATCGACGAGATCTGCCAGCGCAAGATGCAGGAGCAGGTATTCGTTTCCTCCTTCAATCACATCTCCATGCAGCACTTCAAGGAGCTGTGCCCGGACATTGAAACCGGCCTTCTGTATGATAAGCCCTATCTGGACATGGAACATTATGTCCAGCGCTCCAATGCTGACAATATGCATCCCCGGTATATGCTTCTGCAATATCAGCCGGAGTTGATGGAACTGTTCCACGGCCGGGGCATGAAGGTCAACACCTGGACGGTAAATGACGAAGAGAACATGAAAGATATGATTGCCCGGGGCGTGGACTGCATCATCTCCAACCACCCCGATGTGCTGTGCCGCGTAGCGAATGAGGTCTGCGGCTGATGACGCCCCGGTGGAAAGGTAGCATTTCTACCCGAAAGTAGTTTCGTAGATAAAAGAACAGGAACTCCGGCATAGCCGAAGTTCCTGTTCTTTTATCTGTCAAACATCGCTTTGCGTTTCATTGTCTTGACAGAGTCGAATGGGGCCACCCATCGGTTTGATATAATTCTTATATCACTGAATCGGCCGAAACAGCATGGCCTGCTCCATCATGGCAGCCTATGCAGATCCGGAATATCCTGTATACGCTGTTCGTGGTGCTCATGACTGTGGTGATCGCCATTGTGGTGGCCTACCTGCTGGCACTGTATCTGCGGTTTGTCAAGTCCAAAGTCGCGCGGGCCATCGGAACTCTGTATTTGCTGCCCCGGTTCGTGCCTGCCATGTGCGTGGTGTATGCGATGATCACCATCATCCGAGATTCCGGTCTCGTCAACCGCATCGGCACGCTGTTTGGACTGAACATCAAACTGGGACTGATGTATCATGCCAGCGGCATCTCCACAATCAACATCTATCAGGGACTTGTGACAAGGCGACTGATCGAAGTGCTGAAAAAGGAGGGGATCGGCGTCTCTGCATGGACGGTAAACGAGCCGTCAGAGTTGGAGTGGTTTCTCCAAAGCGGGGTCACAAACATCACGACCCGGAATTTGCAAAAAGCTTTGGCACTCCGGTAATTAGCCGCTTTTCTCTGGTGGTTCCCTGCTGAATGTCAAAGCAGAGAATGTGGCTTTTTATGTTGGTATTGGTCCGGTGGGGAGATATATTCAGGCTGCCCACTGTGAGCAGCGCCAACGCTTGAGTGATCTGGTACGCCTCCGGGTTGACCTGCTTCATCAAATCGTCGTACCCCTACTTTTTACGCTAACTACATCGTAGAGCAGGGGACATTGCTCACGCATGGGCAGGGATCCCGATACAGGCCTGTTTCATAGTTGGGTCCAATCCGCCAGAGCCTCTTGCCCCGGCCTGTTTTTCTCATTATGGCTGAATTCCCACAGGGGCCCCCGCCGCCGGCTATTTTCCCGTTCCCGGATCTAAAAAGGCCGACCTATCAGCAACTGTTTCCGCAAATTTAAACAAAGTCTTTTTCCTTTAAAACGCAGCTGTTGGTCACACCGCCAATCTCATGGGCGTTTGCGTGATTTTCTCTTGACGGACCGCCTTCACCGTGCTAAACTGCACCCAACTTGAATGAAAGGACGGAGACACGTGATGACCTGCATGACCGGTTCCTCTTTTGCATACGCTTCTGCGCAGGCAGTCTGCGCTGTTTCCGTCTGCTCTGAAGCTTCTTCCCACGCCAATATCGCTATGATTCTGGACGTCAGCCTGCTGCTGGCGTCCATTATTATTTTACCCATTATTATTCTGGTACATCATTTTCCCATTTGTCGAATCCCGGTACAACGCCCGGTTTCCCCTTCGATCCTCTGAAGATCGGACCTGAAACACCAAGCGGCTCCGTCGATTCGACAGGGCCGCTTTTCTGTTTGCTTTCACCCCCAGCCATCCGGCTACCAAAGCATAGAGCATTTGAACGTACTCGAACTTATTTTCAGAACTTTACAAAAGTTCTGAAAATGTTTGATTCCAATGGCGCAGGGAAACAGGCGAAGCGTCGCCGGTGTATCCCTTCTTGGGTTATCTCCGCGCCAAGAGCCGCCTTGCGGCGGTTGCGCTCCGGAACGCGCCTGCGGGCGCAGTTCCGCACACACTCTTTACCCGCAAGGGGCATGCGGCATCCGTAAAGAGGCGGAGCCGCTAACGGCTGCCCTACCTTACCGTCGCAGAAAATCTGCCACTTTATCAACAGACTCTTATTTTTTCAGGAGGTATCATCCATGTATATCAGCATCACGAAAACGACCCATCCCGGAACGCTCCTTCCCTCGGATCAGCTGGGCTTCGGCATCCACTACACCGACCACATGTTCATCATGGATTACAGCGATGAAAAAGGCTGGTACGATCCCCGTATCGTCCCCTTCCAGAACATCTCCCTGTCCCCTGCCGCCTGTGTGTTCCATTACGGCGCCGAGGTTTTTGAGGGATTGAAAGCCTACCGCCGTCCTGACGGCGAGGTGCAGCTGTTCCGTCCCTGGGACAACATGGAGCGGATGAAGAACTCCGCCATCCGCTTGGGTCTGCCGGTAGTCCCCCCGGAGGATGCGCTGGAAGCCGTTAAAGCGCTGGTGAAGGTTGACGAGCGCTGGGTCCCCTCTGATCCCGGCACCTCTCTGTACATCCGTCCCTTCCTGTACGGCACCGATGCGAAGCTGGGGCTTCACGGCGTTCACACGGCCCAGTTCATCATCATCCTCTCCCCGGTGGGCAGCTACTTTGATAACGGCATGGAGCCGGTGAAGATCATCGTGGAGACCGAGGACGTCCGGGCCGTCCGGGGCGGCACCGGCGAGGCCAAATGCGGTGGCAACTACGGCGCTTCCAACCGGGCCGGAGAACGCGCCTTTGCCAATGGCTATTCTCAGGTACTGTGGCTGGACGGCGTGGAGCACAGGTATGTGGAAGAAGGCGGCGGCATGAACGTAGTCTTTAAGATCAACGGCAAGATCATCACCCCCATGCTGACCGGGTCCATCCTCCCCGGCGTCACCCGGCGCTCCTGCCTCCAGCTGTTTGAGGATTGGGGGATGCCCGTAGAGGAACGGCTCATCTCCGTGGACGAGCTGTTTGAGGCCGCCGCCAATGGAACGCTGGAGGAGGCTATGTGCGTTGGCACCGCCGCCGTCATCTGTCCCATCGGCGAGCTGACTTACGAGGGCAAGGCATATACCATCAACAACTTCCAAACCGGCCCTCTGGCGCAGAAGCTGTACGACACCCTCACCGGGATCCAGTGGGGCACGCAGCCCGATCCCCACGGCTGGACCTGTAAGGTCTGAGCTGCCCCGGCAACTTCTCCGTCGATCTCAAAACTTCATATCGTTTTACAGCCGTCTCCCGGAGAAATCCGGGAGACGGCTGCGTTGTTGATCTGATTCAGAATAGACTGCTAAAGACGTTTGGCAGATCTTTCCGTCGTCAGTCCTCAATGCTGATAGCGCTGACAGGACAGCCGTCCCGGGCGGTCTCTGCCTCGGTCTGCTGGTTGGCCGGGATTTCTCCACCGTGGGCCAAGCCGTCATCCCCCATGGTAAACACCACCGGGCAAGTCCCCGCGCACAGGCCGCAGCCGATGCAGTTTTCGTTCACTGTTGCTTTCATACGATTTACCTCCATTATTCCTGAATGGTTCCGTCCCGGCTCAGCGTTACCACCTGCCAGGGCAAAAACTTTCCGCTTTCCCGGAGTGCCGTTTCCGCCGCTCTCTGCAAACCGCCGCAGCAGGGCACCTCCATGCGGACGATGGTGACCTCCCGGATGTCATTGCTTCGGATGATCTCCGTTAGCTTTTCCGTGTAATCCCCCTCGTCCAGTTTGGGACAGCCGATCAGCGTGATCCGGCCCTTCATAAACCGCTCGTGGAAATCCGCCCGGGAAAAGGCGGTACAGTCCGCGGCGATCAGCAGTTTGGCCCCCTGATAGAACGGCGCCTGTACCGGCAGCAGCTTGATCTGAACAGGCCACTGCATGAGCCGGGAGACCGGAGCAGACCGCATGGGGGCAGCCGTGTCCGTTCCCTGATGCAGTGTGTCGGCCTGACTGCCTGGGCAGCCCATCTGTAAGGGTACGCTGCCGGAACAGCCGCTACGGGTGACGGGAGCGCTGCCCTTCAGCGACGCCGCCTTTTTCATCAGTTGTGCGGCGGCAACGGCCTTTTCATCAAACGCGGCGGCCTCCCGTTCCACAAAAGTGATTGCATTGGTGGGACAGTGAGGCAGACAGTTGCCCAGTCCATCGCAGTAGTCATCCCGCAGGAGCGCAGCCTTGCCGTCCACCATACCGATGGCTCCCTCCTGACAGGCATCGGCACAGGCGCCGCAGCTGTTGCACTTTTCCCGGTCGATTTCGATCACTCTCCGTACCATATAGGGTGTCTCCTTTTTTCCCAGCTATACAGGCTTGTTTTTGTGCTCTTAGTATCGTATAATAGGCTCATAAAATCTGTTGCGTTTGCAACTTTTTTGTAAGAACAGCTGACAGTTTCAGGAGGGATTTCCATGCGGGTGCGTGTTCCGGATTATTTTGATGAGTTTTTCTGTCTGGCGGGAGCTTGTCCCCATAGCTGTTGCATCGGATGGGAAGTGGTCCTGGATGAGGACACGGTCCGGCGGTATCAGCAGCTTCCGGGAGCCTTGGGTGAGCGTCTCCGGGGTGCGATGGCAGTGGACGGAGAAGATGTCTGCTTTCCGCTGGAGGGCCGCCGCTGCCCCTTTCTGAATCAGGAAAACCTCTGCGACATCCACCGCGCCCTGGGATCGGAAGCCACCTCTGTCACCTGCCGGGAGCATCCCCGTTTTATTGAGGATTACGGCCCCTTTCAGGAGATCACTCTGTCCGCCGCCTGTCCCAAGGCCAACGAGCTTCTGCTCGGCAGCCGTGACCCCCTGACCTTCTTGGAGCGTCAGGATAATCAGCCCACGGAGGATGGGGACGCATGGCTGAATTGGCTGGTCCCTCTGCGGGACCGCCTGCTGGATCTCTTGCGGGACCGAAACCGCTCCTTAAAGGCCCGTCTGCGGGACTTTCTGTTCATCACCGAGGAGGCCCAACAACTATTGGACAGTGAAAACATGGTGGAATTGACCGCCTTCTGCTCGGGATCTTGGGCGATTTCTGCGGAAACCGATGCCGGTTCCGGCTCTTGGGAAGCTGCCGCCTGCCGGTGCTTACAGGACCTGGAAATTCTGGAACCGGACTGGCTTGCGCTGCTGAAGCAATGGGAGCAAGCGCCGGAATTGCCCAGCTTCGCTCCTCAAGACCCGGAAAAGCTGGAACGTATCGCCGTGTACTTCGCCTTCCGGTATCTGCTGAAGGCCGTCAACGATGGAGACCTGCTGGGGCGGGCGCAGTTCTGCGCGCTGGGGGTACTGGTGGTGGACCGCCTTTCCCGTTTTGTAGGACTGCCGGAGGCCCTGCGGCTGTTCAGCCGGGAGATCGAACACGATGAGGACAATCTGGCCACGTTGCTGGAGCAGTTCTGGCAGACGGAGGGCCTTTCCCTGTCCGCTCTGCTGGCGGCCTTCGGCAGATAGGTCCACCTTTGTGCGACCTGCTTGTCCACCGCAGATCTTTTTGTCAAAAACGTTGAAATTGCACAAAAGCTATTGACTTATCTCCAATATCATTATATATTATAGACACAAAGAGGGAGAGAAAACCCTCGATGGGAAACCCTCTTTCTTCGCCGGAGAGCGTTACCGGAAGGTCAAATACGAAGCACATCATTTATGGGATCGCGTGAGACATGAATTCTGTACGCACGGTGCTTCATGGATTGGCAGGCAGTGTTTCAGCTCTCAATGGCAGATAGATGGAAGTAGAGGTAACCGTATTGAAAGAAATTCAGCAGAAGTAGCCCCCGTTTGTCGTTGGAACAAGCGGGGGCTGATGCTTTTTATAGGAGCCTACCGAGGAAGGTCAGAGAATTGTTTTGCCTTAATTTTTGTGGGAACGGACGGAGATTTCAGCAGACGTCCGCTTTTTATTGGAAACTTCATCAAATTTCAGAGAGGGAGTTGACATTCCAAACCACCGCGCCTATAATACGGCACAACAAGGAAATCACAGCAAACCTATGACGGAGAGCAGTACCCAGTCAAGATGACCTTTCAGAGAGTTCCGGGCGGTGGGATCGGAGCAGGAGTCGGCTGGCGAATGGACTTCGGAGGGCGGTCCGAACGGGAAACCAAGTAGAGGCCGACGGGAATCCCACCCGTTATCCATCGGGGCGCGTATGATGGTACGCGTAAGCGAGTGGGCGTGTAAACGTCAATTTGGGTGGTATCGCAGAAGCATCAGCTTTTGTCCCATGAGTGGGGCAAAGGCTGTTTTTTTATTTCCGTTTGGCCCCGGCACAGCCAAAACGGTCATCTGCCACTCAAACATTTTATATTTTTGGAGGAAGCCAAAATGAAAACCAACATGCTGAAGAAGTTCCTGACCATGACTCTTGCCTGTGCCATGACCCTGTCTCTGGCCGCCTGCGGCAGTAAGGCCGACCCCTCTGCGGACCGGAGCACCACCGAACCCGCCGATACCGAGACCAAGGCCTACAAGGTGGTCATCATCAAGCAGCTGGACCACGCCTCTCTGGACGAGATCGCCAGCGCCGTGGCCGCAGAGCTGGACAAGATCGCCGCCGATAACGGCATCACCATTGAGTATGACATCACTTCCGGCCAAAACGACCAGAGCACCCTGAAGCAGCTTTCCGACCAGGCCATTGCCGACGGTGTGGATGCCATCATCCCCATCGCCACCACCGCCGCCCAGATCGCCGCCCTCTCCGCCGAGGAGACCAAGACCCCTGTGGTCTACGCCGCCGTCTCCGACCCGGAAACCGCCAAGCTGACCGGGATCGACTATGTTACCGGCACCAGCGACGCCCTGAATACCAATTTCATCATGGATATGATGTTCGCTCAGAATCCCTCTGTCGCAAAGGTGGGCCTGCTGTACTCCCTGTCTGAACCCAACTCTGCCAAGCCCATTGCCGACGCCAAGGCCTATCTGGATACTAAGGGCATCGAGTATGTTGAACAGACCGCCAATACCAACGATGAAGTAGTTGCTGCCGCCTCCGCCCTGATCGCTGCCGGTGTGGACGCCGTGTTTACTCCTACCGATAACGTCATCATGGCCGCAGAGCTGGCTATCTATGAAGATCTTGCCAAAAACGGCATCCCCCACTACACCGGCGCTGACTCCTTCGTCCGCAACGGCGCCTATGCCACCTGCGGCGTGAACTACACCGACCTGGGCACCCAGACCGCTGACCTGGCCTACACCGCCATGACCGAGGGCATGTATGGCATGGAGGACTACTACCTGATGGACGGCGGCATCATCACCGTCAACACAGACACCTGTGCCCTCATCGGCAAGCAGGCCGACTACGCCTGCTTCGACAGCATGGGCGAGGTGTTAGAGGTCAGCACCACCAAGGACTGATCCAGTCAAATTCCCCGCCCCGCTCCCCCGGCCTGCTGCCGGGGGCAGCGGCATGAAAGGAGCGCATTCTCTTGCTGATGATCACACAAACCGCTCTGGAACTGGGCTTTTTATACGCTTTGGTGGCCATGGCCCTGTTTCTGAGCTTCCGGATCTTGAACATCGCCGATATGACCACCGATGGTTGCTTTGTCCTTGGGGCGGCGGTCTCTGTCACGCTGGCCGCCGGGGGACACCCGATCCTGGCCATTCCTGCCGCTATGCTGGCGGGCAGCTGCGCCGGGTTCGTCACCGCTTTTTTGCAGACCCGCCTGGGGATCCCCTCCATTCTGGCGGGCATCGTTACCAACACGGGCCTGTACACCATCAATCTGATGGCGATGGGCTGGAAGGCCAACCAAAGTCTGCTGGGAGGCAGCACAGTCTTTACCCTTCTGCGGGACAGCGGCATCGGCAGCGATTGGTACGAGCTGCTGCTGGCGGCTTCCGTCACCATTCTGGCAGGCGTGCTGCTGCTGGCATTTCTGAAAACACGCATGGGCCTTTCCATCCGGGCCACAGGCGATAATCCCGACATGGTGCGGGCCTCGTCCCTGAACCCGGCGTTCACCGTCACGGTAGGACTGTGCGTATCCAACGCCCTGACAGCCCTTTCCGGGGCCATGGTGGGCCAGTATCAAAAAACGGTGGACATCAACTCCGGCACCGGCATCGTGGTCATCGGCCTGGCCTGCCTCATCATCGGTGAAACGGTTCTGGGACGCCGGACTGTTACCAAGGGCGTGCTGGCGGTGATGATAGGCTCCGTGATCTACCGGTTTATCTACGCCGTTGTCTTTTACACCAAGGTCGTACCGGTGGAGTGTCTGAAACTGCTGACGGCCGTCATCGTGGCTCTGGCCATCGCCGCCCCCAGTATCCAAAAGTGGGTGGCCTTCCAGCAGCGGAAGCTGGCCGCCGGAAAGGGAGGGAACTGACATGCTGGACATTCAACGCATCTCCAAGACCTTCAACCCCGGCACCGTCAACGAGAAAAAGGCCATCACGGACCTGTCTCTCCATTTGAACAAGGGAGAATTTGTCACGGTGATCGGTTCCAACGGCGCAGGCAAGTCCACCCTGTTCAACGCCATCGCCGGCAGCTTTTATGTGGACGAAGGCGCTATCACCGTAGGCGGTCACGATATGACCTTTCTTCCCGAATACAAACGGGCAAAGCGGATCGGCCGCCTGTTCCAGGATCCCCTGAAGGGGACCGCTCCCAATATGACCATTGAGGAAAATCTGGCGCTGGCAGCGGGAAATGGCGGTTGGTTTTCTTGCTTGACCCAAAAGGACCGAGGCCGTTTCCGCGACCGGCTGGCCCTTCTGGACATGGGGCTTGAGGATCGGCTGAATCAGCCGGTAGGGCTGCTTTCCGGCGGCCAACGGCAGGCGCTAACGCTGCTGATGGCGACCATGAATCCCCCCTGGCTCCTGCTTCTGGACGAGCACACCGCCGCCCTGGATCCCGGCACAGCGGAAAAGGTGCTGGAACTGACGAAGCGGATCGTAGCGGAGGGAAATATCACCTGCCTGATGGTGACACACAACATGCAGCAGGCTTTGGATCTGGGGACCCGGACATTGATGATGGCTGACGGCCGGATCGTGCTGGACGTTTCCGGCGCTGACCGGGCGGGCATGACCGTAGAGGATCTGATCCACCGGTTCAAGGCCGGAACCGGCAAGACCCTGAGCAATGACCGGATGCTGCTCTCCTGAACTCGAATCTGCGTTTTTTGATAAGAAAGCCACCCGTTTCTTCACGAAACGGGTGGCTTTTTGTATGTGTCAGAAAAAGTCCCTATTGTTTTATTGTTTCAGGATTTTCCGTTTACTTCTTGCTCTCAGCAACAGCAACGGCCACAGCCACAGTCGCACCGACCATGGGGTTGTTGCCCATGCCCAGAAAGCCCATCATCTCCACGTGAGCGGGGACGGAGGAAGAACCGGCAAACTGAGCGTCGGAGTGCATACGGCCCATGGTGTCGGTCATGCCGTAGGAAGCGGGGCCTGCAGCCATGTTGTCGGGGTGCAGAGTACGGCCCGTGCCACCGCCGGAGGCCACGGAGAAGTACTTCTTGCCCTGCTCGATGCACTCCTTCTTATAAGTACCGGCCACGGGGTGCTGGAACCGGGTGGGGTTGGTGGAGTTGCCGGTGATGGACACATCCACGCCCTCGTGGTGCATGACGGCTACGCCCTCGCGGACATCATCGCAGCCGTAGCAGCGGACTGCGGCCCGCTCGCCATCGGAATAGGCCACCTCCCGGACGATCTTCAGCTCGCCGGTGTAGTAGTCAAACTGGGTCTGGACATAGGTGAAGCCGTTGATACGGCTGATGATCTGGGCGGCGTCCTTGCCCAAGCCGTTCAGGATCACCCGCAGCGGCTCTTTCCGGGCTTTGTTGGCGTTGCGGACGATGCCGATGGCACCCTCGGCGGCGGCAAAGGACTCATGGCCCGCCAGGAATGCGAAGCACTTGGTCTCATCCCGCAGCAGCATAGCGCCCAGATTGCCGTGGCCCAAGCCTACCTTGCGGTCCTCGGCCACAGAGCCGGGGATGCAGAAGGACTGGAGGCCGATGCCGATGGTCTCGGCGGCCTCGGCGGCGGTCTTGACATTCTTCTTCAGCGCGATGGCCGCGCCGACACAGTAGGCCCAGCAGGCATTTTCAAAGCAGATGGGCTGGATGCCCTTCACGATCTCATAGGGATCAAAGCCGGCAGCCTTGCAGATCTCCCGGCACTCCTCCACGCTGGAGATTCCGTACTGAGACAGGACGGAATTGATTTTCTCAATTCTTCTCTCGTAGCTTTCAAACAGAGCCATTTCCAATTCCTCCTCTTATCTCATTCCTGACGGGGATCGATGTACTTGGCGGCGCTGTCCCACTGACCGTAATGAGACTTGGCGCTCTCCAGGGCTTCGTTGGCGTCCACGCCCTTCTTGACGGCTTCCATCATCTTGCCCAGGTTCACAAACTCATAGCCGATGATCTCGCTGTCCTTGTTCAGAGCCACGCGGGTGCAATAGCCCTCTGCCATTTCCAGATAGCGGGGACCCTTCTCCTTGGTGGCGAACATGGTGCCTACCTGAGAACGCAGGCCCTTGCCCAGATCCTCCAGGGAAGCGCCCACAGGCAGGCCGCCCTCGGAGAAGGCCGTCTGGCTGCGGCCGTAGACGATCTGCAGGAACAGCTCCCGCATAGCGGTATTGATGGCGTCGCACACCAGATCGGTGTTCAATGCCTCCAGAAGGGTCTTGCCGATGAGGATCTCAGATGCCATAGCTGCGGAGTGGGTCATACCGGAGCAGCCGATGGTCTCCACCAGCGCCTCCTCGATGATGCCCTCCTTCACGTTCAGGGTCAGCTTGCAGGCGCCCTGCTGAGGAGCACACCAGCCGATGCCGTGGGTCAGACCGCTGATGTCCTTGATCTCCTTAGCCTGGACCCACTTACCTTCTTCAGGGATGGGGGCCGGTCCGTGATACGCGCCCTTGGCCACCGGGCACATACGCTGTACTTCGCTGGAATAGATCATAGTCCGCTCTCCTTTTCCATTCGTTCCGAATTTTGCCGGTTTTTCCTGGGCTCGACCGGCATTTTGACGGTTTTTCGTTGATATTATACCGGCAAACGATTACTCTGTCAAGGGTCGTCACCATGTGTAAAAAAAGAATACAGAACGCCAATGCTTTTCCACCGCGATCTGACAGACAATAAAAACCGGGCCTCCGCATGAACGGAAGCCCGGTCTGAAAAGCTTGCTGAATTCTGACAGTTCTCTTACAGCAGGCCGCTGGCAGAGAAGATGGATGCGAACACCAGAGAAACAACGGTCATCAGCTTGATGAGGATGTTGATGGAGGGGCCGGAGGTATCCTTGAAGGGATCGCCCACGGTGTCGCCCACCACGCCGGCCTTGTGACTGTCGCTGCCCTTGCCGCCGTAATTGCCGGCCTCGATATATTTCTTGGCATTGTCCCACGCACCGCCGGCGTTGGCCATGTAGATGGCCATGAGGAAGCCTGTGACGGTGGCACCGGCCAGCAGGCCCACAACGCCCTTGAAGCCCAGGATCATACCCACCACGATGGGGGTGACCACGGCGATGACCGTGGGCAGGACCATCTCCTTCAGGCTGGCCCGGGTACACAGGTCCACGCACTTGGCGTACTCGGGATCCGCCTTGCCCTCCATCAGGCCGGCGATCTCCCGGAACTGGCGGCGAACCTCCAGCACCACACTTTGGGCAGCGCGGCCCACGGAGTTCATGGTCAGTGCCGCGAAGATGAAGGGCAAGCACGCGCCGATGAACAGGCCCACCAGCACCACGGGATTCATCAGGGAGAAATCCTCAAAGGTGACGGAGACACCCACCTCCTTGACCTTCTCAATATAAGAGGCCATGAGGGCCAGGGCGGTGAGGGCGGCGGAGCCGATGGCGAAGCCCTTGCCGGTGGCGGCGGTGGTGTTGCCCAGGGAATCCAGGGCGTCGGTGCGGGTACGTACCTCCGGCTCCAGGCCGGCCATTTCGGCGATACCGCCGGCGTTATCAGCCACGGGGCCGTAGGCGTCGGTGGCCAGGGTGATGCCCAGGGTAGAGAGCATACCCACGGCGGCCAGGGCGATGCCGTACAGACCCATGCTCGTGCTGGCCGCACCACCGGACAGGAAGAAGGCCAGCAGAATACAGACGGCCACGATGATGATGGGAATGGCTGTGGACAGCATACCCAGGCCCAGGCCGCCGATGATGATGGTGGCGGAGCCGGTTTGGCTCTTGCTGCTCAGCTCCTGGGTGGGCTTATAGGTATCGGAGGTATAGTATTCGGTAGCCTTGCCGATGAGCACGCCGGCCACCAGGCCGGAGAGAATAGCAACATACAGGCCCCAATGCTCAATGCCCAGCAGCGCCCAGACCAGGAAAAAGGAGATGACGGCGATGAGGATGGCGGCCAGGTTGGTGCCCCGGGACAGGGCCTTGAGCAGAGTGCGCTGGTCGGCATTTTCATCGGTCTTGACGAAGAAGGAGCCGATGATGGAGCAGAGAATACCCACGGCTGCCATGACCATGGGAATGGCCATGGCCTTGAAGGCCTGACCGGAGAAGGAGGCTACGCCCAGGGCGGAGGCGGAGATGATGGAGCCTACATAGGACTCATACAGGTCTGCGCCCATACCGGCTACGTCCCCCACGTTGTCGCCCACGTTATCGGCGATGACGGCGGGGTTGCGGGGGTCATCCTCGGGGATGCCCGCTTCCACCTTGCCCACAAGGTCCGCGCCCACATCGGCGGCCTTGGTGAAGATGCCGCCGCCTACACGAGCAAACAGGGCCATGGAGCTGGCGCCCATGCCGAAGGTCAGCATAGCACTGGTGATGTCCGCCGCCTCCAGCTTGAAGACAAAGCGCAGCAGCAGGAACCACACGGAGATGTCCAGCAGGCCCAGACCTACCACGGTGAAGCCCATAACGCTGCCGGCGGAGAACGCCACACGCAGGCCCTTATTCAGCCCGTCGCGGCAGGCATTGGCGGTGCGGCAGTTGGCCTTTGTGGCAATGCGCATGCCCACAAAGCCGCTGAGACCGGAGAAAAAGCCGCCGGTCAGGAATGCAAAGGGTACGAACCAGGTCAGCAGCTTGCACCCTGCCATGACGCACAGCACCACGACCATGCAGGCAAAGAAAATGCCCACCACGGTATACTGCCGGTGCAGATAGGCGTTGGCGCCCTCGCGGATGGAGCGGGAGATTTTGCTCATCAGAGGAGTGCCCTCCTCGTAGCTCAGAACCCGCTTGCCGGTGATGAGGGCAAACAGCAGCGCGATGATTGACCCGACAAAGGTTGCTAAAACAAGATATTTTTCCATTTAGTCTTCCTCTTTTCATCTCGGCACTTGCCGAATTTTCTCGCCTCACGAGACGACTCATTATAAGAAGGATTGACGGAATCCGTCAAATTTTCTCTTTTTTTTTGGGAGGGACTAAAAAAATGTAGACATTCGTCCGTTATTTTGCCCATAACTTTTCAGGGCAAAAAGTTACATTTTTCTATGGCTATTTTTTTCATTTTCACCTGAACACAGAAA